>NZ_JCASIC010000004.1:0-356613 GCF_059685695.1 Telluria sp. PB2R4 | reverse complement strand
CTACCTGCCGAATTACCTGGGCTGGCATCGGGCACTAGATGGTGAGCGAGTTATTTCTGTCGAACAATTGCTGCGTATCGCAGTCGGAGTCATCAATACGTAATGGTGACAGCGCCAAACAAGAAGGGCCGCATTTGCATGCGGCCCTTCGAATTCTGGCTCCCCGACCTGGACTCGAACCAGGGACCTGCGGATTAACAGTCCGTCGCTCTACCGACTGAGCTATCAGGGATTAGAGGCCGTATTATAGCAGCGCTTTTCGATTTCGCGAAGGCCTGCGCTATCGAAAGACAAGATTTGCTACGGCCGCGTCCTGCGGATCAGTTTCGACAAGGCGTCCAGCACCAGCTGCGGCTCCGACATCTGCGGAAAGTGCACGCTGCCCTTGGCCACCACGTACTCCCCCAGCGGCGACAGGCGCGCCAGCGCTTCCTGGTTGCGCGCGCGTTCGCGCTGCACCGCGCCAGACACCATCCAGCGCGGCAGCCGCTTGCCGCCCGCCAGCACAGTGATGGGGATTCGCGGGAAGTCCGGTGCTTCGGCGATCTCGGCCACCGTTTCATCCTCGTTGCTGATTTCATCGTTCGGGTCGGGCGGCGAAAAGCGGTCGAGCAGGCCGGCGATGACGCGCTGCAGGCCGGAACGGTAATGCTTCATGTTGAGGACGTCGTCGGGGGTGGTGGCCTCGATGAACAGCACGCCGCAGGTGTCGTCCGGATAGACGCGTGCGAACAGGTTCGCATGCAGCCCGCCGAATGAATGCCCCACCAGCAGGAAAGGCGGCTTGGCGCCGACCTCGCGCAGCAGCGCCCGCAATTGCAGGACGACGGTCGTGCCCATCTGCGCTTCGCGCGGACGTCCGCTGCCGCCGGCGCCCGGCCGGTCGTAGCTCATGACCGTACCCAGCTTCTCGATGTCGGGGAACAGTTTGTGCCATCCTTCGAGGGAAGCGCCGGCACCGCCGAGCATGACGATGCTCGGACTGCCCTGCCCCGACAGCGAAAACCGAAACACCTGTCCCGCGACGGCGATACGCTTGCTGGATGGAAGATGCTTCACTAAGTTATCCCGAAAATATGCCTGATGAGTTTGGTGTTGCCAGACTACCCTTTGCGCATACGGAATGGCAACTATCGAATTGCAAAACCAACAGTTGATTGCGCAAAAAAACAAAAAGGCCACATCTTGCGATGTGGCCTTTCAGAATTCTGGCTCCCCGACCTGGACTCGAACCAGGGACCTGCGGATTAACAGTCCGTCGCTCTACCGACTGAGCTATCAGGGAATTGATGACATCATTATATGTTTGCAGTGGCAAGCTGTCAAATTCGCGGCATGCCGTGCAGTCATATTTGCTGCCCTTCGGAACTTGTTACCTCAGTTCCGAAGAGCCGCGATTTTAAAGAACTTTCGCAACGGCGTCAACGACGCGGTCGATGTTGGTCGAGTTCAGGGCCGCGACGCAGATGCGGCCGGTATCGACCGCATAGATCGACTGCTCGCGCAGCTTGCCGACCTGCTCCTTGCTCAGGCCCGAGTACGAGAACATGCCGACCTGCTTGCGCACGAATTCGAAGTCGTGGCCAGGGGCTTTTTCTTTCAGCTTCTCGACCATGACGGTGCGCATTTCCTTGATGCGCACGCGCATGCCGGCCAGTTCTTCTTCCCACAGCTGGCGCAGCTCCGGAGTGGACAGCACGGTGGCGACCACCTTGCCGCCGTGGGTCGGCGGGTTCGAGTAGTTGGTGCGGATGACGCGCTTCAGCTGCGAGAGCACGCGCGCGGTTTCTTCCGCGCTGGTGCCAACGATCGACAGCGCACCGACACGCTCGCCGTACAGCGAGAACGACTTGGAGAACGAATTCGAGACCAGCAGCGGGATGCCGGTGTCGGCGAAGCGGCGCACCACGGCGCCGTCCTCAATGATGCCTGCACCGAAGCCCTGGTAGGCCATGTCGAGGAAAGGCACCAGGCCGCCCGCGACCACGGCCTCGATCACCTGGCCCCACTGGTCCTGGCTCAGGTCGGCGCCGGTCGGATTATGGCAGCAGGCGTGCAGCACGACGATCGACGCGCGCGGCATGGCCTTCAAGGAGGCCAGCATGCCCTCGAAGTTCACGCCATGGGTGGCCGCGTCGTAATAGGTGTAGTTGTGCACGGTAAAGCCGGCGCTTTCGAACAGCGCGCGGTGGTTTTCCCAGCTCGGGTCGCTGATGTAGACATCGGACCCGGGCGAGAAACGCTGGAGGAAATCGGCGCCCAGCTTGAGCGCGCCGGTGCCGCCGATTGCCTGGGCGGTGATGGCACGCTTCTCTTGAATTACGGCGCTGCCGGCCCCAAATACCAGCTCTTGCACGGCCTTGTCGTACGCCGCCAATCCTTCGATCGGCAGGTAGGTACGCGGCGCCGGCTGCTCCATCAGCTTCGCTTCCGCCTTCTGCACGCACTGCAGCAAAGGAACCTTGCCATTGTCGTCGTAGTAGACGCCCACGCCCAGGTTGATCTTGGCCGGATTGGTATCGGCGTTGAATGCTTCGGTGATGCCCAGGATCGGGTCGCGGGGCGCCATGTCGATGGCGCTGAAGAGGCTGGCGGAGGCTGTGGAAGTCATCGTGATATTCTGAGTAACTGAGTGAATTTTGTCGGTGGGTTCGCAGCGTTTGTAGAGAGCGGCACTGCTTGTATAGTCATGCTGCAGTGCCGCAAGCGGACTCCCATTCTAGCAAAGGTCTGAAAGTATGGCTGAATTATCCATCGCAAATGCCCCCGAACCGACCGTCATCACCTACCCCGGATCGCCCTTCAAGCTGCACCAGCCCTTCGCGCCGGCCGGCGACCAGCCGACCGCGATCGCCGGGCTGATCGAAGGCATCAACGACGGCCTGATGTACCAGACCCTGCTCGGGGTGACCGGTTCCGGTAAAACCTACACGATGGCCAACGTGATCGCGCAAGCGGGCCGGCCGGCCATCGTCTTCGCCCCGAATAAAACGCTGGCGGCCCAGCTGTATGCGGAGTTCCGCGAATTCTTCCCGCAGAACGCGGTCGAGTATTTCGTGTCGTACTACGATTACTACCAGCCGGAAGCCTATGTGCCGCAGCGCGACCTGTTCATCGAAAAGGACTCGTCGATCAACGAGCACATCGAGCAGATGCGCCTGTCGTGCACCAAGTCGCTGATGGAGCGGCGCGACGTGGTCATCGTGGCCACCGTGTCGGCGATCTACGGTATCGGTAACCCGAACGAATACCACAAGATGATCCTGACGCTGCGCCATAAAGACAAGGTGGCGCAGCGCGACATCATCGCGCGCCTGATCCAGATGCAGTACACGCGCAACGAGATGGACTTCTCGCGCGGGTCGTTCCGCGTGCGCGGCGACACCATCGACATCTTCCCGGCCGAGCACGCGGAACTGGCGATCCGCGTCGAGATGTTCGACGACGAGATCGAATCGCTGCAGCTGTTCGATCCGCTCACCGGCCGCGTGCGCCAGAAGATCCCGCGCTTCACGGTGTACCCGGGTTCGCACTACGTGACGGCGCGCGGCACGGTGCTGAAGGCGGTCGAATCGATCAAGGCCGAGTTGCGCGACCGGCTCGAGGAATTCCGCCAGCAGAACAAGCTGATCGAAGAGCAGCGCCTCGAGCAGCGCACCCGTTTCGACCTCGAGATGCTGGCCGAGATCGGTTTTACAAAAGGCATCGAGAACTACTCGCGCCACCTGTCCGGCTCGATGCCGGGCGAACCGCCGCCGACCCTGATCGACTACCTGCCGAAAGACGCGCTGATGTTCATGGACGAGTCCCACGTCATGATCGGCCAGCTCAACGCCATGTACAACGGCGACCGCTCGCGCAAGGTCAACCTGGTCGACTACGGCTTCCGCCTGCCTTCGGCGCTCGACAACCGGCCGCTGAAGTTCCAGGAATTCGAGTCCAAGATGCGCCAGACGATCTTCGTCTCGGCCACGCCGGCCGATTACGAAAAACAGAAGGCCGACAACGTGGTCGAGCAGGTGGTGCGCCCCACCGGCCTGGTCGACCCGCTGGTCATCGTCAAGCCGGCCCGTTCGCAGGTGGAAGACCTGATGAGCGAGATCACCGATCGCATCGCCAAGGACGAGCGGGTGCTGGTGACCACGCTCACCAAGCGCATGGCCGAGCAGCTCACCGAATACCTGAGCGACCACGGCATCAAGGTGCGCTACCTGCACAGCGACATCGAGACCGTCGAGCGGGTGGAGATCCTGCGCGACCTGCGCCTGGGCACCTTCGACGTGGTGGTCGGCATCAACCTGCTGCGCGAGGGCCTGGATCTGCCGGAAGTGTCGCTGGTGGCGGTGCTGGATGCGGACAAGGAAGGCTTCCTGCGTTCGGAACGTTCGCTGATCCAGACCATCGGCCGCGCGGCGCGTAACCTGAACGGCGTGGCGATCCTGTATGCGGATCAGATGACCGATTCGATGAAGAAGGCGATCGACGAGACCGAACGCCGCCGCGCCAAGCAGATCGCCTTCAACGAAGCGAACGGCATCACGCCGAAGGGTGTGAACAAGAAGATCAAGGACATGATCGACGGCGTGTACAGCAACGCCGCGCAGAAGGCCATGGTCGAGGGGGCGGTCGAAGACGCCGCGACGGCGAAGGTCGAGTCGATGAGCGAGAAGCAGATCAGCAAGGAGATCAAGCGCCTCGAGAAGCTAATGGTGGACCACGCCAAGAACCTGGAATTCGAAAAGGCGGCGCAGGTGCGCGACCAGCTGCATGTGCTCAAGCAGCAGGCCTTCGGCGCGCCGGGGGCGGACAACGTGGTGTCGATGCTCGGCAAGTAAGCACGTGACGCAGATGAGGTTCATTCGTGGTAACCAAATAAAATAAGTTGTGCTTACAACTGGACGACACTGGCGTAATCATGTAGGGAATCCACGTCATGCTGCTACGTATCATTGCAAGTAAAAGCTTGTAGTCGCATCGCCGACCTGATCCAGGCGGAGTTAAGGCTTTGCATCTCTTAAGCTAGTTTCGCGTTACGGTCAGTGAGAGCACCACCTATAATTTTTTCTACAAGAAAGCGTAACTGTGAATGTCGAGAATTTCCATTTAAATTTTGATACCCCGCTTCGCTCAGGAGAAGCAATCAACGCAGATAAGCTGGGGCGACTGGACTATAGCCGTTCCATTGCGAGTGCACTCAAACAAGTATCTCCAAATACGAGCCTAGTTATCTCTGTCGAAGGCCCGTGGGGTAGCGGCAAGACTTCGGCATTAGCAATGATTGAGGATTTGCTGAATACCGAGCACCTTACACCAGTTATCGTTCATTTCAACCCGTGGCTTATCGGTGAGCGCGACGCGTTACTTAAGCAATTTCTCGGTAAAATCGCTAACGCAATAAAATTAACCGACAACGCAAAGGTTGCACTGAAAGCCGCAAAGGCGCTGCAAGCCTACGCCAAAGCTTTCGATGTTTTGAAACTAATACCTGGCGCAGAGCCCTTTGCTAGTGTTATTAAATCCGTTCTTAGTGGCACGGGAGAAGCCACAACTGCGATCGCAGAACAAAAGGAAAAGGACATCGAGACGCAAAAAATCGCCGTTCATGAAGCACTTAGGAAATATAACCGGAGAGTCATCGTTTTTATTGACGATGTCGACAGACTATATCCAAACGAAGTCTTTGAAATCATCCGGATTATCAAGTCCGTTGGTGATCTTCCAAATATTGGCTACTTAGTGTCATGGGATCAAGCTTACGTTGCAGAAGCCCTTTCGATCGCCTCTGTCCCAAGATCGTCCAACTATTTAGAAAAGATTGTGCAATTGAGGATGCCTCTTCCACGGTTGACAACAAGCGCGAAAATTGCATTGATGGATAGGGCTATTTCCGTCTACCCCCCAGAAGTCCGGACGGGAATATTTGAAGGGTCGGATGAAAGACTATCTTGGATATATCACTTTAGTCTCAAAAACATTTTGGAACAACCGCGCGATTTTGTGCGTGTCTTTAATAGTTTGAGCATCATTGAACCAACACTGCGCGGGGAACTCGCCTTTGCCGATATTTTGGCTTTGGCAACTTTGATGGTCAAGGCACCCACCATCTTTGAATTGCTACGGCAAAATCCTCAGTATTTCGTTGGTAGAATGCCCTCGGACAAGCATATTTTAGGGGGTGATGACGCCTTAGTTGAACACGGTGCTGAAGAACTCAAACGCGCAATCGAGGCGTCCTCCAATCCACGCGCCGTTGAAAAACTGGTTCACCTACTATTTCCGAAGACCGCCAAAGATGATGAGCGATTTGGGCTTGATACGCCAACCTATGTCAAAGGGCATCTAGGAGATCCGGCACGGCTAGGCGTCGCCTTACAGATGAGCCTTGATCCTAGCGACATTAGTCTCGCAAGCGCCGCAAAGTTTTTAACTCATCCCGGCTTACGTGCTACACTCGGTGCCAGTTTAACTAATGAAAATTGTTATGAATTCCTAGAGGCATTAGGGGACTTATATTCTTTAACCAATGGACGCGGTGTAGCCGACCCACTTGAGCTTTGCATAACCATTGCTCAGCTGATTGATAAGCCCCCATTTTCCGAAAGAAAGCGCGAAGGCTTCATTTCCTTAGATGTTGAGCACCTCGCGCGAGAGTCGCTATCACAAATAGTACAATATAGCCCTTGCTTGGAGAATGAAGACGTTGCCATTGCCATCGCTCGCGATCCGGATTCACTGACGATGGCGGCGCAAGTTCTGACGGATAGCTATATTAGAGAAAATGACCGTGAAAATCGCTTGATCTGCCCAAAGGATTCGAGAGAAGAGCTTTTCGATGCATTTGCCGCTAACGTCCAGAATGCTGCCAATAATTGCAAAGTCTTAAAAACGGCAAATTTCGGTTGGATTCTATGGACACTGGGCGGTAGCCGCCCAAAGAAATGCGGAAAAGTTTTTGAGGCGATCAAAAAATGTGAGCCTAAGCTCGATTCTTTCGCCGTCAGTATGTTCAGCCATTCTTTCGACAGCGTGAAAGGGCGCAGTTTCCGCCTGCCTACCGACGTCGCCCGTGTGGAGGCTTTCGTTTCATTGGATTTGTTGGCCGAACACGCGAGACTACGGCTTAGTGATCATAACTTACAATTCCCCGAGCGTGCCGCGTGGCGCTGCCTTATAGAAGGGAAAACGCTTTATGGGGTAGATGGCTCAGAAAGAGAGAACTTCTGAGCACGCCCTCTGCACGATCACCTACGGCCCCCGCATGCACAGGTGGTGGCATTTCTCTAGGGAGGCCGTGCTGAATCGAATGAAGTTGCCGCCGTCGTCCGGCTCGTCTTAGCTTTCCGGCTGGTGCTCGCGCGCCACCTCGATACCCGCCCAGCTCCGGGCCGTCCGGTAAGTCTACCGCCACCGGCACCAGGGCCGGCTCGTTGCCTCGGTATTGGCGAAGTTTTCCAGCGCCGCCATCTCGACCGTCATCGCCGTACAGAGCTGCGCAGGCTGAGTCGTGCTAACGCTTCCCCGCTCTTGTGCATGCTTTCGCAGCTGCGGTCCAGCGACATGCCTTGCTCCACGATCTCCAAGTTCTTATGCGTCGCTTTTCCCTCGACTGTCCTTCGATTATCTCCGGACCCAGCATACACCGGCTCTAGCGCGCAACCGCGTAACCGCGCACGGAAAGGACGCACAGTCGGTGGAACCGCATACTTCTACAATGATGCGCGGCGCGTAACCTGAACGGCGTGGCGATCCTGTACGCCGACCAGATGACCGATTCGATGAAGAAGGCGATCGACGAAACCGAGCGCCCGCGCGCCATGCAGATCGCCTTCAACGAAGCGCACGGCATCGTGCCGAAGGGCGTGAACAAGAAGATCAAGGACATGATCGACGGCGTGTACAGCAATGCCGCGCAGAAGGCCATGGTCGAGGGCGCCACCGACGAGGCTGCGACCGCCAAGGTCGAGTCGACGAGCGAGAAGCAGATCAGCAAGGAGATTAAGCGCCTCGAGAATCTCATGGTCGACCACGCCAAGAACCTGGAATTCGAAAAGGGGGCAGGTGCGCGACCAACTGCATGCGCTCAAGCAGCAGGCCTTCGGGGCGCCGGGGGCGGATAACGTGGTGTCGATGCTGGGGAAATAGCAATATAAGTGCTGCTGTCTGCGGCGACCACGCAGACGTGGTCGCCGTTATTATTTTATTGCCAACTCGCGCCGTTGTCGCTCAATCGAAGTATCCATAACTGCCTTCAAATCGACAAACCCGTTGGCAAAGTTTTCGATTCTCCCGATAACTTCCATATACAGCGATACTGCAGAAATTTTTGAAAAATCGATAGCCAACACGCGTGCGACATATTCCTTCATCAGCCCCAATAAATGTTTTCCACAAAGGTGGTTATTGTTGGGAATAATAATTTCCTGGTTGCGTTTAGACAGTGGCGAAAATGCATCTGGAATAAGGCTATCTAACACTCCCTCTTGTGCAATCCACTCTGTTTCTTGCTTCAGCGCCGCTGCGTCCAGAAGCCTCTTTTTATATGAGGCAACATGTTCGTCACTAAGTATTTCATCGATCCCTTCACCTTCAACCAAATCCTCGACTGGCAATTTAGTCGTTTTTATATCGATCTTGAACTTCCGCGCCACTAAAAACAGAGATGTTAACTCGGTGTACCTTGTTAACAATGCGGCAAAAAAAGCATCAAAATCCTGGCATTCCCGATTGGCCTTGCTTATTGAAAGCTCAAATCGATCAACAACTGCCTCGATCAGTGCTTTAAAGTTTAACAAATAGTTTTCAAAACAAAATTTATCTAAATATAGCAGTCCGTCAACGTTCTTTTTTAGATCAAGCAAGTCATCAAAATCTTTATCGACAATAAAAATTCGCGGCTTTCCAACATCATTTTCCGAACTTGCGGCAGCAATAAGTTTAGACTTTCCGCCCAAACAAGATACTGCACTTGTCAAATATTCAGGCGCTATTAGATATACGAATTTTTCGTATAAAACCTCGTGATCTGCATCCTCAAAATAAAACATCACATCTGAAAACTCAGAGAAAAAAATATCTCTACCAGCGAGGCCGAACTCAGAATAGGCAATGTCATCGAAAGCACTCACATTAATTCCCATTCATTTGAGAGAGTCGCATGCATTTATCGCGAGCCCTACCAGCTATTTCAGGCGCATGGGTTGCTAGCACAATTTGGCACCGTGCTGGCCTCAATGTCTCAAGTGCATTGACAAGCATACGCTGCCATTTCAGATGTAACGAAAGCTCCGGCTCATCCACAATAAATATTGATCCTGGCTCCGCCAAAAACGCTAGATATGTCAGCATAATCACAATTTGCTTTTCACCAGAAGAAAGTTGACTTAAATCACGATTTTCAATTTCCTCTTTATTCGTGTTATGCACATGATGGTAATAAATGCTATTATCCAATGGAGAGAATGCTAGCTTTTTATTACTATCATTTAGAAAATCATTGAGTGTATTCAGATAAATCTCGAGAGATTTGTATGCAGCAGCAGATTCATTAGACTCTTCTTCAAACACACTCAGCAATTGATCGATTTTTTTCGATCGCGAAGCCAACTGAGCACTTAATACATCTTCGATTCTCGTACGTCGCCCAGTTTTTCTGTCTGCTTTTGCCTTCTGAACGATCTCATTGATCTTTTTCGTATTCTGAAGATAAGTTTGAAACGGCGTAAAATCTTTCAAAGATGAAATTGTGGCTCCTGAAACAGAAAGTCTCTGCTCCAGATCAGTTAATTTTTTCTCCAATCTATCGATACGGACACCCGATTCCGATGTAATGTCCGAATCTGAAAAATGGATGTTGAACAGTTGATCATATGTTCGCGCTTTAATCTCTTCAAGTCGGTTGCGATAGACAACATATTTTTTCGAAGTAACTTCCCCCACAACCTCGAGGGGATCGCGAAGCTTTCCTCTTCGGTTAGTTCTCAACAACAAGTCACGCGCAACATCGGGCTCCTCAAAAGACACTCCGCCATGCGAATCGATAGCTGAGATCGCTCGATCCAATCTAACAAAAGTTACTTTTGCCGGAATTCTAACAATTTTCTCAATATTTTTCGATTTTTCACTTTTTTCTTGGGACGCCATTCCGAAAAAATCGTAAATTTTGCTCCAACTTTTGTTATCCCCATCGCTCCATCGAACGACAATATCGCTAGGATTTACTGGGATGAGCTGCTCGGCGATTAAATCATTGTTCCGATAAAGAGATAAACGCGGACGAGATTGCTCATTACCAATCTTCAACATGAATCGATTTGTCTTACGTTTTTCGATTTCCTCATACTGCAGTTCGACCTCTGTGAACTTTGTTTTTTGAATCTCCGCAATATCAACCCGCAGAACATTAGCCAACAATGCTAATGCGCTTGTTTTTCCCGATCCATTCCCCCCAACAATTATCGACAAATCATCCATAAAATGCAGATTGACGTCGATATATCCATGCATTTCTTTTACTCTAAAGCTTACAAGTTTCATTGTATTTCCATATAGTTGGAGGTACGGAATAACGTCGACCGCAGTAGTTAATACACTAAGGGCAGCCAGCACATCATTATATTTCAACTTAGAACAAAATTTCATCTACAAATGAAAAATGCAATATGCATTTATCCACATATGCGCTTGCTAGCACTGCTAAGGAAAATTAAATTCCGGGTGCGCTTGCTGGTAAGATTTGCTAAGTTCCTGAGGAAACTCAATTACGGATGGATGACAACACGAGACATTAAAAAATCGACAACTTTAAGGTAAGTCTGGCCCTTACGTTCCGAGCGCAGCTTGATCCAGACCATCGGCCGCGCGGCGCGTAACCTGAACGGCGTGGCGATCCTGTATGCGGATCAGATGACCGATTCGATGAAGAAGGCGATCGACGAGACCGAACGCCGCCGCGCCAAGCAGATCGCCTTCAACGAAGCGAACGGCATCACGCCGAAGGGTGTGAACAAGAAGATCAAGGACATGATCGACGGTGTGTACAGCAACGCCGCCCAGAAAGCCATGGTCGAGGGCGCGGTCGAGGACGCCGCGACGGCGAAGGTCGAGTCGATGAGCGAGAAGCAGATCAGCAAGGAGATCAAGCGCCTGGAGAAGCTCATGGTGGACCACGCCAAGAACCTCGAATTCGAGAAGGCTGCGCAGGTGCGCGACCAGCTGCACGTGCTCAAGCAGCAGGCCTTCGGGGCGCCCGGGGCGGACAACGTGGTGTCGATGCTCGGGAAATAAGCCGGCAAGCCGGACAAGGCATGAGAAAACCGTTTCCGCTACGGCGGGAACGGTTTTTTTTCGCCTTCGCCTTTCGCAGCTCCAGGTGAAATTCCGTGCATTTTCAGCGCCGCCGGCTGTGTAGACTGCTGCCCCATGACACCGCATACCAAACTCAAAGTCGCCAATGGTCTGATGCTCCTGGGAGCCGCCATGGTGCCGATCGGCTTCTACCGCTTTCTCGCCATGGTCTCTGCCGCGCCACAGGGCATGAGCGTCCTGGGAGAAGGACTACGCAATCTCGGCGGCCTGATCGTCCTTGCGCTCGTGGTCGGGCTGTTCGGCTTCGTATGGTCGCTGCTCGTCGAAAAGCACCATCCGTCGGTGCAGGTGAACGGCACCTATGCCATCCGCATCGCCGTTTTTACCGCCATGTTCATCCCGCTCGTGTTCGGGAACTTCTGAGCCTACTGCCCGCGCACCGATGCAAGTATGCGCAGCAGCTCCGACAGGTCGGCCGGCTTGACCAGGTGGCGGTCGAAGCCGGCCTGGCGCGCGCGTTCGCGGTCTTCGCTCTGGCCGTAGCCGGTAAGCGCGATCAGCATCGCATCCGCGGTGCCGGACGAAGCACGCAGGCGGCGCGCCAGTTCATGGCCGTCCATGTCGGGCAGGCCGATATCGAGCAGCATCACCTCGGGCCGTTCGCGCAGGGCGCGCGCCAGGCCGCCGGTGCCGTCGAATTCGACGCTGACCACATGGCCGTGCGCTTCCAGCAGCGTGGCGAGCATCTGCGCCGCGTCGGCATTGTCATCGACCACGAGTACCCGCACCGCCCCTTCCGACGCCTGCGCTTCCTGCCCCGCTTCCTGCTTTGCCGGCGCAGGGCGCATGAGAGGCAGGCGCACCACGAACTCGGTACCCTGGTTCGGACCGCCGCTGTAGGCCGCCACCCGCCCGCCATGCAGCGCGACGAGGTTCTTCACCAGCGCCAGGCCGATGCCCAGGCCGCCCTGCGAGCGGTCGGGCGTGCGTTCGGCCTGGGTAAACAGGTCGAAGATGTAGGGCAGCACCTGCGGATCGATGCCCTGCCCGTTGTCGGCTACCGCGATCACGGCTTCGTCGTCCTCGCAGCGCACGCGCAGCGTGATCGTGCCGCCCGAGGGCGTGTACTTGGCCGCGTTGTTGAGGATGTTGGAGAGGACTTGCACCAGGCGCGTGCGGTCGCCCGAGACGTGCAGCGGCTGCTGCCACTGCTCCACCTTCAGCTCGTGGCGCTTCATGTCCAGCAGCGGCCGTACCTGTTCGACGGCGCCCTGCACCACCGCCGCGACATCGAGCTCCTCTTTCTCGATCTCGGCCAGGCCGCGCGTCACGCGCGAGACGTCCAGCAAGTCGTTCACCAGGTCGGTCATGTGCTCGGCCTGGCGCACGATGATCTCGCTTGCCTTGCGCGCGCGTTGCGGATCGAGCGTGCCGCCCTGGAGCAGTTGGGCGGCCGTGGTGATCGGCGCCAGCGGATTGCGCAGTTCATGGGCCAGCATCGCCAGGAACTGGTCCTTCTGGCGGTTCGCCGCGCGCAGCTCGTCCTCCACCCGCTTGCGCATGGTCACGTCGCTGCCCTCGACGAAAATGCCTTCGACATCGCCCTTCGGCCCGCGGATCGGTTGGTACACGAAGTCGACGAAGCGCTCTTCGAGCGGCCCGTTGGCGTCGCGCTGCACGCGGAGCGGCACCGCATGTCCCACGAAGGGTTCGCCCGAGTTGTATACCTGGTCGAGCAGCTCGAAGAATCCCTGGTCTGCTACTTCGGGCAGGGCTTCGCGCGCCGGCTTGCCGATCAGGCCGCGGTGGCCGATCAGCTGGAGGTAGGACTGATTGGTGATTTCGAAAACATGGTTCGGTCCGCGCAGCACGGCGAGAATGCCCGGCGCCTGCTCGAACAGCGTCATGAGGCGCTGGTTTTCCTGTTCGCGGTAGCGCTCGGCCAGCACCTCGCCGGTCATCTCCACGCAGGCGCAGAACATGCCGGCCACGGTGCCGTCCTCGTCGCGCACCGGCGAATACGAGAAGCGGAACCAGGTGTCCTCGTCGTAGCCATGGCGGTTCATGCGCAGCGGCATCCGGTCCACGTAGGTGGCCTCGCCCTTGAGCGCGCGCACGATCAGCGGATGGATGTCGTCCCAGATCTCGCGCCAGATGTCATGGAAACGGCTGCCCAGCGCCGCCGGATGTTTTTCGCCCAGGATCAGACCGTAGGCATCGTTGTAGAGGAAGCCCAGCTCCGGCCCCCAGGCCACGAACATCGGGAACTTCGCGTTGAGCATCAGGCCGACCGTGGTGCGCAGGGCTTGCGGCCAGGTGCGCGGATGGCCGAGCGGGGAATTCGACCAGTCGTGGGCCCGCATCATGGCTCCCATTTGCCCGCCCCCGCTCAGGAAGGGCAGCCATTCGGAAGGAGTCTCGTGTTCGGGTTTCATGCTGTGGTCAATACGGATGTGGCCGTGCCGGTAGTCTTGCCGAAAGTGTGCCAGAAGGCGACGTTCTACCCCGCACGGCTGCCGTCATAGTGTCTGTACGAATTCGCGGATACCGCCCAGCAGCATTTCGACCGACATGGCCGTCAGGATCAAACCCATCAGGCGTTCGAAGGCGGTCATTACCTGCGGCCCCAGGCGCTGCTGCAGCTTCTCCGCGCTGAGGAAGACCGCCAGCCACACCACGCCGACGGCGGCCAGCGCGGCCACGTGGACCATGGTTTCGGCCAGGCTGCCCGCGCTGAACAGCAGCACCGTCGCAAGCGCCGACGGCCCGGCCAGCGCCGGAATCGCCAGCGGTACGATGAAGGGTTCGCCGCCCTCGTTGCGGCCGAGCACGCCGTCCGGGTGCGGGAAGATCATGCGGATCGCGATGATGAGCAGGATCACCGCGCCGCCGATGCGCAGCGCCACCGGCGACAGGTGCAGGGCCGCCAGGAAGTGCTGGCCGAAGAACATGAACACGAGCAGCAGCAGGAAGGCGATCGCGCATTCGCGCACGACGATGCGGGCGCGGCGTTCGACCGGGACTTCCTTGAGGGCTGCGACGAACAGGGGAACGTTGCCGAATGGGTCGGTGACGAGGATCAGGAGAATGAAGGTCTGGAAAAAGCTTTGGGTCATCGGGCTGTGATTGTTATTGTTAAATTTCGCGAATGGCCGAGATGCATCTTAACAGAGTGCCACCAAAAGGCGACCTCTGCTTTTGTATCAGGGTTCGACCGAGTGGGCGCGTTTCAGGGTGCGCAGCACGAAGGTCGAACGGCTGTGCCGGATGCCGGGAATTTTGTACAAGCGCTGGCGCAGGAAGCGCTCGTAGCCTTCGGTGCCGGCCACTGCTACCTTGATCAGGTAGTCGTAGTCGCCGGTCAGCAAGCTGGCTTCCATCACCTCGGGCAGCTTCGCCAGCTCTTCGCCGAAGCGCTCCAGCATCTCGTCGTCGTGCCGCTCGAGGGTGACCTCGATGATGACCGTGTCCGGCAAGCCCAGCGCGCGCTGCGACAGGATGGCGGCGTAGCCCTCGATGTAGCCGCCCTCTTCCAGGGCCCGCACCCGGTTCCAGCAGGGCGTGGGGGACAGGTGGACGCTCTCCGCCAGCTTCTGGTTGGTGATGCGGCCGTCGCTGCGCAGGATGCGCAGGATCTTCCGGTCGATCTCGTCGAGTCCGTCCTTTTTCGGTCTGCCCTCGGCATCCATGAGAATAAGCTCCTATCCTTTTATCGAATTGAAGAAGATTCTCCCACGAATCATGAAAAACGGGGAAACTACAGAAGCACCTTTCCGCGGCAGCGGCTTACGATGGATGGGTTCTATCGAGCAACTCCCGCGCCGCCCCACCCGCCGCCACGAACGGCGTTGCCCTGGCACGGCGCGGAGGCTTTTCCACAAGAGAAGCCGAAAGCAAAACGGGCAGGAAAGACTTGCGCCTTCCCTGCCCGTTCGCTTGCCCTTTCAGGCCGAGCGGATTACTTCTCGAACTTCTTCATCCACGCCGACAGCTGGTGCGGACGCAGGCCGTCGTAGTCTTCGAACGGCTGGTGGATCCACGGATTGTGCGGCAGGTCTTCCAGGTGGTAGTCCGGCTTGAAGGCCGAGGTACCTTTCACCCAGATGACGGCCGAACGCACTTCGGTGACGTCGGCGTAGTTCGCGGTCAGGTGTTCGCGCACCTTCTGCAGGGTCACGCCGGAATCGGCCAGGTCGTCGACCAGCAGGATGCGGCCGGCCAGCGGGCCCTTGGTCATCGTCATGTACTTGGCGATGTCCAGGTTGCCCTGCTTGGTGCCCGATTCTTCGCGGTAGGAGCTGGTCGACAGGATCGCCAGCGGCACATCGAAGATACGCGAGATCACGTCGCCAGGACGCACGCCGCCGCGCGCCAGGCACAGCACCATGTCGAACTTCCAGTTCGATTCATACACTTGCAGCGCGAGGCGCTCGACCAGGCGGTTGTACTGGTCCCACGACACCCAGAGGTCCTTGTCGGTCGATGCAGGAGTGTTCATTAAGGTTATTCCTATTTTTATGTTTGAACGATCAGGCCGCGAACGGGTGACGCAGCACGATGGTTTCTTCGCGGTCCGGGCCGGTCGACACCATGTCGATCGGGACGCCGACCAGTTCTTCGATGCGCTGGATGTAGGCGCGGGCGTTGGCCGGCAGTTCGTCCATCGACTTGGCGCCGACGGTCGATTCGGTCCAGCCAGGCATCTCTTCGTACACCGGCTCGCACAGCGCGGCTTCTTCGGCGCCGACCGGGAAGATATCGACTTCGCGGCCGTCGATCCTGTAGCCGGTGCAGAGCTTCAGCGACTCGATACCGTCCAGCACGTCCAGCTTGGTCAGGCACATGCCCGACACGCCGTTGATCTGCACCGAGCGGCGCAGCAGCGCGGCGTCGAACCAGCCGCAGCGGCGCGCACGGCCGGTCACGGTGCCGAACTCGTGGCCGATGCGCGACAGGTGCTCGCCCACGCCGGCGTCGGTCGGCAGTTCAGCCGGGAACGGACCCGAACCCACGCGGGTCGTGTAGGCCTTGGTGATGCCAAGGATGTAGTGCAGCATGCCCGGGCCCACGCCGGCGCCGGCGGCGGCGTTGCCGGCCACGCAGTTCGACGAGGTGACGAACGGGTAGGTGCCGTGGTCGACGTCGAGCAGGGAACCCTGCGCGCCTTCGAACAGCAGGCTGCCGCCGGCCTTGTGCGCGGCGTACAGCTGCGACGACACGTCGCCCACCATCGGACGCAGGCGCGGGACCAAGGCCATCGCGTCGTCGTAGGTGGTCTGGAAGTCGATCGGATCGGCGCCCAGGTAGTTCACCAGCACGTGGTTGTGGTACTCGAGGTTTTCCTTGAGCTTCTCGGCGAAGCGCTCTTCGTTGAGCAGGTCGGCGATGCGGATCGCGCGGCGCGCCACCTTGTCTTCGTAGGCCGGGCCGATGCCCTTGCCCGTGGTGCCGATCTTGTTCTCGCCGCGCTTGGCTTCGCGCGCCTTGTCGATGGCGACGTGGTAAGGCAGGATGACCGGGCAGGCTTCCGAGATCTTCAGGCGCGACACCACTTCGATGCCGGCGGCCTGCAGCTTGTCGATCTCGCGCATGACGTCCGGGACCGACACGACCACGCCGTTGCCGATGTAGCAGGCCACGCCTTCGCGCATGATGCCCGACGGGATCAGCTGCAGTGCGGTCTTCTGGCCCTTGATCACGAGCGTGTGGCCCGCGTTATGGCCGCCCTGGAAGCGGACGACGCCGGCCGCATGGTCTGTCAGCCAGTCGACGATCTTACCCTTGCCCTCATCGCCCCACTGGGTGCCGATGACAACGACGTTCTTTGCCACGTTAGTATTTGACATCACTTAACCTAAGTTTTTGAGAATCCAATTTCCGTTTTCGAGGACGAGCACGCGGTCGCACTCGAACTCGTCCTGAACATTGTCGTGACCCGGCATGGACTGGATCACGACTTCGCCTGCCTTGCGCAGGTCAGCGATTTTTTCCTTGAGCTCCAGGGCATTGCCCCAGGGCGCGCGAATGGAATGCTTGCGCTCGGCCGTCGGCAGCAGACGGGCCAGTTCGCGCAGGTCGAGCGAGAAGCCGGTTGCCGGACGTGCGCGCCCGAATGCTTCGCCCACATGGTCGTAGCGCCCGCCGCGCGCCACCGCGTTCGGCAGGCCAGGCACGTAGAGCGCGAACATGGCGCCGCTTTCGTACTGGTAGCCGCGCAGGTCGGCCAGGTCGATGGCGACTTCGGCGCGGCCGATGGCGCCCGCCGCCAGGGCGGCCAGTTCGGCCAGCGCGCGGGTGACTCCCGGCAGCGCCGGCAATGCTTCTTTCGCACGCGCCAGGACATCGACGTCGCCGTACAGCTGCGGCAGCGCCAGCAGCGCCTTGCGGGTGGCTGGCAGATAATTGTGCGTGAACTCGTCCAGGCCCGGCGCATCCTTGGCGCGCAGCAGGCAGGTCAGCTGGGCTTCGTCGCGGCGCGCGGCCGGATCGTCGCTCAAGATGGCGCGCAGGATGCCGACGTGGCACAGGTCGAGGCGCACGTCGCCGAAGCCCGCCAGCGCCAGCGAACCGAGGGCCAGTTCCTGGATCTCGGCGTCGGCTTCCAGGCCGGCGTGGCCGTAGATCTCGGCGCCGATCTGGATCGGCTCACGCGTGGCGTGCAGGCCGGATGGACGGGTATGTAGCACGCTGCCGGCGTAGCACAGGCGGGTGACGGTGTCGCGGTTGAGCAGGTGGGCGTCGATGCGCGCCACCTGCGTGGTCATGTCGGCGCGCAGGCCGAGCAGGCGGCCGGACAGCTGGTCGACCACCTTGAAGGTGCGCAGTTCGGTGTCCTGCCCTGCCCCCGCCAGCAGCGACTCGACGTACTCGAGCAGCGGCGGCATCACCAGTTCGTAACCGTACAGGCGGAAGGTGTCGAGCATCTTGCGGCGCAGATCCTCGATCTTGCGCGCTTCGGACGGCAAGACATCGGCAATATTCTCAGGCAAAAGCCAGTTCGGCATGGGCAGAAAGCTAACGGGTTGTTTTTAAGAGCAATGCTATAGGCACAGGCGTGCCGGCGCACGGTGCGAGCGCCGAATCGGTGATTTTACCCGAAAATGGGGAGGCGTAGGCCGGGGATGTTAGGTTGACAGCATTGAAGGCTTATCAGAGTGCCATGCTACAACGCTTGTCTATACTGAAACGGCCGGGTAAACGTAGGGTGGGCAGGTCCCCTGCCCACGCGTTCAAGTAGCTCATGCACTGTTTGAACGCGTGGGCGGGAGACCCGCCCACCCTACGAAATCACCCGGCTTACTTGCTGCCCGGCTGCTTGAAGTACTTGAAGAACTCCGAATTTGGATCCACCACCATCACGTCTCCGCGGTTCTTGAAGGTCGCGCGGTAGGCTTCCAGCGAGCGGTAGAACTTGGCGAATTCCGGATTCTTGCCGAAGGCATCGGCGTAGATCACCGACGCCTTGGCATCGCCGTCACCCTTGATCTTCTCGGCCTCGCGGAAGGCTTCGGCAATGATCACGGTGCGCTGGCGATCCGCATCGGCGCGGATCTGTTCGGATTCGGCTGCGCCGGTCGAACGCAGCTCGTTGGCCACGCGGGTGCGCTCCGCCTTCATGCGTTCGTACACCGAGTTGTTGATCTGCTCGATGTAGTCGACGCGCTTCAGGCGCACGTCCACCACGCCGACGCCGATCTCCTTGGCTTCGGCCACGACCTTTTGCTTCACCGCTTCCATCACGCGGCCACGCTCGCCCGAGATCACTTCGCGCACGGTGCGCTTGGTGATTTCGTCGTTCAGGGCCGCCTTGATGATCTGCGACAGGCGGTCGCGCGCGCGGCTTTCGTCGCCGTTGAAGCTGACGTAGTACAGGCGCGGGTCGGTGATGCGCCATTTCATGAAGGCATCCACCAGGATGTTCTTCTTCTCGGCGGTGATGAAACGGTCGGCGTCCGGCGTGTCGAGCGTCAGGATGCGCTTGTCCAGGTAAAGCACGTTCTGGAACGGCGGCGGCAGCTTGAAGTGCAGGCCCGGTTCGGTGATTACGTCGCGCACCTGACCCAGGGCAAACACGATGGCGAAGCGGCGCTGGTCCACCACGAACACGGTCGAGGACAGCAGCATCAGGGCAATGAAGCCCGCCACAAATAAAGTTACGAGGCGGTTCATTAACGGCTCTCCCGGTCACGTGAGGAATCGCGGCTCCGGCTGTCGCGCTGACGCACCGAATCCATGGCTTGCATGACGTCCGACGGCGCCGACGACTGCGGCACCTGCACCGGCCCGGAACGGCTGCCGACGGCTTCGTTGCCGGCGCCCTGCCCGATCAGCTTGTCGAGCGGCAGGTAGATCATCGGGTTGCCCGCGCGCGAATCGACCATCACCTTGCTGGTGCTGGAGAAGATCTGCTGCATGGTGTCGATGTACATGCGGTCGCGGGTCACGCCGGGCGCCTTGGCGTAGGCCGCCACCACCTGGTCGAAGCGCGAGGCGTTGCCTAGCGCGTTCTCGACCACCATCGAACGGTAGGCTTCGGCGTCCTGCGCCAGGCGGAAGGCCTGGCCGCGCGCCTGCGGGATCACCTGGTTGGCATACGCCTCGCCCTCGTTACGGGCGCGGGCGCGGTCCTGGCCGGCCTTGACGGCATCGTCGAAGGCTTCCTGCACCTGCTCCGGCGGCTGCACCGCCTGCATGGTGACGTTGGTGACGAGGGCGCCCAGCGCGTAGCGGTCGACGATCTGCTGCATCATCTGGTGTACGTCGGCGGCGACCTTCTCGCGGCCTTCGTACAGGACGAAGTCCATCTTGCTCTTGCCGACCACCTCGCGGATCGCGGTCTCGGCGACCTGGCGTACGGTCTCGTCGTTCTCGCGGTTGTTGAACAACCACTGGACCGGGTCCTTCAGCGTGTACTGCACCGCGAACTGGATGTCGATGATGTTTTCATCGTCGGTCAGCATCAGGGCTTCCTGCGGCTGCTTGTTGCGCACGTTGGCGCGGTAGCCGATCTCGGCGGTACGGATCTGCGAGACGTTGACGGTCTCGTGGGCCTGGATCGGGTACGGCCAGCGCCAGTTGAAGCCGGGGCCGGTCTTGTGGCTGAGCTTGCCGAACGTGGTGACCACGCCGGTCTGGCCCTCTTGCACGATGAAGGCGCCGCTCGCCAGCCAGATGAGGCCGACGATCACCGCCACCACGCCGGCGGTGACGCTGGCGCCGCGCATGTCGCCGCGGCCCGAAGGGCCGTTGCCGCCATCGCCGCCGCCGTTGTTACGGCCGCCGAACAGGCGGTTGAGACGGGCGTTGAAGTCGCGCCAGAGTTGATCGAGGTCGGGCGGGCCTTCACCCGGCCGACGGCCCTCCTGGGCCTTGTGGTCACCCTGGGGTTTGTGGCCCCAGCGCGGATCGTTGAGCGACAGTTTGATGCCGCAACGTTTTAGAAAAGAAACGAGCATAGGCTAGTGTGGCCCGAGATGGGTGGAGGTTGTTATATTGTTGTCTGCAGAATTTGCCAGGGAGCCGCCCACCGCCGGTTCTTCCCCATCCTGCATATCGTCTTCAAGGCGCGCAGTCCGCGCGCCAAAGTGCGTATCTTCGCGCGCCGCCCTCGCCGACTCGACGATGGCTTCCCGCAGCAGGTCCAGACCGGCGCCGCTGTGCGCGCTGATGAAAACGCGGCTGATCTTATCATATTCATCACGCTCGATGCCGGGTTCTAGCCCGGAAGCATCGATCTTGTTCCAGACCAGGATCTGGGGCACGTGATCGGCGCCGATCTCGCGCAGGACTTCATTGACCTGCTCGATTTGTTCCATGCGCACCGGCGAGTTACCGTCGACCACGTGCAGCAGCAGGTCGGCATGGATGGTTTCTTCGAGCGTGGCGCGGAAGGCCGCCACCAGCTGGTGCGGCAGTTCGCGCACGAAACCGACCGTGTCGGAAATGACGACGCTGCCCACCTCGTCGCCGAGGTAGAGGCGGCGGCTGGTCGTGTCGAGCGTTGCGAACAGCTGGTTCGCCACATAGACGCCGGCCTTGGTGAGCGTGTTGAACAGGGTCGACTTGCCGGCATTGGTATAACCGACGAGCGACACCGAGAAAGTCTGGTTGCGGCCGCGCTGGCGGCGCTGGGTCTCGTGCTGCTTGCGCAGCTTGGTGAGCTTGATGCGCAATTGCTTGACGCGCTCGCCGATCAGGCGGCGGTCGGTCTCGAGCTGGGTTTCACCGGGACCGCGCAGGCCGATACCACCCTTCTGGCGCTCGAGGTGGGTCCAGCCGCGGATCAGGCGCGTGGCCAGGTGCTGCAACTGGGCCAGTTCGACCTGCAGCTTACCCTCGTGGCTCTGGGCGCGCTGGGCGAAGATGTCGAGGATCAGGCTGGTACGGTCGACCACGCGCACCTCCAGGCGGCGCTCCAGGTTGCGCTGCTGGGCGGGCGACAGGGCGTGGTTGAAGATGACGATGTCGATCCCGTCGACCTTGCAGGCCATCTTGATTTCGTCGGCTTTGCCGCTGCCGACGAAATGGGCGGGATCGGGACTGCTGCGCTTGGCCGTGATCGTGGTGATCGGGTCGGCGCCGGCGGAGCGCGCAAGGAGGGACAACTCTTCCAGGCTGGCGTTGAAGTCGCCAGCACCGAAATCGATGCCGACCAGCGCTGCGCGCATGGTGGTGTTGCCGGGGGCGTCAGCCATCCGCCTTACTCGGCTTCGGAGTCGAGGTTAAGGTTGACGGCACGGGCCGGGACGACGGTGGAAATGGCATGCTTGTAGACCATCTGGGTCACGGTGTTACGAAGCAGGACGACGTACTGGTCGAACGATTCGATATGGCCTTGCAGCTTGATACCGTTGACCAGGTAGATGGAGACGGGGACGTGCTCCTTGCGCAATGCGTTCAGGAATGGGTCTTGTAACAGTTGCCCTTTGTTGCTCATAACAGCTCCGTAATGTTGTAGTTGTTCAGTGGGTGTAGATGCGAGTTTGAGGCTATTTGCCTTTTTTCAAGTGCTCGGGCCACATTCCGCAGTGGCGAATGCCGGCCCTGAGCTACTGTAACCTGTTTCGCCACTTTTTGTCGTACAGCTAAGCCTATTTCTGCTCTTTGGCAAATGGATTCTTGCCGCTCTTGAGCTCGATGCGGACCGGGGTCCCCACCAGGTTGAAGGTGTCACGGAAATGCCGCTCCAGGTAGCGCTTGTACGGCTCGCTGACGGCCTCGAGCGCGTTACCGTGGATCACGATGATCGGCGGATTCTGGCCACCCTGGTGGGCGTAGCGCAGCTTCGGACGGGTACTGCCCTTGCGCTTCGGCTCCTGCTTTTCGATCGCTTCCTGCAGCGCGCGGGTCAGGCGCGGGGTCGACAGGTTGGCCGTTGCGGCGGCGTAGGCGGCATCCACCGACTTCATCAGTTGGGCGATGCCGGTGCCCTTGAGCGCCGAAATGAAGTGGGTCTTGGCAAACGACAGGAAGTCGAGTTTGCGGTCGAGGTCGATTTTCACTTCGTCGCGGTCGTCCGACTGCAGGCCATCCCACTTGTTGACGGCCACGACCAGCGCCCTGCCCGACTCGAGGATGAAGCCGGCAATGTGCGCATCTTGCTCGGAGATGTCCTGCTGGGCGTCGAGCAGCAGCACGACCACGTTGGCGTCCGAGATCGACTGCATGGTCTTCACCACCGAGAACTTCTCGATGGCTTCGAAGACCTTGCCGCGGCGGCGGATGCCGGCGGTGTCGATCAGGGTGTATTTCTTGCCGTCGCGCTCGAACGGCACTTCGATCGAGTCGCGGGTGGTTCCCGGCATGTCGAAGGCAATCACGCGCTGCTCGCCGACCAGGGTATTGATCAGGGTCGACTTGCCCACGTTCGGGCGGCCGACGATGGCGATCTTGACGCCGTGGTCGGGGTGTTCCGGCTCGTCTTCTTCGTCGGGACGGTTGGCCAGGGCGAAGTCGAGCGCCTCGTTGACGAGGTCGTGCACGCCGTCGCCGTGCGCGGCCGAGATGACGTAGGGGTCGCCCATGCCGAGCTCATAGAAGTCGGCGGTGACCGCCGTGTACTTCATGCCCTCGGATTTATTAACCACGAGCATGACCTTGCGATTCTGCTTGCGCAGGAAATCGGTGATGGTCTTGTCGTGCGGGGTCATGCCCTGGCGGCCATCGACGATGAACACGACGATGTCGGCTTCGGCCACCGCCTGGCGCGTCTGCAGCGCCATCTCGTGCATGATGCCCTCTTTGGCCACCGGTTCGAAACCGCCGGTGTCGATGACCAGGAACGGACGTTCGCCGATCCGGCCTTCACCATAGTGGCGGTCGCGGGTCAGGCCAGGGAGGTCGGCAACCAGCGCGTCCCGCGAGCGGGTCAGGCGGTTGAATAGGGTCGACTTCCCGACGTTCGGGCGACCAACGAGTGCAATTACCGGCTTCATTGTTTTATTCTATTCGACCGCGATAGCGGTCACAGTTCCATTTTGTGTTTGAAAAATCAGGTGCGATCCAGCCACCAGCGGGGTGCCGATCACGGCGCTGCCGTCGGTCGCGGCGCGCGCCAGGAAGCTGCCATCCTCGCGCGACAGGAAGTGGATCATGCCCTGGTAGTCGCCCACCGCCACCGTGCGGCCGTAGGAAACCGGGGTCGACAGGCGGCGGAAGGCCAGCTTGTCGTTCTTCCAGGCGTTCGAGCCGGTGTCGCGGTTGAACGCGAACAGCGCGCCCTTGTCGTCCGGCGCGAACACGAAGCGCTGGTCGACGGCGACGCCGACTTCCGACGACAGGTCGCGCGTCCATTTCGGGCTGCCGTTGGCCGCGTCGAAGCAGGCGACCCGGCCCTGGTAGGAGACGGCGCAGACATCGTTCTCGAACAGCACCGGAGCGCCGCCGATGTCGGTCACGCGTTCGAGTTCGGTGGCGCCGCGCGCCACGCCCACTTCCTGGTCCCAGCGCGGCGCGCCGGTGGCCAGGATCATGGACGACAGGCGGCCTGCCGGCTGGGCGATAATGACGTCGCTGCCGCGGATCAGCATGCCCGGCGCGGTGCGCAGGGTCAGTGCCGGCGTCACGCGCTGCACGGTCCATTTCTTTTCGCCGGTCTTGGCGTCCAGGCCGACGATGCGGTTGTCCAGGCTGCGCGCGACCACGATGCCCTGGCCGACGACCGGCGAAGACAGGAGTTCGCTCGACAGCTGCGCGCTCCACAGCTTCTGGCCGTCCATGTCGAAGGCCAGCACGGTGCCCTTGGTGCCGCCGACCACGATCAGGTTGCCGTCGGTGCCGACGCCGGCCGACAGTTCGGTGCCGGCCTTGATGCGCCACAGCAGCTTGCCGGTGGCGGCTTCGACGCGGGCGATGTCGCCGCCGCCGCCGGCCACCACCACGGTGTTGCCGCTCAGCGCGGGCGAGAACACATAGGGACCGGCCTTGCCGATGTCGAGCTTCCATGCGGTACGCACCGCCATGGTCGCCTTCAATTCCACCAGCGGCGCCGGCTGGTCGCCCTTCGGCTTCGAAAACGGATTGAGCGAGCTGAGGCTGAGCGACGAGAATTGCGGAATGCTCGAGCAGCCCGTCACCAGGGCCAGTACACCAACACCAACAAGTTTGCTGCTAATACGCATATTCTTTAACCTTGTTCCTGGGCTTATAAAGGACGCAAAGCCCGCGCCCCCTTTTCGCAAGCGGGCGCGGGCCTGTGAATCTTGGGTTTACGCTGCCGCCGCCGGTGCTTTGGCATCCTTCGCTTCGGCCGGCACGGTGCCGCCAATGGCTTCGAGCTTGATCTGGACCAGCTGGCGGCCCGGGTTATCCTTGTGCATCGCAGCCAGCGCGGCCACGTAAGCCTGGCGTGCTTCGGTAATCTTGTTCTGTGCCACCAGCACGTCGCCCTTGCGATCCGACACTTCGGCCGAGAATTGCTCAGGGAACTTGTCGTTCAGCAGCTTGAGGGCGGCGTCGAAAGACTTTTCGTCCAGCAGCACGCCGGCCAGGCGCAGTCGCGCGATCGCCTTGTACTCGTCATTGCCCTTGTCCACCACCCACTGCAGCTGCGCCTTGGCGGTCTTCAGGTCGTTCGCTTCGAACGCGGTCTTGGCGGCGGCCAGGGCGGCCATCTGCGCGTAGACGGTGCCTTCGTACTTCTGCTTGATGTCGCCTGCAATGCGCTGGGCCTTGGCGTTGTCGCTCGCCGCCAGCGACGCCTGCAGCTCGTCGTACAGCCCCGAGGCCTCGACGGCCTGGGTGCGCTGGCGCGTCTGCCAGAAGTTATAGCCGGCGTAAGCGAGAAGCGCGGCAATCAGCACGCCCATGATGAGGTTGCCGTAACGGGCCCAGAAGGCCTTGAAGTTCGCGATCTGTTCCTGTTCTTCGAGGTCGTATGCCATTGTCTGCTCTGTTGCGTGGTTGTTATGGTGGTGGATCGGTCTGTTACCGGCGCCCGGCTTATTGGTCGGTCATGGGCGGTGATGATGCCCGTGCTCGTTGCAATTCTCGTCCTCGCAGTCGTGCCCGCCGCCGCCGACGATCTGGTCGACCACGTAGTCGACCACGTTTTCGAAGGCCACTTTCGACTGCTGCTGTTCGCCCGCCTCGCCGCGCATCGCCTTGACGACTGCCTGGCTGGTGGCGATTTCATCGTCGCCGATGATCACGGCGAACGAAGCGCCGCTGCCGTCGGCCTTCTTCATCTGGCTCTTGAAGCTGCCCGCGCCTGCCGGCGTTGCGCAATGTAACACAACATCCAGGCCGGCATCCCGCAGGCGCTCGCCCAGCACGAAGGCCTGCAGCTGGGCTGGTTCGCCCTGGTGGACCAGGTAGACATCGCACTGGCTCGGCGCCTGGGTCTCGCCCAGGCCCTTCATCAGCTCGACGATGCGCTCGATGCCCATCGCGAAGCCGACCGCCGGGGTCGGCTTGCCGCCGAACTGCTCGATCAGCGGATCGTAGCGGCCGCCGGCACAGATGGTGCCCTGCGAGCCCAGCTCGTCGGTGACCCACTCGAACACGGTGCGGTTGTAGTAATCGAGGCCGCGCACCAGGCGCGGGTTGATGGTGTACTGCACCGCGTTGAGATCGAGGATCTTGCGCAAGCCGTTCAGGTGCGCCAGCGAGTCCTCGCCCAGGTAGTCGAGCAGCTTGGGCGCGCCATTGACCATCTCCTGCATGGCCGGGTTCTTGGTGTCGAGGATGCGCAGCGGGTTGCTGTGCAGGCGGCGCTTGGCCTCGGCGTCGAGGATGTCGGCGTGCTGTTCCAGGTAGGCGATCAGGTCGGCGCGGTGGCGCAGGCGCTCGTCCGCATTGCCGATCGAGTTCAGCTCGAGGCGCACGTTCTGCAGGCCCAGGTCGTCCCACAGGCGGCGGCACAGCATGATCAGCTCGGCGTCGATGTCCGGGCCCGAGAAACCGACCGCTTCGGCGCCGAACTGGAAGAACTGGCGGTAGCGGCCACGCTGCGGACGCTCGTGGCGGAACATCGGGCCCTTGTACCAGAGGCGCTTGGGGCCGTCGTACACGAGGTTATGCTCGATGACCGCGCGCACGGCGCCGGCGGTGCCTTCCGGACGCAGGGTCAGCTGGTCGCCGTTCATCGCGTCTTCGAAGGAGTACATCTCCTTCTCGACGATGTCGGTGACGGCGCCGATGGCGCGCGCGAACAGGGAGGTGTCCTCGACGATCGGGGTGACGATCTTCTGGTAGCCGTAGCTCTTGAGGATGGTCTCGGCGGTGTTCTCGAACAGCTCCCACATCGGTGCGTCTTGCGGGAGGATGTCGTTCATGCCTTTGACGGCGACGATTTTTTCTGGTTTGGACATGTTTTCTTTCGCTTCTGTAGGTGGGCGGGTCTCCCGCCCACGCGTTCAAATCACGCATGCACTGTTTGAACGCGTGGGCGGGGAACCCGCCCACCCTACGAAAAACCGTGGTGTATTTTATTGTGCCACTGCCTGCTGGCCGTAATTCTTCTGCACGTAATTCAGCACGATGGCCTTGAACTCATCCACGATGCGCTCGCCGCGCAGGGTGGCGAACTTCTGCCCGTCGACGAACACCGGCGCCGCCGGCGATTCGCCCGTGCCCGGCAAACTGATGCCGATATTGGCGTGCTTCGATTCGCCCGGACCGTTGACGATGCAGCCCATCACGGCCACGTTCATCGCTTCCACGCCCGGATAAGTCTTTTTCCACTCCGGCATCTGCTCGCGCAGGAAGGTCTGGATATTGTCCGCCAGTTCCTGGAACACGGTCGAGGTCGTGCGGCCGCAGCCCGGGCAGGCGATCACCATCGGGGTGAACTTGCGCAGGCCCATGGTCTGCAGGATTTCCTGGCCGACCACGACCTCCCTGGTGCGGTCGCCGCCCGGTTCCGGCGTCAAGGAAATGCGGATGGTGTCGCCGATGCCTTCCTGCAGCAGCACCGACAAGGCCGCGGTCGAGGCCACGATGCCCTTGCTGCCCATGCCGGCCTCGGTCAGGCCCAGGTGCAGCGGGTAGTCGCAGCGGCGGGCGAGCTCGCGGTAGACCGCGATCAGGTCTTGCACGCCCGACACCTTGCAGCTCAGGATGATCTTGTCGCGCGCCAGGCCGACTTCCTCGGCGCGCACGGCGTTCTCGATCGCCGAGGTGATCAGGGCTTCGTACATCACCGCCTGGGCGCTCCACGGCGTGGCGCGCGACGCGTTTTCGTCCATGATGCGCGCCAGCAGCGACTGGTCGAGCGAGCCCCAGTTGACGCCGATGCGCACCGGCTTGTCGTAGCGGGCGGCGATCTCGATCATCTGGGCGAACTGGGTGTCGCGCTTGGCGCCCTGCCCCACGTTGCCCGGATTGATGCGGTACTTCGACAGCGCCTGCGCGCATTCCGGATAGTCGCGCAGCAGCAGGTGGCCGTTGTAGTGGAAGTCGCCCACCAGCGGGGTGTCGATCTCCATGCGGTCGAGCTGTTCGCGGATCGCCGGCACCGCGGCGGCGGCGGCCGGCGTGTCCACGGTGATGCGCACGATCTCGGAACCGGCGCGCGCCAGCTCCTTGACCTGGATCGCGGTGCCGATCACGTCGGCGGTATCGGTGTTGGTCATCGACTGCACCACGACCGGCGCGTCGCCGCCGACCCAGACGGTGCGCTGGCCATGCGAGACCGCTACCTTGCGGCGGGCGCTGCGTGCCTGCGGGCCGGACGGGATAGGTTCCCCAATGCAGGGCTCATTCACGATCATGTTCTGTTCCATCGCTTATTTCAAGGTCACTTGCGCGAACTTCTTGCCCGGCGCCAGCTCCAGGCTGACAGCCGAACCACGCAGGGTCGCCGTCACGGCGCCTGGATTGCCGACGGTCAGCATACCCGGCCCGGTGACGTCGATGGTTTCGGTCGAGCCGGCCTTGACCTCGCGCCAGAGGACGCGCTTGCCGCCGACGACCACGCCGATCCAGGCATCTTCACGTACGTTCAGCACCAGCGTGTTGCCGCCTGCCGTTGCCGGGGCAGCAGCCGCCGGCACAGCCGTGACCGGCGCTGCAAGGTTGGCGGCTGCCGGTGCGACCGGGGTGGACGCCGCGGGCGCCGCCGGTGTCGTTGCAGCTGCGGTCGCAGGAGCGGCGGCCGGGGCAGTCGCGCCCTCGCCTGTCGGCGCCGGCACCGAGATCAGCGGCACCGACGGATTCAGCAGCGCGTCATTGGGCGCGGGCACGGCCGGTGCGACGCCTTGCGGCGCCACCACCGGCGACTCGAGCACGTTGCCGCTGTCGGTC
Source organism: Telluria sp. PB2R4 (assembly GCF_059685695.1). Classification (NCBI taxonomy): domain Bacteria; kingdom Pseudomonadati; phylum Pseudomonadota; class Betaproteobacteria; order Burkholderiales; family Oxalobacteraceae; genus Telluria; species Telluria sp. PB2R4. The sequence continues at coordinate 327,567 of NZ_JCASIC010000004.1, read as the reverse complement.
TGCGGCTGCTGGCTGCCCGGGATCAGGCCGAAGTGCCAGAGCGCGGCGCCGGCGGCGATCACGACGAGGGCGCCGGCGATGAGACCGACCGGCACTTTGTTGCGCTTGCCGCCGATCGGGAAGCGGCTCTGCGAGAACGAGGCCGGACGCTGTTCGCGGCGCGGGATGGAGGCGGTCGCGCCGGCCTGGGCTTCGGGCGGCATGTTCATCTCGATCTTGGCCACCAGCGGGGCAGCGTCGATGCGCAGTAACTTGGCGTAGGCGCGCACGAAGCCGCGCGTCACGGCAGGGCTGGGGAGCGCGGCGTAGTCGCCGGCTTCCAGCGCGACCACCTGGCGCGGCGCCAGCTTCAGCTGGTCGGCCACCTGCTCCACGCTCCAGCCCATCGCTTCGCGCTGGGACTGCAGGGTCTTGCCGGGAATGCCCGCGTCGTTGCCCGGCGTTGCCGGCTGGTCTGCATGCTCGTTCATTATGCTGGTCTCACTCTAGCTGGATCAATCGTCGAATGCGCCGCGCTCGAAAGCCGCGTACTCCGGCGAACCGGGGAAGCGCCGCCGCAGCTGGGCTGCCAGGCTGGCCTCCTGGCTCCGGTCGCCCAGCCTGCGCTGCACGCGCAAGGCAAGCCAGAGCGTGTCGGCCGGCAGCGTGTCGAGTTTCGACGTCTCGATCAGGCGGTTGATGAAAAAACCGGCGCGTGGAAAGTCGCGCCGCTCGTAATAAGTCCTTGCCAGGCCGGCATTGATGGCCTGCAGGTCGGGGTTGTAGCGGACGGCTTCCAGCAGGTAGCGCTCGGCGGCCAGGTAACTCTTGCTGCGGATGCTGCACAGGCCCGCGTTCACCAGCGCGCTCACCGGCGTCTGGTAGGCCGGGTTGCGCAAGGCGGCGTCGAAGTAAGGCATCGCCTGCGCCGGCTTGTTCAGCGCGCTGCACAGGAAGGAACCGTAGTTGTTCGACAGGTCCGGGTTGCCCGGCTTGAGGCGCAGCGCAGACTGGTAATTCTCGTCGGCCAGCGCCAGCTGGCCCATCGCGGTATAGATCAGCGCGCGCAGGCCATAGGCCTCGGCATTGTCCGGGTCGGCCGCGATTGCCTGCTTGACCTCATCGAGGGCGATCTCGTTCTTGCCTTGCTGGTAGTAGCCGACCGCCAACTGCATGCGGATCGCGGCGCGCTTTTCCGCCGCCGTCACGTCGGACGCGGTCTTCAGTTCGCCGCTGCCGCCCGTGCCATTGCTGGCGCAGCCGGCCACGAAGGCCAGGACGAACAACAGCGCGGCACGACCGGCAGCGCGGACCATCAGGACGGAATCTCCACGATGCGGCCGAAGTCGGCGCCGAACTTCTTCTGGTACTCGGCCATCTTTTCCATGCGCTGGGCGACCTTGGTGCGGTCCTGCACCTCGCCTGCCAGCTGGCCGCAGGCGGCGTCGATGTCGTCGCCGCGCGTCTTGCGCACGGTGGTGACGATGCCGGCGTCCATCAGCACCTGGGCGAAGGCCTTGATGCGCGGGTTCTTGGAACGGGTCAGGCCCGATTCCGGGAACGGATTGAACGGAATCAGGTTGAACTTGCAGTTGATGCCGACCACCGGGTCGGTGACCAGCTTGATCAGTTCGCGTGCATGCTCGTCGCTGTCGTTGAAGTTATCGAGCATGCAGTACTCGAAGGTGATGAAGTCGCGTGGCGCGAACTCCAGGTAGCGCTTGCAGGCGGCCATCAGCTCGCGCAGCGGGTATTTCTTGTTCAGCGGCACCAGGATGTCGCGCAGGGCGTCGTTCGACGCGTGCAGCGACACGGCCAGCGCCACCGGCACGTCCTGCGACAGCTTGTCGATGTTCGGGACCACGCCCGAGGTCGACAGGGTCACGCGGCGGCGCGACAGGCCGTAGGCGTTATCGTCCAACATCAGCTTGAGCGCGGTGACGGTCGGCTCGTAGTTGAGCAGCGGCTCGCCCATGCCCATCATGACCACGTTGGTGATCTGGCGCTCGCCCTTCGGGCCCGGCTCGATGCCCTTGGTACGGCGCAGCTCGAACTCGGCCATCCACAGCTGGCCGATGATTTCGGCCACGGTGAGGTTGCGGTTGAAGCCCTGCTTGCCGGTCGAGCAGAAGCGGCAGTTGACGGCGCAGCCGGCCTGCGTGGAGATGCACAGCGTGCCGCGGTTTTCTTCCGGAATGAACACGGTTTCCACGGCATTGCCATTGCCGACGTCGACCAGCCACTTGCGGGTGCCGTCGGTGGACGTGTGGTCGCTGATGATGCCAGGGGCACGGACTTCGGCGCGGGTCTTCAGTTTTTCGCGCAGCGACTTGGCCAGGTCGGTCATGTCGTCGAAACTGGCGGCGCCGAACTGGTGGATCCAGCGCTGCAGCTGCTTGGCGCGGAACGGCTTCTCACCCAGCTCGGCGCAGTACGCAACGAGTTGCGCGGGATCGAAGTCCAGCAGGTTGGTGAGCGTCGTCATGGCAAAATCCTTTTATTTCTGAAACCACTCGTGCCAGCCCCGGGGCTGCGGACGAGTGGTTCTTGATGCATGAAGCCGATTACTTCAGTTCTGGGAAGAAGTAAGCGATTTCCACTTTGGCAGCTTCGACAGCGTCCGAACCGTGAACGGCGTTGGCATCGATCGAATCGGCGAAATCGGCGCGGATGGTGCCTTTTTCAGCTTTCTTCGGATCGGTCGCGCCCATCAGGTCGCGGTGCGCCAGGACGGCGTTCTCGCCTTCCAGGACCTGGATCATGACAGGACCCGAGACCATGAAGGTGACCAGGTCGTTGAAGAAGCCGCGCTCCTTGTGGGCAGCGTAGAAGCCTTCAGCCTGCTCACGCGACAGCTGGGTCATGCGTGCAGCGACGATCTTCAGGCCAGCGCCTTCGAAACGGCTATAGATTTGGCCGATCACGTTTTTTGCAACGGCGTCTGGTTTGATGATCGACAGGGTGCGTTCGATTGCCATGTAAAACTCCAATAAAAATGAATGATTTGAATCAAGAACTGAGGAGGGTTCTTGCAACCCAATTTGGAACTCAATCAACCTTTAATTTTACCACACATGCCCCATATAGCCGATATTGCGGCACTGGCAAGCAAAGTGGTAGAGTTGCAGGGCAAAATCGTCCTGACTGCAGCGTTGTTTAAGGCTCAACTAAGTTTGTCCTTGTATGTTTTCAGTGACGCTCATCCACTAACCGGAGGCATAAATGTTCCCTAATTCCCAACCGCGCAGCACGATCGACCTGACCAAAGCGGGTCGGGGCCAGGTCGCGCGCAATAACGTCCTGCGCAACACCTATTGGCTGCTGGCACTGTCGATGATCCCGACCGTGCTGGGCGCATTCATCGGCGTCTCGATGGAACTGCCGATGCTCAGCGGCGGCATGGGCTTCATCATCTTCCTGGCCGTCGCATTCGGCTTCATGTTCGCCATCGAAAAGACCAAGCACTCCGCGCTCGGCGTGGCCGTGCTGCTGGGCTTCACCTTCTTCATGGGCCTGATGCTGACTCCACTGCTGCGCCACACCCTGGGCTACAGCAATGGCGGCACCCTGATCATGACCGCCTTCGGCGGCACCGCCTGCGTGTTCGCCGTGATGGCCAGCATCGCCACCACCACCAAGCGCGACTTCTCGGGCATGGGCAGCTGGCTGATGGCCGGCGTGATCGTGATCCTGCTGGCAGCCGTGGCCAACATCTTCCTGCAGATGTCGGCGCTGTCGATCGTGATCTCGATGCTGGCAATCGGCATCTTCTCGGCCTTCATCCTGTATGACGTGCAGCGCATCATCAACGGCGGCGAGACCAACTACATCTCGGCGACCCTGGCGATCTACCTGGACGTGTACAACATCTTCACCAGCCTGCTGCACCTGCTGGGCATCGCCGGCGGCGACCGCGACTAAGCGGTTTCAGCCCGAATGAAAAAGCCGACCTGATGGTCGGCTTTTTCTTTGGCGGAACGGCTGGGTTCTCGTAGGGTGGGCGGGTCTCCCGCCCACGCGTTCAACCAGATCGGATGCAGGCACGGCGCGGCTTCTCGCCCGATAGCTGAACGCGTGGGCAGGAAAACCTGCCCACCCTACGTCAAGCGGCTTCGCCTGGCACCTCGCACGTGGCAGCCGCCACCGGCTTCTCCCCCAGCTCGAACACCGCAATCGACTCCACGTGCGAGGTGTGCGGGAACATATTGCACACCCCCGCCTTCCGCAGCACATAGCCCGCCTGATGCACCAGGATCCCTGCGTCGCGCGCCAGGGTCGACGGGCTGCAGGACACGTACACGATCCGCTGCGGCATCAGCTCCTCATGCGTAGCGCGCAGGTCGGCCAGCGCCTGCGACAGCGCCATGGCGCCGTCGCGTGGCGGGTCGACCAGCATGCGCTCAAAATGGCCCAGCGCGACCAGGTCCTCCTTCGTCACCTCGAACAGGTTGCGGGTCGAGAACGCCGTTTTGCTTGCCAGCCCGTTGGCCTGCGCATTCTCCAGCGCGCGCGTGGTCAGCGCGGTGCTGCCTTCGATGCCGACCACTTCGCGCGCCTGCGTCGCCAGCGGCAGCGTGAAGTTGCCCAGACCACAGAACAGGTCGGCCACGCGCTCGCCCGGCTGGACGTCCAGCAGCCTCAGCGCCTTCGCCACCAGCACGCGGTTGATCTGGTGGTTCACCTGGGTGAAATCGGTCGGCTTGAAGGGCATGCGGATGCCGAATTCCGGCAGCGTGTAGTAGAGCTCCTTGCCCAGCGGGTAGTAGGGATGGGCGGTGTCCGGACCCTTCGGCTGGAGCCAGATCTGCACATTCCACTGATCGGCGAAGGCCTTGACCAGGGTTTCATCCGCCGGGGTGAGCGGCGCCATGATGCGCAGCACCAGCACCGTCACCTCTTCGCCGATGGCGACCTCGATCTGCGGCAGCTGGTTGTAGATCGACAGCTGGCCGATGAATTCGCGCAAGGGCGCGATCAGCTGCGCCACGTGGTCCGGCAAGATTTCGCAATAGGTGATGTCGGCCACGAAGGCCGAGCCGCGTTCGTGGAAACCGACCAGCACCCCGCCCTTCTTGGCCACGTGGCGCACCGACAGGCGGGCGCGGAAGCGGTAGTCCCAGGTGGGGCCGTACATCGGACGCATGATCATCTCGGACTTGACCTTGCCGATGTGCCAGAGGTTGTCTTCCAGGACGCGCTGCTTCATTGCCACCTGTGCCGACGGTTCCAGGTGCTGCATCGAGCAGCCGCCGCAGGTGCCGAAGTGCTTGCACTTGGGCTCGACCCGCATCGACGAGGCGCGCTGCAGCGTGAGCATGCGGCCCGACTCCCAGTTCTTCTTCTTGCGCAGGGTTTCATAGCTGACGCGTTCGCCAGGCAGTGCGCCTTCGACGAAGATCACCTTGCCCTGGCTGCCGTCTTCGTTCTCGAGGTGGCCGACGCCGCGCGCGTCCGCATCCAGGGATTTGATGTCGATGAGAATTTCTTGCATGGTGGTGGAGAAAAGGGAGTGAGCACAGGACTGGCTGTGCAAGGAGTTCGCAAATAAAAAATGGGCTGAATCCGCCCGGCGGGGATGATAGCAAGGAAATGAATCAGGCGCTACCGGAGGGGCTTCAATGCTTACAGCAAGGAATCCCGCACGACGCCGCGTGCCGCCATCGCCCGCTTGAGCTTGACCAGCGCCTCCTGCTGGATCTGGCGCACCCGCTCGCGCGTCACGCCCATCTCTTCGGCCAGGGTCTCGAGCGTGGCCGGATCGTCGTTGTCCAGCCCGAAGCGCCGCGTGACGACCTGGCGCTGCTTGTCCGGCAGCCGCGCCAGCCAGTCGCGCACCAGGCCCGTCATTTCGTGGTGCTCGGCGCGCAGGTCGGGACTGGCCTCGCCGTCGTCCGGCAGCATGTCCATCAGGCTGGACGTGGGATCGTTGTCGAGCGGGGCGTCGAGCGAGGCGGCGTGCTCGGACAGCGCCAGGATGTCCTGCACCTCTTCCACCGGCCGTCCGACCAGGCTGGCGATGTCCTCGCAGGTGGCGTCCTTGCCGTCGTGCTTCTGCGCCTCGAGGTGGTACTTGGCGCGCAGGACCTGGTTCAGCTCGCGCACCATGTGCACCGGGAGACGCACCGTGCGCGCCTGGTTCATGATGGCGCGCTCGATGCTCTGGCGGATCCACCAGGTGGCGTAGGTCGAAAAACGGAAGCCGCGCTCGGGCTCGAACTTGTCGATTGCGCGCATCAGGCCGATATTGCCTTCCTCGATAAGGTCGAGCAGCACGACGCCGCGATTGATGTAGTGCTTGGCGATCGAGACGACCAGGCGCAGGTTATGCTCGATCATCTTCTGGCGCGCGGCGAAGTCGCCCGCCTTGGCCAGCGTGGCGACCTGGACTTCTTCCGCCGCGCTCAGGAGCGGGCGGGTGCCGATCTGGTTGAGGTAGTGCTGGGTGGTATCGGTGGCAAGCTCGGCCTGCAAGACCTTGCGCAGCTCGTCCACCGAATCGACTGCCGGGGTGCTCGCCAGCTCCTCCGCCCCATCGGCCGCAAGCGCACCCTCGGGTTCCGATTCGTCCGGAAACTCGTCGTCCTGCGGTTCCAGCGAATGCGGCGGCTGCGTCATACCATCCCTACGTGTGCGAAAAATTCGTCCATGGCTGCGTTGCCTCGTCTCGCCGTACTACCGTACTACCGTACTGTCTTCGACTCGGCACCTTGCCCTGGCCGCTTTTTCACACCCGTCAGCGACCGGGCAGGAACCTCGACGGGTCGACGGGTTTGCCCTGTTGGCGTATTTCGAAATGCAATTTCACCGAATCGGCATCCGAATCGCCCATCTCCGCGATCATCTGGCCCTTGGCCACGTTGTCGCCTTCCTTGACGACGATCTTGCGGTTGTGCGCGTATGCCGACAGCAAGCTGTTGTTGTGCTTGACGATGACGAGATTACCATAACCCCGGATGCCACTGCCAGCGTACATTACCTTGCCGGCGCCTGCCGCCACGACCTGCTGGCCGGGACGCCCGGCAATATCGATGCCCTTGTTGCGGCCTTCGTCGAAGGTGGCGACGATGCGGCCATCGGCCGGCCACATCCAGCTCAGCCTGTCGTCGTCGTTCGCGCTGACGGTGCCGGCTGCCGCAACCGCCGGGGCCGCAACAGCGGGCGCCGGCGCGGCCGGGCGCACAGGCTCGGTGCGTGCGGGCACGGGCGGCTGGTTGGCGGCGACGCTCTCGTTGTACGGCTGCTTGTCGGCGCGCGGTTCGGTCTTGCGCGGCGGCGTGGCGCTCGGCGGCATCGGCACCGGCTGGGTCTGGATATTGGCGGTGCGCTCGCCGCGCTCCGGCGCCGCGATGCGCAGGGTCTGGCCGACCTTGATGTCGTCCGGGTCGCGCAGGTTGTTCCAGGCGACGAGGTCGCGGTAATTCTCTCCGTGGTCCAGTGCGATGCGCAGCAGGGTGTCGCCGCGGCGAACGGTGTACATGCCCTTCTCGGCCTTCGGTTCTTCGACCCGCGCGGCCTGAGCCGGGCGCGGCTGCGAGGCCGCCGGCTGCGTGGTGCGCTCGACGACCGGCGCCTGGCGCGTAATGGAGTTACAGCCGGCCAGCAGGCCGAGGGTGAGGGTAATCAGTGCCAGACGGGGCAATTGGGGTGCTTGGTTCATTGTCTTTCTGTTTTCTGTTCATGTTCTGTGGCGCGCAGCCCCGGCCGAGCCAGGGAAGGACGCACGTCGGCGGACATCATCGGCCGTGTCCGGTCATGGTGTCGGACCAGGCTCTTCAACGCCGGCCGGGCCGGACGGGTTGACCCGGCAGCTTGGTCTGCACAGCCCGGCACAGGCCTCCCCCGGCGGGCCGGGGCATGCCAAAGCGACGCTGCGCTAGACCGTGCCGGGACGCAGCGGCACGAAGTGGCAGGCTTCCAGCGTTTCGCTGGCCCACTCGCTCTTGCCGATGCGGGTAATACGTTGCAGGTGCTGGACCTGGGCGCCAACCGGCGCAACCAGATGCGCGCCGATGGCCAGTTGTTCGAGCAGGGCTTGCGGCACTTCGAGGCCCGCGGCTGCAAGGATGATGCCGTCGAAAGGTGCTACCTGCGGCAAGCCTAGCATACCATCGCCGTATTGCAAACGCAGGTTCGAAATCCTCAGCGGCCGCAGCTTGGTCTTGGCCAGCTCGTGCAGCGGCTTGATGCGCTCGATCGAATACACCTCGCGCGCCACAAAGGACAGTACGGCGGCCTGGTAGCCGCAGCCGGTGCCGATCTCGAGCACCTTGCCCAGTTTCCCGCCGTCGCGCATGGCCTCGCGCATTGCTTCGATCATGCGGGCCACGATGTAGGGCTGCGAAATCGTCTGGTTATAGCCGATCGGCAGCGAAGCGTCGATGTACGCCTGCGCCGACAGGGCCGGTTCGATGAACAGGTGGCGCGGCACCGCTTCCATCGCGTCCAGCACGATGCCGTCCTTGACGCCCTGCTTCGCCACACGCGCCACCATGGCGCGCCGCACCGCTTCCGATGCCATCAGGTCGGAACGCTGCACGACCGGCGCGCTCGGCGCGTGTGTCTGCGCATAGCCGGGCGCGCGCGGCGACGGCGCCGCTGCGCCGGGGGGGCTACTTGCGCGACCCCAGGTGCCGGCGGCCGTGCTGCTGGCATTGCGCGTGGCGGTCTGCGGCGTGGCCACCGGTCCCTGCAGCCCCGGCTTGCGGGTGGCGCCGCCGGTCACCGAGGACAGCGGCAGCGGGAAGGTGCTGCGCTTGTCGCCCATCTTCTCGCTCATACGATCCCTCGCAGCAGTTCCAGTTGGGCACGGTGGGTCAGGTCGACCTGCAGCGGCGTGATCGATACGCAGCCCTGCGCGGTGGTGTGGAAATCGGTGCCCTCGCCCGCATCGCGGCAGGCGCCGGGGGCGCCGATCCAGAAGATTTCGCGGCCACGCGGATCCTGCGAGCGCACCACCGGCTCGGCCTGGTGGCGGCGCCCGAGGCGCGACGGCGTCAAAGGGCCGATCTGTTCGTAGGGCAAATTCGGGATGTTCACGTTGAACAGGAAAGGCAGTTCAAGCTTGTCGAAGCGGCGCTCGACGATCTCGCGTGCAACCCTGGCTGCGGCGTCCACATGGGCCCAGCCCGCGTTCACCTGCGAAAATGCGATCGCGGGGATGCCGAACAGGTAAGCTTCGGTGGCTGCCGCAACGGTGCCCGAATACAGGGTGTCGTCACCCATGTTCTGGCCGTTATTGATGCCCGAAACGACCAGGTCGGGCAGCGCATCCCCCATCGCAGTCAGTGCGATGTGGACGCAATCGGTTGGCGTACCGTTGACAAAATGAAAACCGTTTGCGGCCTTCTGGACCGTGAGCGGCCGATCCAGGGTGAGCGAATTCGACGCACCCGAGCGGTTGCTGTCGGGTGCGACTACCATGATGTCCGCGATCGCGGACAAGGCATCGGCCAGCGCGCTGATACCAGGCGCCAGATAGCCGTCATCGTTACTGATAAGAATTCGCATGCCTGCGATTTTACCTGAAGCAACGCCCACTTCGTTCGCCGGAGCCGCGTTTTTTGTTTCCGGACGGCGATTTTTTGTGCCGCCGGCCACAGGGCCGGTCACGGCGTTTTCTTACTTTCTTGTCTTTAATGCAAACCCGGCACGTGTCCTCGCCCGGCTTGCGACAATGCTCCTTCCAGTGACGACAACAGGTCTTTATTGAAGGCCAGGGCGGCGTCCTTGTCCCCCTCTTGCAGGTAAACCTGTTCGATCAGGGCCGTCATGAGCTTGCGTAGCGGAAGTGCCACATTCGGCCACGGCACCGAATGGCGCAGTGTGTCGGCCAGTACCCGCGCCTCGTGCCGGTCTTCCCTGTCCACCAGGTCTTTCAGTTGCGCGCACTTGTTTTGCAGGCTGTCGAACGCCGAATGCTCCCCGGCTTCGCCGGGCCTGGCGCCGGAGTCACAGGCCTGCCCGCGCGGCCAGGCGGGCGCGCGCTGCGCGGGCGCCCCGTCCTGGATGCTGCGCACGGCAGCCATATCGCCCTGGGCGGCGAGGATCTCGGCCAGCGCCTGGCGCGTTCGCAGTGTGCTCAAGGCGTAGCCGCCGTCCTGGCGCGCGCGTGCGCGCAGTGCGCCTTCCAGCAGGCGCCGGGCATTGCCCAGGTCGCCCATCTGGCCGAGCAGCCGGGCGAGCCGCTCTGCGCAGCGCAGCGTGTCTTCGTGCTCGCTGCCCTGCAGCCGGCGGCGGCCGTCGAGCACGCGCTCGAACAATACCCGCGCCCGGTCGTTCTCATGCTGCCCGCCCAGGGTGACGGCGAGCGCTTCGAGGCTCTCGAGCGTGGCCGGATGGGCATCGCCCCACAGGCGCTCGCAGGCTGCCACGACCTGTTCGTGCAGGGCCAGCGCCCGTTCGCCTTCCCCCAGCCAGCCGAGCACACAGGCCAGGCCGGAGCGCGCCGCCAGCGTGTCGGGATGCTCGGCGCCCGCGTCCCGCGCGCTGCGCTGTACCAGCAGTTCGTAGTGACGCCGCGCCACGTCCAGTTCGGCGCTGGCCAGGTGCAGGGCCGCCAGCGCGGCCAGGGCTGCACGCGCATCCGGATGGTCGTCGCCCAGCACGGCGCAGCGCAGCGCCAGGCTTTCGCGCAGCAGTTCGCCGGCTTCACCGGCGCGCCCTTCTTCCTGGCAGAGCAGGCCGAGCCGCATCAGCCTGGCGGCCAGGTGGCCGGCTGCCGCCACGGCCGCTGCGTCCGCTTCTGCGTCCGCTTCCACGTCCGCTTCTGCGACCGATTCCGTGTCCGCTTGCGCACGTGCCCGCGCGAGCGCCGCCCGCAGCCGTACCTCGGCCAAGGACTGCCACGGGAAGCAGCCCTGGGCGAACCACGATAGCAGGCAGGAAACCGGATGCGCCAGCGCCCCGCCCCCGATGCCGAAGCCGGGCCCGGCGTGGGGATTGAAAGCGGCGACGGCGTCGCACAGCGGCAGCTGGACTTCGTCGAACCAGCTTTCCAGGCGCAGCCGGCTGATGCCGTACACGCCGCGCAGCAGCGCTTCGACGCGCGGCTGGTAGCCGGCCAGGCCCTGGCTGGCGTCGCCGCGCCGCCAGAACTGTCCCGGGTCGCTGCGCGCGCCGTCGGCGGCACAGGCGACTGGATAGACCAGCAGCGGTCGCTGCTCGTCCTCGTGGGTGCAGCGGTACTCGATCGCGCGCCTGACCACGCCTTCGAGGCCGTCGAGGCTGCCGGGCGCGGGCGTGAACAGGCCGACCAGCCGGTCGGGCACGAGCGTGGTGCAGGCACTGACGCTCGCGGAGCGGCCGGAGCGGCAGGCCACCAGCACGTGGCGGAAGTGGCCGGCCATGCGTGCTGCGAAGCGGCGCAGCAGGGCCGGGCAGGCATCGAACAAGGCGACCCAGTCGAGGCGCCCGGCACGCTCGGCATAGTCGTCACCGAAGCGGCCGGAGCGCATCAGGTAGAGCGGGCGGCGGCCGTCGGCACGGCCGACGTAGGCGCGCCAGTCGACCGCATCGAGGACGGCATCGGCCACGGCATCGGCCACGGTGGCGGCTACTGCAGCGGGCCCGGCGCTCGACGCGGCGGAACCGTCCTCGCGTGCACCGCGGCGGCGGCGAAGTTCGTCGCGCAGGGCGTCGACATATTCCACCAGGCCGGGCGGCTCATCATCGCAGGCATCGTCGGCAAGGTCGGCCTCGCCGCCATCGTGCAGGGCGCCGAAGTAACGGTGCAGCGACGGCGATTCGAGGTCCCAGTCGATCACCAGCACCGGCGCCCCGGCGCTGTCGCCGGCGAGCTGCAGGGCCATCGCCGCCAGCAGGCCGTTGCGGGCGGGACCGCCTTCATAGGCGTAGAACGTGGTCACCTGGCCAGGGCTATCCAGCGGTAAAAGTGTCGAGGGAAACGAAGTTGGAAGCAACATACGAATCTTTTCCATGTGGCTCCTCATTTTTTTGGAAAGGTCAGGCTGGGCATCGCGCGCCATTCTGGTGGGACATCGGGGAGCACGAATTGGTTGCAGTCATGGCCGGGCGGCGTATGCTTTTTTTGAAAATGGTAGTGGGTGGCGATCCGCTTGACCATGTTGTCGATGTCCGGCAAAAAATCCGGATTGGACTTGAGGTCGGCCGTCGCCATCGTGAAGTGCGAAAAGTCGACGTAGAAGGTGTTGTCGGTGATTTCGGGCGGCAGCGAGTCCGGGTGCCGGGTCATGATGACCGGGATGATCAGGTGGCTCGGCAGCGTGTACCAGGCAGCGCGCTCGCGCTCGAGCTCGCGCATGGCGGCGTATTCGCGCCGCGTGTAGGCATGCGCCTCGTACTTGGGCGTGTAAATGAGGATCATGCAGACGCTCTCGCACATCGCGCGCGCGATTTTGCGGTCGAGGTCGTCGCCACCGCCCAGCTGTTCGGTGTCGATGAACAGTTCGTCTTCGTTGTCGAAGTAAGGCTCGAGATAGCAGCGCAGCGCGTCGGCCAGGGCAGTCTTGAACCGGTTCATCAGGTCGTGCCTGCCGTGTGCGTAGCTGAAGAAACACCCGTAACGGATCGCCATTGCCTGCTCCCATTCTCTTCTATACAAGGCGGATTCCTTCGACTCTAGCGCCGCCGACCCCATCCATTTTGCGGGCGCACAAGCGGGTTGGCGGACTCGGCAGCATCGTTTTGAAAGTCGCGTCACATGCACCTTCGGGCATAATCTCGTTGATGGATGAACACGAAATTCGGAACACAGATGCGGAACACGCATTCGAGATGAAGGGAAGCAAATGAAAGCCGTGCGTTGCAAGGATTGGGGCCCGATCGACAGCCTCGTGATCGAGGATTTGCCCGAGCCGGTGCCGGACGCCGGGGAGGTGCTGGTGGATGTGCGCGCAGCCGGCGTCAATTTTCCCGACGTGCTGACGGTGCAGGGCAAGTACCAGGTACGGCCCACGCTGCCCTTCACGCCGGGGAATGAATTCGCCGGCACGGTGCGCGCGGTGGGCGCCGGCGTGACGGCCTTCGCGCCGGGCCAGCCGGTGATCGGCTTCACGCGCACCGGGGCCTTCGCCGAGCAGGCCATTGCGCCGGTCGAGGCCCTGATGCCGATGCCGGCCGGCATGGACTTCGATACCGCCGCCGCGATCACCCTCACCTATGGCACCTCGCACCACGCGGTAGTGGACCGCGCCGCCCTGCAGCCGGGCGAAACCATGCTGGTGCTGGGCGCGGCCGGCGGCGTCGGGCTGGCCGCGATCGAGATCGGCAAGGCGCTGGGCGCGCGCGTCATCGCGGCAGCGTCCAGCGACGACAAGCTGGCGATCTGCACGGCGCACGGCGCCGATGCCGTGATCAATTACGAGAAGCAAGACCTGCGCGAGGCGCTGAAGGCGGCGACCGCTGGACGCGGGCCGGACGTCATCTACGATCCGGTCGGCGGCAAGTACAGCGAACCGGCCCTGCGCTCGATCGCCTGGCGCGGGCGCCACCTGGTGGTGGGCTTCGCGGCGGGAGACATTCCGAAGCTGCCGTGGAACCTGATGCTGCTGAAAGGCGCCTCGGTGGTGGGCGTGTTCTGGGGCGATTTCGTACGCAAGGAACCGCAGGCGAACCTGGCGGCGATGCGCCAGATGCTGGGGTGGATGGCGGAAGGGAAGCTGAAGCCGCTGGTGTCGGCGCGCTATGAATTGGAAGACACTGCGCAGGCATTGAACGACATGGCGGCCCGTAAAGTTACCGGCAAAATCGTTATCACCCCGTAGGGGTGATCTGGTCCAGTGGACCAGATCACGCTCTGCCGTACGCGCGTTCAACTACACGGCGAATTGGCGCGCATCGTCGATTTCCAAGCTGGCTGAACGCGCGGTCGGCGAAGCCGACCACCCTACGAAAAGCCGTTCGTCAGCCGTTCAAATCGGCCGCATCCGCCATCGTCCCCGGCTTGAAGAACTCGATCACCTCCGCCTGCACCCGCGTACGCTTGAACGGCGGCAGGCTTTGCCAGATGCGCCGTCCATACGGCTTGGTGATGAGGCGCGGGTCGCAGATCATCAGCACACCGCGGTCGTCGACGTCGCGGATCAGGCGCCCTGCCCCCTGCTTGAGCGTGATGATCGCCTCCGGCAACTGGTGGTGCATGAAGCCGTTCAGCCCCTGTTTCTCCATCACCTCGATGCGGGCGGCCAGCACCGGGTCGTCCGGCGGCGCGAACGGCAGCTTGTCGATGATGACCAGCGACAGCGCATCGCCGCGCACGTCGACACCTTCCCAGAAGCTCTGGCTGCCCACCAGCACCGCATTGCCCGCATTGCGGAAGGAATCGAGCAGCTCGGTACGTCCACGCTCGCCCTGCACGAACAGCGGGAAGTCCAGCCCCCGGGCGGCGAACTCTTCTCGCAGGCGCTCGGCCACGCGATTCACGGCGCGAATGGTCGTGCACAGGAAGAAGGTGCGCCCGCCGGCCGCCTCGATGACGGGCAGCGCGGTATCGACCACGGCATCGGTGTACTGAAAGGAATTCGGTTCAGGCAGGCCGGTCGGCACGTACAGGATGCCCTGCTCGACGTAGTTGAACGGGCTCGGCCAGGTCATGGCCGGCTCGCCCGCCAATCCCATCTGGTCGGCGAAGTGCTTGAAGTCGTTCTTCACCGCCAGGGTCGCCGAGGTGAAGATCCAGCTGCGCGGCGTGCCTTCGCGCTGGCTGGAAAAGATCGGGGCGATCGACAGCGGCGTCTTGTGCAGCTGCAGCGAGGAATTGAAGGCCTCGACCCACAGGACGGCGGCGTCGTCGCCCTCGACGAGCTTGCCTTTTTTGGTGTCCGGCTTCCAGGCCTCGAAGGAGGCGCTCAGCTCCAGCGCGCGGATGCGGCAGGCCTCGATGGTTTCGGCGCGCGCGGCGTGTTCCTCGAGCACCGTGATCATGCCGGACAGTTCTTCTTTTAATTTCTCGAGCGCCGGGAAAAAGCTTGATGTCGGGATGATCTGTGGCAGCGACAGGCGGGTGCCGCCTTCCGGGAAGGTCAGGCGCAGGTCGCGCGCCGCCTTCTCGACCACGGTGACGACCTTGGCCCAGTCCGGCCCGCGCGCGTGCGCCAGGCCCTCGGCCAGCACGTCGCGGCACAGTTCCAGCACCATCGAGGTCGAGACCGACTGGCCGAAGAACAAGGTGGCCGTGTCCGGCAGCTGGTGCGCCTCGTCGAAGATGATGGTGTTGGCCGAGGGCAGCAGTTCGGCCACGCCGGTGTCCTTCAGGGCCACGTCGGCGAAGAACAGATGATGATTGACCACCACCACATCTGCTTGTTGAGCTTCCCTGCGCGCCTTCATGACGAAACAGTCCTGGTAATACTGGCACTCGGCGCCCATGCAGGTGTCGCGGGTGGACGTGACCAGGTTCCAGACCGTGGCGGTTTCCGGCACCTTGGCCAGCTCGGCCTTGTCGCCCGAGCTGGTCATCTTGATGAAGCGCGAGATCTCGCGCAGGTGGCCGACGTCGTCGCGCGAGGTCAGGCGCCCGTTGTTGAGCGTGCGTTCCAGGTGGAAGTGGCAGACGTAGTTCGAGCGTCCCTTGAGCAGCGCCACCGAGACCGGGGCGCGCAGCGCGGCGCGAATGGTCGGGATGTCGCGCAAGAACAATTGATCTTGCAGATTCTTGGTACCGGTCGAGATGATGGTCTTGCCGCCCCACAGCAGCGCCGGAACCAGGTAGGCGAAGGTCTTGCCGGTGCCGGTGCCGGCCTCGGCCATCAGGACTTTCTGGCCGTCGATCGCCGATGCGATGGCCTTGGCCATCTCGGTCTGCGACTGGCGCGGCTTGTAGGTGCCGACATTCGGCGCGAGCGGGCCTCCCGCCCCGAACAGGCGGTCGAGCTCTTCGTCGTATTTTCCCAAAGGTCGGGCGCCGGTTGGCAGTACGTCGCCGGTATCCGCAGCGGAAGCGGGGAGTTGGTCGGTCAAAATAATGGTTTCTTCAGGGGCAGAGGAAAGCGCAAGCGGGCGGCCTGCAGGCCTCGCCTCAGGCCGGGATATCGGGCACCAGCTGCATCTTCAGCAGCGTAATATGATCCTTGAGCTGCAGCTTACGCTTTTTCAAACGGCGCAGCTGGAGCTGGTCGGCATGGCCGTCCACAGCCAGCATCGAAATGACGGCATCGAGGTCGCGGTGTTCCACGTCGAGTTCAATGATGCGGCGCTGGATATCCTGGACGTCGTTCATGATTGCTGTTCCAAACAGTTCTGGTCAAAGCGTTTGCGGGAGCTGGGAGCGGCGCCGCCGGTCGCCGGCGGCGTGGCGGCATTGGCCGGGCGCGGCCGATGTTTTCGGCTTGCAACACGACGGCTTCTCGGTGCATAGTTTAATCTACGCTGAGGTTGCCGCCAACAAAGATTGGCGCAGGCGCTACGGAAAACAAGGTTTATGACAACATACAAGATCGAAGCGGGAACCGGGCAGCACATCGGCAACCGCCCGCAGCAGAACGACCGCGTCGCGCTGTTCAGCGGCGCGCGCGCGCCCGGCTACGTGCTGGCCGTGCTGTCGGACGGCATCGCGGGGGCCGCGGGGGCCGACCAGCTGCTGCACACGGCGCGCCAGGTCTTCGACGAATTCAAGCCGGGCGACCGCCCCGGCCCCGAACGGCTCGCCCAGCTGCTGCGCGACATCGTCAGTGAAACCCACCTGGTCATGAAGATGAACGCCGTGATGGGCGGATCGGCGGGCGGGGCAGCCGAGCAGCCGGAAGTGCATGCGAGCTTCGTCGGGCTGGTGCTGGGCCCGCACGGCGAGGCGGTCTGGGGCCATGTGGGCGACTCGCGCCTGTACCGCTTCCAGGAAGGTAAGTGCATGACGCGGAGTAACGACGCGGAGTATGTACAGCACCTGGTGGCCAGCGATAAACTGCCTGCGGATGCGGCGAAGAACCACCGCAAGTCCAAACTGCTGCTCAATGTACTGGGCAACAATCGCAAGGAACCCTTCGTCACCATCGGCAGCTACAGCGGGCTGGCGCCGGGTGATGTCTTCCTGCTGGCCTCGGACGGCCTGTGGCATTTCTTCACCGACGCCGAACTGGCGGCGGCCACCAGCAAGGCCACGCCGCGCCAGGCGTCGGAAATGCTGATCAACAAGGCGCAGGAACGCTCGCAGGGCAAGGGTGGGAATTGCTCGATGGTGATCGTGAAGCTGGTCAAGCCGGCGCAGGATGGCCTGGCGGGAAAGATCGGCCGGGTGGTCTGAACGCCGGCAGGGCCGCACACCGGCCCTCCCGGACGGGCTTTACTTGCCGGGCACAGGCGCCGGCTTCGCGACTGCCGCCTTGGCCTTCTCTTCCTCGGCCTTGCGCGCCGCCGCCTTGGCCTCGCGCTCGGCCACGCGCTGCGCGACGTCTTTCTGCTTCTGCTCCGACTTGCGCTTGCGCTCCTCGAATTCGCGCGCATTGGCGGCGGCCTTGGCCGCCTGTTCCGGCGCCCGGGCTGCTTCTTCCCTAAGCTTGGCATCGCGGCGCGCCATGCGCGATGCGGCCGGCGCCGGCTTCGGCGGCGGCAGGGCCGTGGTGTCGCGCGGCGCCGGCGGCGGTTCGGCCGCCAGGCGCGCTTCCTCGGCCTTGTATTCGGCGTCGGCGGCCGCAATCTCGCGGTCGCGTTCCTCGACCTTGACGCGGCGCTTGAAGCGCTCGGCTTCGATTTCGATGTTGCGCTGGGCGACCAGGGCCACGCGACGACGCTCCTTGGCTTCGTCCAGGCAGTTATTGACGAAGAACTTGTCGTAGCAGACCGCTTCGCGTTCGGCATAGCGGGCCTCGATGGCGCTGCGCTCGGCGGCCACCGCGCCAAGGCGTGCGTCCGCCTGCGCGATCGAGGTGGGCGGATCGCCCGATTCCACCGCAGGGCCCGGCTCGACGCTGGCGCAGGCGGCCAGCGCGGCCGCGACCACCGCCGCAGCCACAAGGCGCATTACTGGGTGACTCGTCATGGTGTCCTTTCGATTCAGGCGATGGCGTCGGCGGCGCCGCGGCGCTCGGCGAGCATGTACTCGCGCGACTGCATTTCAATGATACGCGAGACGGTACGGTGGAATTCGTTCGCCAGCATACCCTGGGTGTACAGCTCTTCGGGTTCGACTGCCGCGGACATGATCAGCTTGACCTTGTGGTCATAGAACACGTCGATCAGCCAGGTGAAGCGGCGCGCTTCCGATGACTGTCCGGCCGACATGGCCGGAATGCCGGACAACACCACGGTATGGAAGCGCTCGGCCAGTTCGAGGTAGTCGTTCTGCGAACGCGGCCCGCCGCACAGGGTGGCGAAGTCGAACCAGATCACCCCGCCGGCGCGGCGCAGCGCGCGGATCTCGCGGTTCTCGATGTGCACGATCGGGCTCTCGTCGGCGGTGTCGGCCACCTTGGCGTAGGCATCGCGCAGCATGTGGTCGGACTTCGCGTTGAGCGGCGTGTAATAGGCCTCGACCTGCTCCAGCGCGCGCTTGCGGTAGTCGTTGCCGGCATCGACGTTGAGGACGTCGAGCTTGTCCTTCAGCAGCGCGATGGTCGGCAGCATGCGGTCGCGGTGCAGGCCGTCCGGGTACAGGGTGGACGGCTCGTAGTTCGAGGTCATCACGAAGCTCACGCCATTGTCGAACAAGGCCTTGAGCAGGTTATACAGGATCATCGCATCGGCGATGTCCGAGACGTGGAATTCGTCGAAGCAGATCAGGCGATATTTTTTCGCGATGCGCTTGGCGACTTCGTCGAGCGGATCGGCGACGCCTTTCAGTTCATCCAGTTGGCCGTGCACGGCGCGCATGAATTCGTGGAAGTGCAGGCGCGTCTTGCGCACCACCGGCACCACCGAATAGAAGGAGTCCATCAGGAAGGACTTGCCGCGCCCCACCCCGCCCCACATGTATACGCCCTTCGGCACGTCGGGACGGTTGATGAGGCGCTTGAAAGCGGACGACCGCTGGGCCTTGTACTGGACCCAGTCGTCGTACGCCTGCTGCAGGCGGTCGACCGCGGCTTGCTGGGCCGGGTCGGATGTGAAGCCGCGCTCGGTCAGCGCATGTTGGTAATACTCTTGGACGTTCATAGTGTTGATGCTGTTAACGTAGGGTGGGCGGGTCTCCCGCCCACGCGTTCAACGGTCGCATGCACGCCACGGAGCGGGCCGGGACAGGTGATTTGAACGCGTGGGCGGCAGAGCCGCCCACCCTACGAGTACTGCTTTTAGAAGTTCAGCGAACGCTTGTCCACCGCCAGCGCCGCTTCCTTCACGGCTTCCGACAGCGACGGGTGCGCGTGGCAGATGCGGGCGATGTCTTCCGACGAGGCCTTGAACTCCATCGCGACGACGGCTTCCGAGATCAGTTCGGACGCCACCGGGCCCACGATGTGCACACCCAGGATTTCATCGGTGACCGCATCGGCCAGGAATTTCACCATGCCCGATGTGTCGCCAAGCGCGCGCGCACGGCCGTTGGCCATGAACGGGAAGGTGCCCGCCTTGTACGACACGCCTTCGCTTTTCAGCTGCTGCTCGGTCTTGCCGACCCATGCGATTTCCGGCGAGGTGTAGATGACCCACGGGATGGTGTTGAAGTTGACGTGGCCGTGCTGGCCGGCGATGCGCTCGGCAACCGCGACGCCCTCTTCTTCCGCCTTGTGCGCCAGCATCGGGCCGCGCACGACGTCGCCCACCGCCCACACGCCCGGCAGGCTGGTGCGGCATTCGTCGTCGACGACCACGAAACCGCGCTCGTCCAGCTGCACGCCGACGGTCTCGATGCCCAGGCCGTTGGTGTTCGGCACGCGGCCGATCGAGATGATCAGGCGATCGAAGGTCGCGGTCTGCTCGGCGCCGGTGGAATCAAGGTAGGCGACGGTGACGTTGTTGTCGCCCTTGGTGATCGCACCGATCTTGCAGCCCAGGTTGATCTTCAGGCCCTGCTTGGTGAACAGCTTGTGCGCTTCCTTGGCGATCTGCTCGTCGACCGCGCCCAGGAAGGTCGGCAGGCCTTCCAGCACGGTGACGTCGGCGCCGACGCGGCGCCACACCGAACCCATTTCCAGGCCGATGACGCCGGCGCCGATCACGCCCAGCTTCGACGGAACGGCTTCGATCGCCAGCGCGCCGGCGTTCGACAGGATCAGCTTCTCGTCGAATTCCGCGCCCGGCAGCTGGCGTGCGTTCGAACCGGTCGCGATGACGACGTTCTTGGCCGTCAGGGTCTCGGTGGTCGGGCCGCTCACGTTGATGGTGTAGCCGCCGTCCGCCTTGCCGGCGAACGCGCCGCGGCCGTGGAAGAAGGTCACCTTGTTCTTCTTGAACAGGAACAGGATGCCGTCGTTGTTCTGCTTGACGATGGTGTCCTTGCGCTTGAGCATGGTCGGCAGGTCGAGTTCCAGGCCGTTCACCTTGATGCCGTGGTCCGCGAACGCATGGCCGGCGTGCTCGAAGTGTTCCGACGACTGCAGCAGGGCTTTCGACGGAATGCAGCCGACGTTGGTGCAGGTGCCGCCCGGGGCCGGCTTGCCGGCCGCGTTGCTCCACTCGTCGATGCAGGCGGTCTTGAAGCCGAGCTGCGCTGCACGGATGGCGGCGATGTAGCCGCCAGGACCGCCGCCGATCACGACGACGTCGAATTGTTTCTCGTTACTCATGAATAGCTTCCTTATTCTTCTGCGTTATTCTTCTGGGACAAAGATCCACAGCAGCAGGTACGCCAGCGCGCCGAAGCCGGAGGTGACCAGGGTGAACAGGGCGAAGATCACGCGCCAGGCGACGGTCTCCATGCCGAAGGTCACGCTCAGGCCACCGCAGACACCGCCGAGCCAGCGGTCGCTGCGCGAACGGCGCAGGCCGCGCATTTGCGCCTCGAAGCGGTTGGTCGCACTGCCGAAGCCGCCGCCGGTGCCACCCCGCGCACCGGCTTCGCCGCTGCCCTTGTCCAGGTTGACGCGCTCGGCCGCCAGCACCTTGGCCTTGGCCTGCTCGAATTCGGCGTCGCTCAGCGCGCCGGCCTGGTGCAGCTCGTGCAGACGCCGGATTTCATCGGAGATCATGGCAGTCCTCCCTGGGTTGTGCTGCTGTGTTGTGCTGCTGTAGCGGACATGCGCCGCTCGGCTGCATGTCCGCACTGCACTACTGTGCTGCCGATTACAGGTCGAGCAGCAGGCGTGCCGGATCTTCCAGCGCGTCCTTCATGGCCACCAGGCCCAGCACGGCTTCGCGGCCGTCGATGATGCGGTGGTCGTACGACATAGCCAGGTAGTTCATCGGGCGGATGACGATCTGGCCGTTCTCCACGACAGCGCGGTCCTTGGTCGCGTGCACGCCCAGGATCGCCGACTGCGGCGGGTTGATGATCGGGGTCGACAGCATCGAACCGAACACGCCGCCGTTCGAGATCGAGAAGGTACCGCCGTTCAGGTCTTCCAGGGTCAGCTTGCCGTCCTTGGCTTTCTGGCCGAATTCACCGATCTTCTTCTCGATCTCGGCGATCGACAGCTGGTCGGCGTTGCGCAGGATCGGCACCACCAGGCCGCGCGGCGAACCGACGGCGATACCGATGTCGAAGTAGCCGTGGTAGACGATGTCGTTACCGTCGACCGAGGCGTTCAGGATCGGGTACTTCTTCAGTGCGGCGACGGCGGCCTTGACGAAGAAGGACATGAAGCCCAGCTTGACGCCGTGCTCTTTCTCGAACTTGTCCTTGTACTTGTTGCGCAGTTCCATGACCGGCGCCATGTTCACCTCGTTGAAGGTGGTCAGGATGGCGTTGGTCGATTGCGACTGCAGCAGGCGCTCGGCGATACGGGCGCGCAGGCGGCTCATCGGCACGCGCTCTTCCGGACGGTCGCCCAGGTTGGCGACCGGTGCGGCGACCGATTGCAGGGCAGGCTTTGCGGCAGGCGCAGCGGCCTGGGCCGCCGGAGCGCCGGCCGGCTTGCCCGCGACTGCGGCCAGGGCGTCGCCCTTGGTCACGCGGCCGTCGCGGCCGGTGCCGGTGGCGTCCGATGCGCTCATGTTGTTGTCGGCCAGGATCTTGGCGGCGGCCGGCATGGCGACGTCGCCCTTGGCGCCGGTCGATGCTGCGCTTGGCCCGGCGGCGATCGGTGCGTTCGGTGCGGCCGACGGGATCGGCTTCACTTCCAGCGGGCTGGTCTGTGCCGAGGCTTCGGTATCGATGATCGCGATGACTTCGCCCGACACGACGGTCGCGCCGTCGGCCTTGAGCAGCTGCACGATCACGCCGGCGCCAGGGGCCGGCAGCTCCAGGACCACCTTGTCGGTCTCGATGTCGATCATGTTCTCGTCGCGCGCAACCGGCTCGCCGACTTTCTTGTGCCAGGACAGCAGGGTCGCTTCAGCAACCGATTCCGACAGTACAGGGACCTTGACTTCGATTTGTGCCATTTGATGTAACTCCGTTTTATGTATTCTGTGCAAAAGGCCCCGTGCCTGAGCACGAGGCCGTATCGTCTTACTTGGTCAGGATGAAACCCTTCAGCTTCGAGAACGCGGTTTCCAGCAGTTCTTTCTGCTGCGCCACGTGCTTGTCGGCATAACCGACCGCCGGGGACGCGGAGGCCGCGCGGCCGGCATAGGCCAGGCGCTGTCCGGCTTCCAGGCTTTCGAAGATGTTGTGCTGGATCTGGAACCACGGACCCTGGTTCTGCGGTTCATCCTGCACCCACACCACTTCGGTCGCGTTCGGGAACTTCTTCAGTTCGGCCGCGAACGACTTGTGCGGGAACGGATACATCTGTTCGATACGAACGATGGCGACATCGTTGGCGCCGCGGGTCTTGCGGGTGTTGACCAGGTCGTAGTAGACCTTGCCCGAGCAGACCTGCACGCGCTTGACCTTGCTCGCATCGATCTTCTCGTCGACTTCGCCGATGACGGTCTGGAAGCCGCCCTTGGCCAGGTCGGTCAGCGGCGAGCCGGCGTCCTTGTTACGCAGCAGCGACTTCGGCGTGAAGATCACCAGCGGCTTGCGGAACTGGCGCACCATCTGGCGGCGCAGCAGGTGGAAGATCTGGGCGGCCGTGGTCGGCTGCACCACTTGCATGTTGTTGTCGGCGCACAGCTGCAGGAAGCGCTCGATGCGGGCCGACGAGTGCTCCGGACCCTGGCCTTCATAGCCGTGCGGCAGCATCATGACCAGGCCCGAGGCGCGGCCCCACTTCACTTCGCCCGAAGCGATGAACTGGTCGATGACGACCTGGGCGCCGTTGACGAAGTCGCCGAACTGGGCTTCCCAGATGGTAAGCGTGTTCGGTTCGGCGGTCGAGTAGCCGTACTCGAAACCGAGCACCGCTTCTTCGGACAGCACCGAGTCGATCACGGTGAAGTTGGCCTGGTTGTCCGAGACGTTGGCCAGCGGCAGGTAGATGCCCTGGTCCCAGCGCTCGCGGTTCTGGTCGTGCAGCACGGCGTGGCGGTGCACGAAGGTGCCGCGGCCGGCGTCCTGGCCCGACAGGCGGATCGCATAGCCCGAGGCCAGCAGCGAGGCGAAGCCGAGGTGCTCGCCCATGCCCCAGTCGAGGTTCATCTCGCCCTTGCCCATGTTGGCGCGGTCGTTCAGCACCTTTTCCACCAGCGAGTGCGGCTTGAAGCCTTCCGGCACCTTGGTGATGCGTTCGGCCAGGCGCTTCAGCTCGGTCATCGGCACGGCGGTGTCGCAGGCGTCGGTCCACTTCTTGTTCAGGAACGGCGCCCAGTCGACGGCGTACTTGCCCTTGAAGTTGGTCAGCACCGGATCGACGGTGTGCTTGCCGGCGTCCATTGCGCTGCGGAACTCGGCGACCAACTGGTCGCCGGCATCCGCGGCGATGGTGCCCTGGGCAGCCAGCTTCTCCGCGTACAGCTTGCGGGTGCCCGGGTGCTTGGCGATCTTCTTGTACATCAGCGGCTGGGTCAGCGCCGGGGTGTCCTGCTCGTTGTGGCCGAGCTTGCGGTAGCAGACGATGTCCACGACCACGTCCTTGCCGAACTCGGTGCGGTAGTCCATCGCGAGCTGCGAGGCCAGCACCACCGCTTCCGGATCGTCGGCGTTCACGTGCAGCACCGGTGCCTCGATCATCTTGACGACGTCCGAGCAGTAGATGGTCGAACGGGCGTCACGCGGGTCCGAGGTGGTGAAACCGATCTGGTTATTGATGACGATGTGGACGGTACCGCCGGTGCCGTAGCCGCGGGTCTGGGCCAGGTTCAGGGTTTCCATGACCACGCCCTGGCCGGCGAATGCGGCGTCGCCGTGCACCAGGATCGGCAGCACTTCCTTGCCCTTGCGGTCGCCGCGGCGTTCCATGCGCGCCTTGACCGAACCTTCGACGACCGGGTTCACGATCTCGAGGTGCGAGGGATTGAAGGCCAGCGACAGGTGGACCGGGCCGCCCGGGGTCGAGATGTCGCTCGAGAAGCCCTGGTGGTACTTGACGTCGCCCGCAGGCAGGTCGTCGGCGTGCTTGCCTTCGAATTCTTCGAACAGGTCGGCCGGGCTCTTGCCCAGGGTGTTGACCAGCACGTTCAGGCGGCCGCGGTGGGCCATGCCGATGACGATCTCCTGCACGCCTTTTTCACCGGCGCGCTGGATGACTTCGTCGATCGAGGCGATGAAGGACTCGCCGCCTTCCAGCGAGAAGCGCTTGGCGCCGACGTACTTGGTGTGGAGGTAGCGTTCCAGGCCTTCGGCCGCGGTGAGGCGCTCGAGGATGTGCTTTTTCTTCTCGCCCGAGAAGGTCGGGGTCGAGCGGATCGACTCGAGGCGTTCCTGCAGCCAGCGCTTTTCCGCCGGATCGCTGATGTACATGAACTCAGCGCCGATCGAACGGCAATAGGTGTCGCGCAGCCAGTTCAGGATGTCGCGCAGGGGCGCGGTTTCCTTGCCGAAGTAGGTATTGCTGATGTTGAAGACGGTGTCGAGGTCCGCTTCGGTGAAGCCGTAGAAAGCCGGGTCGAGTTCCGGCAGCGGCGGACGTTCCTGGCGCTGCAGCGGATCGAGGTTGGCCCAGCGCGAGCCGAGGTAGCGGTAGGCGGCGATCAGCTGGGTGACGGCCACGCGCTTGCGGCCCATTTCCGGATCGGTGCTGGCGCTGATGGTGCGGATCGGGCCCTGCTTCGCGCGTTCGGCGAACGAGGCGACGACCGACGAGTGCACCACGTCGGAACGGTTGGAACCGTCGACGGCAGGCACGTTCTGCATCTGGTCGAAATAGGCGCGCCAGTTGTCCGGGACCGATCCCGGATTGTTCAGGTACGCTTCGTATAACTCTTCCACGTACGGCGCATTACCGCCGAACAGGTACGAGTTCGCATTCTGTTGCTGCATCATTCTTGCTCACCTTTCTTCGCGCTTCGCGAGTATGGGGCGGGTTAGTCTAACCTTCCGCGACACGGCCTGACCGGTTAGCGGATCGCACTTACTTCTCAAGTTGTGGGGAAGGACGAAATTCTGTACTGCTTTTACACTAGCAACGCTTGCTATATCACAAGCATGATGCCTTTTAGCGCACGGTATTGTAACGCAAGCTTCCGCGCAAGGCAGGCCCTGCGGCCATAAATGTTTTATTTCAATTTGTAAAGCCACATCCAGGCGTTGACCCGGTAAATGATAATCGTTATCATTTGAGGATGAGCTCATCTGGACCAACCACTACCGCACAGCCAGGCACGGCATCGAACGCCCTGCCGGGCGCGCGCCGCGCCGTCTATCTCAAGCAGCTGCACCAATGGCACTGGATCAGCTCGGCAATCTGCCTGATGGCGATGCTTCTTTTCAGCTTTACCGGATTCACCCTGAACCACGCGGCCCAGATCGAGGCCAAGCCGCAAGTCACGCGCCTCAAAAGCACCCTGCCGGAGCCGCTGCGCACCCAGCTCGAAGCCTATGCCGCCGATCACGCCGACGCCGAAGTGCCGCTCCCGAACGAGATCGCCGAGTGGGCCAACGCCTCCTTCCCGGTCGACGTGCGCGGCACCCGCGCCGAATGGAGCGAGGAAGACGCCTACATCGCCCTGCCCCGTCCGGGCGGCGACGCCTGGCTGCGCATCGCGGCCACTGGCGAGGCCGAATACGAGGCGACCTCGCGCGGCTGGATCTCGTGGCTGAACGACATGCACAAGGGCCGCAACACCGGCACCGTCTGGAGCTGGTTCATCGACATCTTCGCGATCGCCTGCGTGATTTTTTGCCTCACCGGCTTCCTGATCCTGAAATACCACGCGGCCAACCGGCCCTCGACCTGGCCCGTGATCGGTTTCGGCATCGTGCTGCCGGCCGTGATCGCGCTGCTGTTCGTGCATTGACTTCATGGCTGATTTATTAGCTGAGCTTATATTTAACTCTCATTCATAAGGTAATCTGATGAAACTGTCCCGCTCGCTGGCCTTGACCTTGCCACTGACCCTGCCGCTGGCATCCGGCTGGGCGATGGGCGCCGACCTGTCCGTCAAGTTCGAGCTGCCGCGGCTGAACGTGGCCGAATACCACAAGCCCTACGTCGCGATCTGGCTCGAGCGCGCCGACCAGGGCGTCGCGTCGAACCTGGCCGTGCTGTACGACCTCAAGCTGAAGGACCGCGAAGGCGAAAAATGGCTGAAGGACCTGCGCACCTGGTGGCGCAAGGCGGGGCGCGAAGCGAGCATGCCGATCGACGGCGTGAGCGGCGCGACCCGTGCGCCCGGCACCCACACCATGAAATTCGATGCTGCGCGCTCCGGCCTGGACAAGCTTCCGGCCGGCGGCTACACCCTGGTGGTCGAAGCCTCGCGCGAATCGGGCGGGCGCGAAGTGGTCAAGCTGCCATTCAACTGGGCCGGCAAGGGCAAGGTCGCCGCCAGCGCGGCAGGCAAGGACGAACTGGGCGCCGTATCGCTTCAGATCCAGTAACGCACATTATTTGATACGACAACAGGAGAACCACATGCAACAACAGCGCTTCACCAAGGCCCTTGCACTCGGCCTGATCTTCGCAGGCATGTCCATGACGGCCAAGGCGCACGACGCATGGCTGCTGCCGAACGCCACCATGGTCGACGCCAAGGAAGCCTGGGTGTCGCTCGACGCCGGGATCTCGAACCAGTTGTTCGAGTTCAACCATGCACCGCTGCGTCTGGACAACCTGATGATCACCGATCCGGATGGTGTGAGCACCAAGGCCACCGGCGCGGTGCTGGGCAAGTACCGCAGCACGCTCGACCTGCGCCTGCCGAAGGACGGCACCTACCGCCTGTCGATCGTCAACAACAACGTGATGGGCAGCTACAAGCTCAATGGCGAAACCAAGCGCTTCCGCGGTCCGCAGGGCAGCGCGCAAGTGCAGGTCCCGGCTGGCGCCACCGAGGTGCAGACCACCAATGTCCTCACCCGCCTGGAAACCTTCGTCTCGGCCAACAAGATGAATGAGACTGCCCTGAAGCCGAGCGGTACCGGTCTCGAACTGATCCCGGTCACCCACCCGTCCGACCTGCGCGTCGGCGAGCCGATCCGCGTGCGCTTCCAGCTCGACGGCAAGCCGGCGGCCAAGCTGGCCTTCAGCGTGGTGCCGGGCACCGCCAAGTACCGCGGCTCCTCGGGCGAACAGCGCCTGACGACCGACGACAAGGGCGAAGCCAGCTTCACCGTGCCGGCGCCGAACATGTACTACCTGAGCGCCAGCTTCCCGGGCGGCGAGCGCGGTGCTCCGCAGCAGCCGGGCGCCAAGCGCTACACCTATGCGGCAACGTTCGAAGTGCTGCCGCAGTAAAGACCGGCAAGACAGCATGCGTGAGGTTCTCGTTCCGCTCGACATCGACATGGCGCTGCCGCCCGTCGGGAGCGTGCTGCGCAAGGCGGCCGGCCGCGCGATGGGCACGACCTGGTCGGCGCAGATGCTGGTCCCGCCCGGGGCTGGCGGCGATCTGGAAGCCGCCCTGCAACGCGAGCTGGACGAGATCGTCGCGCAGATGAGCCACTGGGACGACACCTCCCTGCTGGCGCGCTACAACCGGGCGCCGGGCGGCAGCTGGCACGCGCTGCCGCCGCAGTTCTTCGAGGTGATAGACTTCGCGCTGCAGGTCCATGAAGACACGGCCGGCGCCTACGATCCGGCCGCCGGCGCACTGGTCCAGCTATGGGGCTTCGGCCCGACCGGCCGCCACGACAGCGCCGGTTTCCAGCTGCCCTCCCCAGCCGAGGTTGCCAGCACCGTGGCGCGGCGCGCCAGGGCCGCGCCGCAGCTCGACCGCAAGGAACGCCGCCTGTTGCAGCCTGGCGGCGCCATCCTCGATTTCTCCTCGGTCGCCAAGGGCTACGGCGTGGACCGCCTCGGGCTCTGCCTCGAACGCCATGGCGTGCGCCACTACCTGGTCGAAGTCGGCGGCGAGCTGCGCGGCGCCGGCATGAAGCCGGACGGCGAGCCGTGGTGGGTCGAGATCGAAGGCGTGCCCGATGCGGCCGCCGCTGTGCTCACGCCTGCGCAGGCCGTGGTGGCCCTGCACGGCCTGGCCGTCGCCACCTCGGGCGACTACCGCAGCTACTTCGACCATGGCGGACAGCGCGCTTCGCACACGCTCGATCCACGCAGCGGCCACCCGATCGTCAACCGGGTCGCGTCCTGCACGGTCGTGGCCCGCACCTGCATGGTGGCCGACGCGCTGTCGACCGCGCTGACCGTGATGGGCGCCGAGGCGGGAATCGCGTTTGCGGATGCGCGCGGCATCGCGGCGCGCTACCTGGTGCGGATCGACGGCGGGTTGCGCGAACACGTCACGGCCGGGTGGCGGGAACTGCTGCAATGATGACCCTCGACCCCGTGCGCTGGTGCAGCGCGCTCGCCCTTTCCGGTGGCTACCTGGCGATGTGCCTGGCGATCTGGCGTGCACGGGCTGCTCGTCCCGTTACGCCAACCGGCACTGCCGACTGGCTGGTGGTGTACGCCAGCCAGACCGGCGGCGCCGAATACCTGGCCGGGCAGACCGCCGCCACCTTGACCACGGGCGGACTGTCCGCGCGCGCGCTGTGCATGTCCGAGCTCGACGCCGATACGCTGGCGCGGGCCGGCCGCGTGCTGTTCATCGCCAGCACCTACGGCGAAGGCGACGCGCCCGACAGCGCCGCACGCTTTGCCGGCGCGGTGATGGCCGGGTCGCCCGACCTGGCGCACCTGACGCACTTGCACTACGCCATGCTGGCCCTGGGCGACAGCAGCTACGTCAATTATTGCGGCTTCGGCCGCGCGCTGGACGGCTGGCTGAGGGCGCGCGGCGCAACGCCGCTGTTCGAGCGCATCGACGTCGACCGCGGCAATGCCAGGGCGCTGGCCGAATGGCAGCACCACATCGGCCGCCTGGCCGGCACCGCCGACGCGCCGGACTGGGAAGCGCCAAGCTACGCCGACTGGCGTATCGCCGAACGCTCGCTCGCCAACCCGGGCAGCGCCGGGGCCCCGCTCTACCGCATTGCCCTGCTGCCGCTGGATGGCGCGCTGCCGGCCTGGGAAGCCGGCGACCTGGCGCAGCTCAGCGCGCCGGCGGATCCGGAGCATCCACGCGAATATTCGATTGCTTCATTGCGCTCGGAAGGCCGGCTGGAACTGATGGTGCGCCTGCAGCGGCGCGAGGACGGCAGCGTGGGCGCGGCTTCCGGCTGGCTGTGCGAAACGGCGGCGCCGGCTGACGTGATCCGGCTGCGCCTGCGCGCGCACCAGCGCTTCCGCCTGAACGGCAACGCCGGACGTCCCCTGATCGCGATCGGCAACGGCAGCGGACTGGCTGGATTGCGTGCGCTGCTCAAGTCGCGCATCGACGCGGGCAAAGGCGACAACTGGCTGCTGTTCGGCGAGCGCAACGCGGCGCACGACTTCCTGTGCCGCGAGGAGCTGCAGGAATGGCTTGCAGCGGGCAGCCTGGCGCGGCTCGACCTCGCCTTCTCGCGCGACGGGTCGGCAACGCGCTACGTGCAGCATCTGGTAGAGGAACACGCCGCGGCGCTGCGCAGCTGGGTCGAGCAAGGCGCCGCGATCTATGTGTGCGGGAGCTTGCAGGGGATGGCCGGTGGCGTGCATGAGGCACTGACCGAAGCCTTGGGTGCACAGACCCTCGACGCACTGACGGCCGCGGGCCGCTACCGCCGCGACGTGTATTGAACATGGTGGGCGGCAGCGCCGCCCACCACCACGCCTATCGCTGCTTGTCGTTCTTGTGGCTCTGCGCACCCGCCCGCGCATGCTGCTCCGGCGTTCCGCCCTGCACACCGCCGCTGGCCTGGTTGCCGCCGCCCTGGTTTCCCCCACGGCCACTCTGCTGGCCACCCTGGCCGCCACCGCTCTGCTGGCTGCCGCCGCCACCGCCGCCGTGGCTCATCGAGCCGGCACGGCGTGCTTCTTCCGGCGTGAACTCATGGGCATTGCCCGAGGCATGGGCAGCGCGTCCGCCTTCGCTGGCGATCTCGCGCTGGCGCTGCGGATCCATGGAAGCGAAACCGCGGTTGCTGGTGCCGCCGCTCTGCTTGTTGCTGCCCTGGTTGCCGGACTGGTTGTTACCCTGGTTGTTGCCCTGGTTGCCGACCTGATTCTTGCCCTGGTTACCGCCCTTGTTGCCGCCCTGGTTATTCGATGCCATAGTTGCCTCCTGAACAGAGTTAAAAAGCACCAGCCGGAAGTGGCTGAGACGGGTCCATCCTAACCATGGCGAACCCATCCGGCCAGCCAAAACCGGCAGCGCTCCTGTAGGACCAGGCCTCGTCCAACCCGGCGTCTGGGCCGTCAGACTGGCAGAAGTTTTTTGTTCAACATTTTGTATTTTTGCGAGCCCTGGCATAGGATGATCCTCCAGTTCCAGTTTCGAGAACAAATTTTCTTTTCCGCTGTAGTCCTACGCTGACCCGACATTGTGAAATTCTCCATCGGCCACCGCCTGTTCCTCTCGGTCCTGCTCGCCATCCTGGCAGTGGCGGCCAGTGCCGTTTACCTGCTGCGCCAGAACGTGTTGTCCAGCTTCGGCGACTACGCAGTCGGCATCGAACTCGATCGCCTGGACGAACTCTCGGCTGCGCTGGCGGCCCGCTACCGGGCGCAGGGCGGCTGGCAGTTCCTGCCCGCCGATGCGGGGCGCCGCGGCTGGATCGCGCACGAGCTGGGCCGGCTGCAGGACGAGCGCGAACGGCGCCTTGTCGCCGTGCCGCCGGTGCCGCCGAGCGCGCCGGCCCCGGTTGCCCCGCTTGCCCCGGCCGGCCCGGTTGCGCCGATGGAAGCATCTTCGCCGCCGGCGCCGCCCGCCCCTCCCGCCCCTCCCGCCCCGCCCGCCCCGCCCCTGCCGCCGCCCCGCCTCGACGTCCCGTCCGCCGACGGCATCACCTACGACCTGCCCCAACGCGTCACGCTGCTCGACACCAAGGGCGGCTACCTGGCCGGCCACACGCTCCAGACGCAAGGCGCTTTGCCGCCGGCCCGGCGCGCCATCGAGATCGACGGCCGCACGGTCGGCTACCTGGCGGTGGCGCGCAGCCACCAGCCGAGCGATGCGATGGCGCTCGCCTTCCTGGAACAGCTGCGCAGCAGCCTGTGGCTGATCGTCGCCGTGGCGGTGGCCCTGAGCGCGCTCGCCGCGACCCTGCTGGCGCGCCACTTCCGCCAGCCGATCCTGGCCCTGGCCGAAGGCGCCGGCGCCCTGGCCGGCGGCCGCTACGATGTGCGCCTGCCGGCTGCGCGCAGCGACGAGCTGGGCGAGCTGGCGCGCCACTTCAACGCACTGGCGCAGCAGCTCGACAGCCTCGAAGGCGCGCGCCGCCAATGGGTGGCCGATACCTCGCACGAGCTGCGCACCCCGCTGTCCGTGCTGCGCGCCCAGCTCGAAGCGCTGCAGGACGGCGTGCGCAGCGCCACACCCGAGACCTTCGAGGCCATGCTGCGCCAGGTGCTGGCCCTGAACAAGCTGATCGACGAACTGTATGCGCTGGCGCGCGCCGACGTGGGTGCGCTCGATTGCAGGCCGGTCCCGCTCGACCTGTGGGACTTCGCCGGCGCCCACGCCCAGGGTTTCGCCATGCGCCTGGAAGCGGCCGGCCTGACCCTGGAAACCGGCGCCGCGCCTGCGCAACGCCGCGTGCTGGCCGATCCCGACCGCCTGCGCCAGGTGCTCGACAACCTGCTTGAAAACAGCCTGCGCTACAGCGCGCCGGGCGGCCGCATCGTCTTGTCTGCACACGCCGACGGCGCGCGACTGCAACTGGTCATCGACGACAGCGCACCCGGGGTGCCGGACGACGCCCTCGCACGCCTGGCCGAACGCTTCTACCGCGTCGATGCCTCGCGCAGCCGCGCGCATGGCGGGGCCGGGCTCGGGCTGGCGCTGTGCCGCCGTATCCTCGAGGCACAGGGCGGCGACATCGACTTCGCCCATTCGCCGCTCGGCGGCCTGCGCGTGATCCTGTCGCTGCCGCTGTCGGGAGAGGCCGCATGAGCCAGGCCATCATGATCGTGGAAGACGAGCCGGAGCTGGCCGCACTGGTGGCCGACTATGCACGCGCCGCCGGCTATGTGCCGCGGGTTGTCGGCGACGGCCGCGCGGCACTGGACGCGATCCGCGCCGACCCGCCCGCACTGGTCGTGCTCGACCTGATGCTGCCCGGCCTGGACGGCCTGTCGCTGTGCCGCGCGCTGCGCGAGGGTAATGAACCGGGCAGCGCGCTGCCGGTCATCATGGTGACCGCGCGCGTCGAGGAGATCGACCGCCTGCTCGGCCTCGAGGCGGGCGCCGACGACTACCTGTGCAAGCCCTTCAGCCCGCGCGAGCTGATGGCGCGCATCAAGGCGATCCTGCGCCGCTCGGGCCCGGCGCAACCGCCACGCGTGCTGGCGATCGACGAAGCGGCGCGGCACATCACGATCCACGGCCAGGCGCTCGACCTGACGCCGAGCGAATTCGCCATCCTGGCCGCGCTGGCGCGCCGGCCGGGCCAGGTGCTCTCGCGCGCCCAGCTGCTCGATTGCGCCCGCGCCGACAGCCTGGAGGCCACCGACCGCGCCATCGACAGCCACATCAAGAACCTGCGGCGCAAGATCGACGCCGCCGCGCCTGGGCTGGAAGCAATCCGCTCGATTTACGGCCTCGGCTACCGCTGCGACATTTGAAACAGGCAAGGCGACCGCACCATTCGCCCGAGGTTCCATCAAGCCTTTTGCGGCACGTCGTCCTGCGCATTCTTCGCTTCCCTATCGTGGTCGGAATCCGTGCACGAAGCATGGAACAAAACGAAGGGAGGCGAAGATGCGACGCTTTACGCCAGGACGGACTTCCACGGGCATCGGCTTGCTGCTGCTGACAGCGGCAATGTCCGTGTACAGCCAAACCGACAGCGGAGCAGTGGCCGATACGGCAAACGCCGCACCCACACAAGACGCACGTACGGGCGGCGGCCCTGGCGGCCGCGACGTCTACGGCATCGTCAACCTGGTGCCGTTCCGGGCGTCCACGTCACGCTTCAATGCGCGCGGCCAGGCCGCCTTCGACTACGTCGGACTCGACTACGGGCTGCATGTCGGCTTCTTCGACGGCGAGCGCGTCATCGATCCTGTGCCGCCGGCCGCGACGGTGTCGGTGCTCGGCGGGCTCAACGACCGGGGCGAACTTGCCATGCAGGTGCGTTACCTCGACCCCGCACACCCCCTCTCCGACGCATTCCGGGTACTGCGCTGGACGGCCGGGCGCCCTCCGGTCATCCTGCCTGTTCCCTACATCGCCGACGCCGATATTTATATCGGCGCCATCAACAAGCGCGGCGAGATCGTCGGGAACTCCTCCACCTCGCCGGAGGGCGGGAATTACCGGGGAGTACGCTGGACGGCGGGCAACCGCGTGCTTCCTCTTTACGGCCCGGCAGGCTTCGGCGAGGTGTCCGCACCCGACATCAACGACAGCAATGTCAGCGTCGGCTACGGCGTCGCCGCCAACGGCGCTATCCGCGGACTGCGCTGGGATCAGGCCGGCCGGCCGCTGGACCTCGGCACCTTCGGCGCGGCCGGCGCCGCGCCCCGCTACATCAACAACCGCGGCGAGATCGCCGGTACGCTCGACCCGGCGACCGGCAATTTCCAGGCCTTCCTGTGGAGTCCTGGAAGGGGCACGGTGCGGGTCGGGCCGAATACCGTTCTCAGCAAGTTGAACGAGGCCGGCGAACAGGTCGGGCGCTTCCAGCGCCCCAACGGCGAGACCCACGCCTACTATTTTTCCCGGGCACGGGGACTGGTCAACCTGCACCCCCGCCCACTGTTCGCATCCGAGGCCACCGACATCAACGAAAGCGGCATCGTGGTCGGCATGGCGCGGCGCAGTGCGACCGACCCGGGGGTGGCCTACCGCTGGTCGCGGCCGGGCGGCGCAGTCGACCTCAACACCCTCCTGCTCGACCCGCCTTCCGGCCTCGTTGTCGGCGAAGCGCTGGCGATCGCGCCCAACGGCAACATCCTCGCCAACTCCAGTGCCGGCCTGGTACTGCTGGGTGCGCGTGGCAGGGGCGGCGATGCGCCGGTGCTCGGGCCAATCCAGCTATCCCCGACGGAGCTCAACCAACCGGTGACGCTCAGGCTATCCTTCCGCGACCGCAATCCTGGCGACACCCACCACGCTACCATCGACTGGGGCGACGGCAGGGGCCCGCAGCCAGCCGCCGTGCGCGAGTACCGTGGCCGCGGCGAAGTGAGCGCCACCCATACGTTCACCGCGGAAGGCGACTACAACATGGTCGCCCGCGTCACCGACTCGACCGGGCGCGGCACGGTCCAAGTCGTGGCGAGGTTGATCAGGGAATCCGACGGGCCGGGGCTCCCCACAGACGCTGCCGGGGCCCGGTAAACAAACGAACTGTCCGACACCCACCGCCGCAGACGGCTGGGGCTGATTAGCTAGCCGGCCGCGCATTCTCGTCTTGTTCACATGGCCATGCAGGACGACCGGCCCCGGCTGGGAGCGCGTCGGGGGCAAGCCGGACTTGACGGTGGATCCGGGCGCTGAACATGCTCCGATCGCCATGACGCTGCGCGCTGCAGGGCGGGCCCTCCATCATTTCTCCACATTTGGCCTGCAACCTATCTCCATGGCCCGCCGAACGGCGCGGGCCGCAGCCAAAGGAGACCATCATGAACATCAAGAACACGGGCCTGTGCGCGGCCATCGCCCTGCTGGGTTTTGCCGCCGGCAACGCCGAGGCCGGCGTCCAGGTCCGCTACAAATGCGAATCGACGGTGAAGGGCAAATGTCCGCCGCCTCCCGTTCCGCCCACGCCGCCGGCGCCGCCTGCCCCGCCGGCACCGCCGCCGCACCTGTCCGCCGACGGCGTCTCCTACGACGCTCCACCGGCGCCGCCCGCACCACCGGCGCCACCGGCGCCACCGGCCCCGCCGCCGATCCCGGAAGTGCCGGCCGCGGCCCACGCCGCCTGCGCCGGCAAGCCGGACGGCGCCCGCATCACCTATATTCCGGGCAAGGGCGAGACCATGACCGGCGTCTGCGAGCGCGAGGACGGCAAGCCGGTGTTCCAGCTGCGCGAGTATCGGATCCACGATTAGCGCAGCTGCGCTTGCGGCGATGCCGACGCTGTCACTCCCCGCTTCCGCCCACCGCGCCGGTCAATGCCTTGACAGCGATGGCGGCGACAATCGCGGTCAGGGTGACACCACACACACCGATCAGGATGGCGAGCACGCGTGCGAGCAGTGTCTTGGGCGCGAAGTCGCCATAACCGATGGTCAGTCCGGTGACGAAGGAGAAATAAATTGAATCCTGGAGTGACCAGCCTTCGCGCAGGCCGGCGATGGTGCCGAGGCCGACGATCATGATGAGCAGGCCCGACAGGATGGGCCATACCACCCGCAGGCCAGCGAACAGGCCTTGCAAGAAACGTCGTTGCTCACTGTGTCGACGCATGTGCTCTCTCGGCTGGCCGCCTCGGGCTTGTCTCGAACGGTGAAGTCTACCGCGATGGATGCGCCTGTCCGAGGGCGCACCGTCGGGGGCTTGATGCTCGTCAGGCCCCCAATCGCGTGAGTCGGATGTTGGCTTGCGACCAGCGTGTACGGGTGCGCAGTGCACTGAGCCGTGTTCCAGTTGCGGGCTGCCAGCGCAAGATACGGCTCGACTCCGCCATCTAGATCATTTATTCTAGGTCCATGAGCACACCCGACGTTCCCGCCAAGCCGACCCCATCCGAACTGGAAATGCTGCGCCTGCTGTGGCAGCTCGGCCCCGCCACCGCACGCCAGGTGCACGCGGCGGCGGTCGAGACGCGCCCCGACATGCCCTATGCCAACGTGCTGCGCCTGCTGCAGATGATGCATGCGAAAGGCCTGCTCACCCGCGACGAAAGCGCACGCGCCCACGTGTACGCGCCAGCCCAGCCGCAGGACACCCACCAGGCCGGCCTCATCAAGGATTTGATCCACAAGGCTTTCTCCGGTTCCGGCAAGGAACTGGTGCTGGCCGCGCTGCGCGGCCACGTCAGCAAGAAGGAACGCGAGGAAATCCAGCGGATCCTGAGCCGGGACGATTGAACATGCCGCTTGCGCGTCCTGTCCCGCCCGTGCAGCCGGACCTGGAAGACTGCTGCCGCAGCGGCTGCACGCCCTGCGTGTTCGACCTGTACGAAGAAGCGCTCGAACGCTACGAGCGCGAACTGGCCGCATGGGAAGCCGCCCACCCTCCAATGCCGCCGCCTCCGCATTGCGCTGTCCTGCAGGGCACGCTTGAATCCGAAAGCTTGCCGTTTTGATTAGAATGAACTCATCGGCTCTGTCCATGTGGAGGGGATATGTTCGACTTGGATCTTCCCTGGTGGGAATTCGTCGTACGCGGGCTTGCCGTGTATCTCCTGCTACTGGTCATGGTGCGCCTGTCCGGCAAGCGGACGGTGGGCCAGTTCACGCCCTTTGACCTGCTGGTCGTCATGCTGCTGTCGGAAGCGGTATCGAGTTCGCTGAGCGGCGGCGACGACTCCCTGCTGGGCGGGCTGATCGCGGCAGCCACGCTGGTCGCCATCAATTCCCTGGTGGCCCTGGGCAGTTCGCGCAGCCAGCGGTTCGAAAAAATCGTGGACGGCAGCGCCGTGCTGATCGGCCGCGATGGCGTGTTTTTCGACAAGGTCGTGCGCAACTGCCGGCTGTCCCAATCCGACCTCGAGGAATCCCTGCGCGAGCACGACTGCCCACGCTCGGAAATGAAGTGCGCTTTCCTGGAGGCCGACGGCGAGATCACCATCCTGCGCAACCCGCAGTAAGCCAGTCCGTCATTATCTTTCTTTTACACCTATACCCACGGTACTTTTATCCCTCGTACGGTGTGGGCCATGCAGAATTTGTTGGGTTACTTTTTTCAGCAGCACACCCGCCGGGTGTGCTGTCCGGATTCTTTCCTAATCAGGAGGACTGCCATGAAAAAAGTACTGACCGCGCTTGCGCTGGCTGCTGCAACAGCGGCGCTCGCCCCCGCGGCCCAGGGTGCCGACATCTATCGCGCCGTGTCCAGCGGCCCGGCCGAGTCGCCGCCCAATGGGTCGCCCGGGTCGAGCGTCGCCACCGTGGAGGTCGATGGAACGCTGCTGCGGGCCGAGGTGCCTTTCCGCGACCTGGTCGGCAGCACGACCGCGGCCCACATCCACTGCTGCACCACCGAGGCCTTCACCGGCGTCGCGCCGGTTGCGGTGCCGCTCGTCGAATTCCCGACCGGCGTCACGGCAGGCGAATACCGCTATACATTCGACGCGACCGACGCCGCCATCTATGATCCGGCCTTCCTGGCCTCGTTCGGCGGCACCGCGGCCTCCGCGGCCACGGGGCTGCTCGAGGCGATGGCCGCCAACCAGGCCTACATCAACATCCACACCACCCAGTACCCGGGCGGCGAGATCCGCGGCTTCGTCGTGGCCGCGCCGATTCCGGAACCGGCGACCTGGGGAATGCTGGGTGTTGGCCTGGCCGGACTGGCGCTGATGGCACGGCGCCGGCCCGGCATGGTCAAGTAAGGTCCGGGGGAAGTCCGGCCCCCTCGCGGCTGGCCAGCAACCGGCTCCAGGCCGGTATCGCCGCCTGCCAGAAGGCGTGCAGCGATGCCGGCCGGTCGAGCCGCAAGCCGAGGAAGCGCGCGGCCTGCAGCAGCGCTTCCACCGCAGCGGTTTCGTCGCCCGGCGCCACCGCCAGCGCGCCGGTCTGCTTCGACAGTTTTTCGCCGTTCTCGTTGCGCACCACGGGCACGTGCAGGTAGCGCGGCGTCGGCACCCCGAGCACGCGCTGCAGGAAGACCTGGCGCGGCGTGGAGTCGAGCAAATCGGCACCGCGCACCACATCGGTGACGCCCTGCTCGGCGTCATCCACCACCACCGCCAGCTGGTAGGCCCAGAAGCCGTCGGCGCGCTTCAGGACGAAGTCGCCCGACTCGGCATGCAGGCGCTGCGTCACCTCGCCCGCGAAACGATCCACGAAGCTTACGACATCGTAGCCCGGCTCCGGCACGCGCAGGCGCAGGCTGCGCATGCCGCGTCCGTCGGACAGGCCGTAGCGGCAGGTGCCGGGATAGATGGCGGCGCCGTCGGGCGCGAAGCCCAGGCGCGAATCGGCGATCTCGCGCCGGTTGCAGCCGCAGGGGTAGGTATGTTCGACGATGCGCTCGGCCGCCGCGGCGTACAGGTGCTTGCGCCGGCTCTGCCAGACGATCTCGCCGTCGGCATGCATGCCCAGCGCGTCCAGCAGCGCCAGGATGCTTTCGGCTGCCCCGGGCACGCTGCGGCCTTCGTCGATGTCTTCGATGCGCACCAGCCAGCTGCCGTGGTGGGCGCGCGCGTCGAGATAGCTGGCCAGGGCCGCCACGAGCGAGCCGGCGTGCAGCGGGCCGGTCGGGGATGGGGCGAAGCGGCCGATGTAGGGAGAATTTACGTGCGACATCCGGTAATGATACCCGTAGGGTGGGCGGGTACTCCGCCCACGCGTTCAAATCACGGTGACCCAGCCTGCGCGATCATTCACGCGTTAGCTATCACCGCGTGGGCATTTGTAATTCCGGGCACTGCCCGAAATTACCCTGCCCACCCTACTTTTCCCCGGCGATCAGCTTGGTGACCTGCCCCGCCACCTCGTTCGGCACCGCCATCGACAGCTGGTAGTGCACGATCTCGAAGCCCTTGGCCGTCTTGCGGATCACGCCGCTGGCCATGCACGGCCCCATGTTCGGCGTGTCGAGCAGCTCGTCGAACCAGATCAGCGAACCGTCGCTCGATGCGTACACGTTGCGGCGGGTGGCCTTGAAACTCCAGGCCGACTTGCGCTCGAACTGCTTTTTGGCCCAGGCCTTGAATTCGTCGCGCTTCCACAGTTCGGTGCGGTCGGTGCCGATATAGACGCCATCCGGTGCGATCTTGTCGAAATAGGCCAGGCGCGCGTTGGCCGCGTCGTCGTGCCATTCGTCGACGAATGCGTTGACCTGTTTGGTGAGGACCGGATCGGTGGCCGCATGGGCGGTGCTGAACAGGCTCAGGAAAAGGAAAGCGGCGGCAAGGAATCGGTTCATGGTCTCTCTCAAGGGCTGGCGACATTGTCGAACCTGCCAACAATAATGCAAAGATGGCCATTTGCCAACGCCGCAATGGCCGGCTCACCCTTAACGCTTTCTTGACACCCGGGACGCTAGAATAGGTGCATGCGCATTCTCATCGTCGAAGACCACCCGGACATCCTCGCCAACCTCTACGGTTTCCTGGAGCCGAAGGGCCACCAGCTCGATTCCGCCCGCAACGGCTACGGCGGGCTGGCGCTGGCCTCGGAGAACGAGTACGACGTGATCGTCCTCGACGTCATGCTGCCCGGCTTGAACGGGCTGGAGCTGTGCCAGAAACTCCGCGCGGAGCTCGGCAAGTCGACCCCGGTCCTGATGCTGACCGCGCGCGACAGCCTGCCCGACAAGGTGGCCGGCTTCGACAGCGGCGCCGACGACTACCTGGTCAAGCCCTTCTCGCTGGTGGAGCTGGAAGTGCGCCTGAAAGCCCTGGTGCGCCGCTCGGCCGCCACGCATGCACTGCATGCGACCATGCGCTTCGGTGAACTCAGCTACGACCCCGACACCCAGGAAGCCGCGCGCGCCGGCGTGCCGGTGCAGCTGACCCGCACCGGCTACACGCTGCTGCGCTGCCTGCTGGCCGGCGCGCCGCGCATCGTCACGCGCGAGACCCTGGAGCAGGCCGTGTGGGGCGAAGACCGTCCCGACAGCGACGCCCTGCGCACCCACATCCATGCGCTGCGCCAGGCCATCGACAAGCCCTTCGCCACCGCGATGCTGCAGACGGTGGCCGGGGTCGGCTACAAGCTGGTGCAGGCCGACCCGCAGCGCGATGCGCCCCGCTGATTCCCTGAAGCGGCGCATCGTCGTCGCCTTCGTCCTGTTCGGCCTGGGCGCATCGCTGTTCTTCACCCTTATCGCAGCCATCGCGGTGGAAGGCATCGAGGTGCAGCTGGTCGACAAGCGGCTGGAAGCCGCCTTTGCCTGGGCTGCGCCGCGCCAGGCCGCGGGACTGGATGTGGACATGCCGGCCGGCCTGCGCTTCCACCGCGAGGCGGCAATTCCGGCGCCGCTGCGCGGCCTGCCGGACGGCGTGCACAAGGTCGATGTCGGCCCCACCCGCCTGCACGTGCTGGCCGGGCAGGACGCGCGCGGCCGCTGGGTGCTGGTCGACCACGAAAGCGACTACGACAAGATCGAGCTGGTGGTGTACTCGCTGTTCGCCGCCGTGTTCGTGGGCTTCGTGCTGCTGGCCTCCCTGCTCGGCGGCTTCCTCGGCACGCGCGTGGTCACGCCGATCCGTGCGCTGGTGCAGGCGGTCGGCAGCGACCGCGCCCCTAGCGCGCTCACCGGGCGCAAGGACGAACTGGGCGTGCTGGCCCGCGCCCTCGACGCCCATACCGCCGAACTGCGTGCCTTCCTGGACCGCGAACGCTACTTCACCGGCGACGTCAGCCACGAACTGCGCAGTCCCCTTACCGTGATCATGGGCGCGGCCGAGATCCTGATGCAGGAAGAGTCCACGCCCGCCGTACGCGCGCCGGCCGAACGCATCTACCGCGCCGCGCACGAAGCCGCGGAATCGGTCACCGTGCTCCTGCTGCTGGCGCGCGCGCCCGACCTGCGCACCCTCACGCCGGTCGACCTGCACCAGGT
Source organism: Telluria sp. PB2R4 (assembly GCF_059685695.1). Lineage (NCBI taxonomy): Bacteria > Pseudomonadati > Pseudomonadota > Betaproteobacteria > Burkholderiales > Oxalobacteraceae > Telluria > Telluria sp. PB2R4. Next base: position 286,440 of record NZ_JCASIC010000004.1, on the reverse strand, counting down.
GGCGGAAGACGAAGTCGAAAAATACCGCATGCTGGTGGCGGGCAAGCCGGTCGCCCTGCGCTTCGTCGACGGCCCGGCGCTGGCGGTGCGTGCTCCGCGCGACCTGTGCGCGGCCGCCATCGGCAACCTGGTGCGTAATGCCTGCCAGTACACCGACAGCGGCGAAGTCGTGGTGCGGCTGCTGCCTGGCCAGGTGGTGGTCGAAGATACCGGCCCGGGCCTGCCGCCGGCAGTGGTGGCCACCCTCGGCAGCGGCGGCTCGCCCTCCAGCGGATCGGGCGGCACCGGACTGGGGCTCGCGCTCGCGCGGCGCATCTGCGACTTCCTCGGCGCCGGGTTTATTTACGAAGCGCGCGCGGAAGGCGGCAGCCGCTTCATGATCGACTTCACGCCTCAGCGTAGTTAGCGGTGGTACTGCCCGTCGCGCTCCGGCTGGTAGTCGATACCGCGCACGCTGAGCGCGAACAGCGCGCCGTCGGGACGCTCCCAGCTGATGCTGTCGCCGACCTTCAGGCCCAGCAGCGCGGTGCCGACCGGGGTCAGGATCGACAGCCGGTCGGCTTCGCCGTTCATGTCCTTCGGGTAGCTCAGCGTCATCGTCGTTTCCTGGTCCGAACCGTCGAAGACGAAGCGCACGCGCGAGTTCATGGTGACGACATCGGGCGGCATTTCCCAGGGTTCGGCGAGCCCGGCGCGGCCGAGTTCATCGAGCAGCGCGTCGCGCGCGCCGGCCTGCGCGGAAGGCAGGGAGTCCAGCATGCGGTCGAGGCGGTCCATGTCGAGCCACGAGACGAGGATGGTGGGTTTCATTGTGTACTCCTGATGTTTGCCCGCGAAGTAGCGGGCAGATAGCGGATGTGGCCGCATGGCGCGGCCGGCTGGTCGGGATCGGGGTGGCTCGGGAGGACGAAAAAAAGAAACGCGGGGATGCGGTCCTCACCGAGCCTGGACGAGCCAGGCGAGGTTGCGGCACGACTGCTGCACCGCTCGCGATACGGCGGCGCAGTCACGCTCGACGGACGCGGCAAAGCCCCTGCCCTGCTGGCAGGCGCTGGAGCGCGGCGATGTGAAGCGTGGTGGATTCATGAGTGGCTGAGGAAAAGACAAGGACCAGTATAGCCCTTGTGGAGAATCCGTCAACGCCGCACGCTTCGATCCAGGCCAATACAGACCGCGAACGGCAGCAGGAAGGGATACAAGCCCCACACGGCGCGGCCGTCGACGCGCACGCACAGCGCCGCATACAGCGGCGGCAGCGCCATCAGCACCAGCAGGCCGGCGAAGGGCCGCAGCGCGGCCGGCGCGGCGCGCCAGCCCAGCAGCGCCAGCGGCACGCCCAGGAACGCGCTGCCCACGATCGTGGCCAGCGAGCGCAGGTCCTGCAGCGCGTGCAGCATCTGCGCCAGGCTCGGCACCCAGGCATAGGCAGGCAGCCCGGTGATGAGCCACCACCGCACCGCCAGGATCCATGCTCCCGCTACCGCCAGGACGGCGAGGCCGGGCACGAAGGCGATGCGGCGCATCGCGAGCAACCACACCAGCAGCAGGATGTTCTCTTCGCGCAGGGCGGTGCCGACGAGGCCTGCGGCGACAGCCAGCCACGGCTGGCCTGACAGCACGGCCAGCACGAAGGCGGTGCGCGCGCATACCGAGCCCGGGTCGACCAGCAAATAGGGGGCGAACCAGAAAGTGGGCAGCGAGACGATCATCATCAGTCCTGCCGCGATGGCGCGCTTGTGGCCGAGTCCGGCGCGCAGCACGACGGCCGACATCAGGCAGGCGCCGGCGGTAACCAGCACCCAGTTGAGCATGGCGAAGCCGTTGCGCAGGTCGCCGGGCATGGCGGCGGCCAGCGCAGGCACCAGCAGCCGGTAGGGAAACGGGGCGACCAGGCTACTCACCGGAAGCTCGCCACGCAGCCAGCGCGCCGTATCGTAATAGGCCTGAGAGTCGGCCACGGTGCCGCCCCAGCGCCAGACCATGATCATGAAGGACAGCAGTGCGAATGCCGCTGCGAGCGGGAGCCAGTCGATGCGGTGGCGGGTGACAGGAAGAGGAATCGACGGTGGTGCTGACAGCATCGCGGGATTTCTACCAAAACGGCGCAGGATAGCAGAAACGCGGGCGTGCAAATACGCCAATAATCACAATGACGGAATTGCGTGCGTGGAGCGTGGCCGGCCGCGCCGGCCACGCCGGGATTACACCGACAGCGGCATCTTGCTGATCAGCTTGTCGAGCGTGATCGGATACTCCCGCACCCGCACGCCGGTCGCGTTGTACACGGCATTGGCGATGGCCGCGGCCACGCCGCAAATGCCGAGTTCGGCGATGCCCTTGGCCTTCATGGGCGACGACATCGGATCGACCTCGTCCAGGAAGATCACTTCCTGGTGCGGGATGTCCGCGTGCACCGGCACCTCGTAGCCGGCCAGGTCGTGGTTGACGAAGTAGCCGAGCCGCTTGTCCACGGCCAGCTCCTCCATCAGCGCCGCGCCGGCGCCCATCGTCATCGCGCCGATCACCTGGCTGCGCGCCGTCTTGGGGTTCAGGATGCGCCCGGCCGCGCACACCGCCAGCATGCGCCGGATGCGCACCTCGCAGGTGACCGCATCGACGCCGACTTCGACGAAGTGCGCGCCGAAGGTCGACTGCTGGAAGCGCTTGTCGATGTCGCCGTACTCGATGGTGTCTTCGGCGACCAGTTCGCGCTCGCCCACCGCCTGCCCCAGGGGCAGGCTGCGATCGCCCACGCGGATCAGGCCATCGGCGAAGATGGCGCGTTCCGGTTCGAACCCGGCCTGGCGCGCCACCATCTCACGCAGCTTCATGCAGGCGGCGTACACCCCCGCGCAGGAATTGTTGCCACCCCACTGGCCGCCCGAGCCGCAGGACGCCGGCAGGCTCGAATCGCCCAGGCGCACCCGCACCTTCTCGAGCGGCACGCCCATCACCTCGCTGGCCGTCTGCGCGATGATGGTGTAGCTGCCGGTGCCGATGTCGGTCATGTCGGTTTCCACCGTCAGGATGCCGCGCCGGTCCAGGCGCACGCGTGCCGCCGACTTCATGAGCAGGTTGTCGCGGAAGGCCGAGGCCATACCCATGCCGACCAGCCAGCGTCCTTCGCGCATCGTGCCCGGCTTGGCGGCCCTGCGTTCCCAGCCGAAGCGCTGGGCCCCGGTCTGCAGGCACTGGATGTACTGGCGCTTGGAGAACGGCGGATGGGGGTTGTGCTTTTCCTTCTCGGGCTTTTTCGATTGCGGGTCGGCCGAAGCGGGCTTTTCGGGATTGTCCGGCACCACCTGGGTGTCGTTCGCGATGCGGAACTGGACCGGGTCCATGCCGAGCTTCTCCGCCATCTCGTCCATCGCGATCTCGAGCGCCGCCATGCCCGGCGCCTCGCCCGGGGCGCGCATCGCGTTCGCTTCCGGCAGGTCCATCTCGGCCACCCGGTTGGCACTCATGCGGTGTTCGCCCGCGTACAGCGCGCGGGTCTGGGTCGCCGCGTTTTCCGGCGAGCCATCCTTCAGGTTGCCGGACCAGCTTTCGTGGGCGATCGCCGTGATCTTGCCTTCGCGCGTGGCGCCGATGCGGATGCGCTGCAGGGTCGCCGCGCGGTGCGTGGTGTTGTTCGGGATCAGCGCGCGCTGCAGCGGCACCCGCACCGGCCGCCGGGCCGCCTTCGCGCCCAGCGCGGCCAGCACCACGTCGGCGCGCAGGAACAGCTTGGAGCCGAAGCCGCCGCCGATATACGGCGACAGCACGCGCACCTTGTCCTTGGGGATGCCCAGGGTCTTGGCCAGGTCGCCCTTGGCCCAGGCGATCATCTGGTTCGAGGTCCACACCGTGAGCTGGTCGCCGTCCCAGGCCGCAACGCTGGCATGCGGCTCCATCATCATGTGCGATTCGTGCGCGGTGTGGTACTCGGCGTCGAGTTTCACGGGGCTCGATGCGAAGGCGCCGGTGAAGTTGCCGACCTTGGTCTCGGCGGCTTCCTTCTTGGGCGCGATGGCCTTGTTCTTCACCGCCTCCAGGTCGAATACGCCCTTCTCGCGTTCGTACTTGATGCGCACCAGGCCGGCGGCGTCGCGCGCCTGCTCGAAGGTCTCGGCCACCACCAGCGCCACGGCCTGGTGGTAGTGCTGGATGCGCGGGCCGCCCAGCAGCAGCGCGGTATTGAAATTGCCCTTGGCGAGCTTGCCGGCATTCTGGGCGGTGACGATGGCGATCACGCCCGGCGCGGCCTTGGCCGCCGCCAGGTCCATCGAGACGATGCGCCCGGTGGGAATGGCGGAACCGATCACGTAGCCGTGGGCCTGGTTGGGCACCACGTCATGGCGATCCAGCGCATACGGCGCGGTGCCGGTGGTCTTGAGCGGGCCGTCGATGCGGTCGATCGGCTGGCCCACGACCTTGAGCTGGTCGATGGGGTTGGTGGTGGCTGGTTCGTTGAATTTCATGGCTGTCCCTTTGCTTATGCTTTGGCATCCGCCATTGCGGCGGCCAGCGTGCGCTCGACCAGCGGCACCTTGAATGCATTCTCTTCGGTGGTGCGTGCTCCCTGCAGGAGCGCCGTGGCCACGGCCTGCGCCCCGCGCGGGAAGGCCGCGTCGGCCGCCTCGACCCGCCACGGCTTGTGGGCGACGCCGCCCAGCGCCACCCGGCCGGTGCCGTCGCGCTGCACGATGGTGGCCACCGACACCAGCGCGAACGCATAGGACGCGCGGTCGCGCACCTTGCGGTAGCTCTGGACGCCGCCGACGGGCGGCGGCAGCGTCACCGCGGTGATCAGCTCACCGGGCTTCAGGCTGTGCTCGATGTGCGGCGTGTTGCCGGGCAGGCGGTGGAAGTCGGCGATCGGGATCACGCGCGTGGCGCCGCTCGGGTCGATCGTCTCGACCTGGGCGTCCAGCACCCGCATCGCCACCGCCATGTCGCTCGGGTGGGTGGCGATGCAGGCCTCGCTCTGGCCGACGATCGCGTGCAGGCGGGTGAAGCCGCCGGTGGCGCTGCAGCCGCTGCCGGGCCTGCGCTTGTTGCAGGGCATGTTGGTGTCGTAGAAGTACGGGCATCGGGTGCGCTGCAGCAGGTTGCCGGCGGTGGTGGCCTGGTTGCGCAGCTGGCCCGAGGCGCCCGACACCAGCGCCCGGCTCAACACCGCGTAGTCGCGCCGCACGCGGCCGTCGGCCGCCAGGTCGGCATTGCGCACCAGCGCGCCGATGCGCAGGCCGCCGTTCTGCGCCGGCTCGATGCGGTCGAGCGCGAGGTCGTTGACGTCGATGAGGTGGGACGGCGTTTCGATCTGGAGCTTCATCAGGTCCAGCAGGTTGGTGCCACCCGCGACGAAGCGCGTGTTCGGGTTGCGTGCGGCAGCGGCGGCGGCTTCCTGCGGGCTGGTCGCCCGTTCGTAGGTAAAGGCTTTCATCGCTTCGCTCCCGTGGTGACACCGGCCACTTCGGCAATCGCCTCCTGGATGTTCGAATAGGCGCCGCAGCGGCAGATGTTGCCGCTCATGCGCTCGCGGAATTCCATCTCGCTCAGCGGCGCATTGGCGTTGAGATCGAGCGTGACGTGGCTCGGCGCGCCGGCGCGGATCTCTTCCAGCATGCCCACGGCCGAACAGATCTGGCCCGGGGTGCAGAAGCCGCACTGGTAGCCGTCGTGCTTGATGAAGGCACGCTGCAGCGGGTGCAGGTTGGTCGGGATGCCCAGGCCTTCGATGGTGGTGACCTCGTGGCCTTCCTGCATCACGGCCAGGGTCAGGCACGAGGTCGTGCGGCGGCCGTCGACCAGCACCGTGCAGGCGCCGCACTGGCCCTGGTCGCAGCCCTTCTTGCTGCCGGTGAGGTGCAGGCGGTCGCGCAGCGCGTCGAGCAGCGTCGTGCGCGGATCGACCATCAGCTGGTGCTCGATGCCGTTGACTTTCAGGCGGATGCTCATGGTGGAAGGCGTCGTGGAGGCCGCCGGCTGGGCGGCGGGCGCGGCCGCGGCAGGCGTCGCGAGCTGGGAGGCCACGGCCACACCGCCGACGGCGACGGTCGACGCCTTGAGCAGCTGGCGCCGGTTTGGATCGAAGTCGGGCATCGTGCATCCTTTCTTGAAGAGTTGCTGATTGGAACGGCGGCGCAGCTGGACGCCTGTTGATTTGACGAAAACGCGCATTTGGAACCGAAGCCAAGAACATAGCGCTTTTCTAACTTTTACGGCGTGCAGTTCGCTTCGGTGCGCCAGCACGGGATTGTAGGGGCGCGATCGGGCCGCACTGCATGTGAAAAATGCAAGGGCTTATGAATGGCATTCATGAATACCGTGCACTTGTCAGTACACCCGCTCATGAAATCGCCGACAGGCTCGGCGCCTGCTGTCAGGTGGGGCGTTTGCTCGCCGGCGGCTTCTTCGGCTTCGGCAGCGGCATCAGGGCCGCGGTGTCCTCGAGCAGGCGGCGCAGCGCCTCGGGATCGTCGAGCAGTTCGTCGGCGATCGGATAGTCCTTTGCGCCGGGATACGGCGGCCCCTGCGGCAGGTCCGGCGCGAGGGTGGCCACGGCTTGCGAGGGCTTGACGAACAGGCTGTTGTCGCAGGCGAAAGCGACCACCTTGCCGTCCAGGTACACGGCATATTCGCCGAACATCTTCTTGTGGGTCAGCCGGCTGCCCAGCCCGGCCACCTCGGTGACGTAGTCGACGAAGCTGCGCTCGGTTCCCATCTGCTTTCCTCCTCGTTTATCCGATCCACATAATAATGCAGCGCTTCATGCAGACTTAAGAATATGGCAATGCGTTCGGGTAGAGTCGCCAGGCCATCCACTCTGCGCCATGACGATGAAAGCCCTGCTCCTGACGATGTTCGTATTCTTCGCGCTTGCCCCGGCGGTCCCGGTCCATGCGGAGGCGCAGGATGCACGCAAGCCCGCGCCGGTCGATCCCTTCGGAATCCCGGCAACACCTCCCGCGGCGCCCCTGGCTGGTGCGCGTCCCAGTGAAGAAGCCATCAGGGCTGCCGTCCGCGCCACCCTGGACGACATGCCCTTGAGCGCAGTACCGGGCGCCGGCGATGTCCTGAGCAGCCGCCCCTATCGCGAATTCGCACGCAAGGTGTCGGAAGCGAAGAAAGCGCACTGCCTCGATCCCGATCCCCTCAAGCACCAGCCGCACAGCTTCGTCGCCAAGACCGTGCTGGGCGACTATGTGATCGGCGTCGGCGGCCTGTATGCCGCGCCATTCTGGGCCGCCGCCATCCTGCGCGGCAAGTGCAACTGGACCCGCTGATCCAGCCGCGGCAGCAGGCGCCAGGCTTACCTGACCGAGAAGCGCACGCTGACGGTCTTCTTGTCGGCGAAGCTCACGGACGCCACGGCCTTGCTGCCCTTCGCCAGGACGGCATTGCCCTTCACGACCAGCGTGTTGGCGCCGCCCGATTCCAGCGGCAGCGCGGTCTTCTGCGTGCCCTTCAGCACGGTCAAGGTACCGGTTGCGCCCGCGGTCGGCTTGTCCTTGCCGTGGTCGTCGACGTAGATGGTGGTGGCACCGTCCTTGGCCACCAGCTCGAAGGACAGGTCGCCCGCGGCCTGCACGATGCCGCCGTGCTTGGGCTTGGCGCCGTGTGCGAAGGCCTGGCCTGACAGGATGACGCCGGCCGACACCAGCGCGATTGCAAGGATCTTCTTCATGTTCGTACTCCAGAAAACACGTGGCGGCTCGCGATGGGCGCCGCCACTCGGCCCATCGAATCAATAGCTGTCGCCGTGCTTCTCGGCCAACAGGCGCTCGAGCGGACGCCGTCCGACCTTCCAGAAGATCAACGGCGTCAGCAGCGAATCCAGCAGCGTCGAACTGATCAGGCCACCGAAGATGACCACCGCCACCGGGTGTAGGATCTCCTTGCCCGGCGCGTCCGCCGCCAGCAGCAGCGGCGTCAGCGCAAAGGCGGCCACCAGCGCCGTCATCAAGACCGGCGTCAGGCGCTCGATCGAGCCGCGCACGATCATCGGCCAGCCGAAGGTCTCGCCTTCGAACTTGCACAGGTTGATGTAGTGGCTGATCTTGAGGATGCCGTTGCGCGTGGCGATGCCGGCCAGGGTAATGAAGCCGACCATCGAGGCGACCGACAGCGACACGCCCGCGATCCACATCGCGATCACGCTGCCGACCAGGGCAAAGGGGATGTTGCCCATGATGACCAGCGCCAGCGTCGACGAACGGTAGCGCGAATACAGCACCAGGAAGATCAGCACCAGCGAGGCCAGCGACAGGCCCATGATCAGGCGCTGCGACTGTTCCTGCGCCTGGAACTGGCCTTCGACGCTCACGAAGTAGCCGCCCGGCAGCCGGGTCGCGGCGACCTGCTTGCGCACGTCGGCGATGATGTGCGACATGCTGGAGCCGTCGGTGTTGGCGTACACGACGATGCGCCGGCGGCCGTTTTCGCGGCCGATCTGGTTCGGGCCGTCGCCCTCTTCCACCGTGGCCACGCTGGTCAGCGGAACCGGCCCTGCGGGGCTGTCGAGCATGACGCGGCCCAGGTCCTCCGGCGAGCGGTCGACGTCCGCCAGGCGCACCACCAGGTCGTAGCGGCGCGCGCCGTCGATCACCTGCGTCACGCGCGTGCCCTCCGACAGCGCCTGCAGGGCCTGCAGCACGTCGCCGGCCGCCAGGCCGTGCTGCGCCGCCTTGCGATAGTCGATGCGCACCTTGACCTGCGGGATCAAGACCTGGCGCTCGACCGACAGGTCGACCAGGCCCGGCACCGCGCGCAGCCGGCCCTGCAGGCCGTCGGCCAGGCCGCGCAGGGTGTCGAGGTCGTCGCCGTAGATCTTGAGGGCGATCTGGGCGCGCACGCCGGACAGCAGGTGGTCGAGACGGTGCGAGATCGGCTGGCCGATCGCCACCGCGGCCGGGATGCTCGCGAGCTGGTTGCGGATGGCGGCCATGATCTCCTCGCGGCTGCGCTCCGATGCCTTCAGGTCGATGTCGAGCTCGGACGAGTGTACGCCCTCGGCATGCTCGTCCAACTCGGCGCGTCCGGTGCGGCGCCCGACCTTGGTCACTTCCGGCACCCGGGCGATCAGGGTCTCGGCCAGCGCCCCCATGCGGTTGGCCTCCGCCAGCGAGGTGCCGGGAACGAAGGTCATGCCCATCACCAGCGAGCCTTCGTTGAAGGCCGGCAGGAAGGCGCGCGGGAAGAACGGCACCGAGGCCGCGGCGGCCAGCACCACGATCAGCGCGCCCGCCAGGACCAGACGGATGCGTGGCAGCGACCACGCCAGCGCGGCCGTGTCCCACTGCTTCAGGCGCCGCACGACCGGGCTGTCGCCCTGGTGCAGGCGCTTCATTTGCGGCAGCAGGTAATAGGACAGCACCGGCGTGACCGTCATCGACACCAGCATCGAGGCCAGGATCGAGGCAATGTAGGCGATGCCCAGCGGCGCGAACAGCCTGCCCTCGATGCCCGGCAGCGCGAACAGCGGCATGAACACCAGCACCACGATCACGGTGGCGTAGACGATCCCGGAACGCACCTCGACCGAGGCATGCCAGATGGTCTCCAGCACGGTCTGCACCGTCGGCCCGGTCTGGTCGCGTTCCTTCAGCCGGCGCAGGATGTTCTCGACGTCGACCACCGCGTCGTCCACCAGTTCGCCGATCGCGATCGCCAGGCCGCCCAGGGTCATCACGTTGATCGACTGGCCCAGCAGGTGGAAGGCCAGCGCCGTCACCGCCAGCGACAGCGGAATGGCGACCAGGGAAATGAGCGTGGTGCGGGCGCTGAGCAGGAAGGCGAACAGCACGATCGCGACCAGGATCGCGCCGTCGCGCAGCGCTTCGACCACGTTGCCGATCGAGGCGTCGATGAAGTTCGCCTGGCGGAACAGCACGGTCGGCGGCGAGATGCCTGCCGGCAGTCCCTGCGCCAGTTCCGCCAGCGCGGACTCGATTTCCCGCGTCAGGCGCACGGTGTCGCCGGCGGGCTGCTTCTGCACGCTCACGATCACCGCCGGCTTGCCGTTCATGCCGGCATCGCCGCGCTTGAAGGCCGGCGCGTAGGCGACGCTCGCCACCTGTTCCAGCAGCACCGGCATGCCGTTGCGGTAGGCCACGGCCAGGCCGCCCACGTCCTCCAGGCGCGTGGTGCGGCCCAGGTTGCGGATCAGGTACTCGCGGTTGTTCAGGTCGATGAAGCCGCCGCTCGTGTTGGCCGCGAAGCCGCGCAGCGCGGTCAATACCTGCTCCAGCGACACCTTGAACTGCGCCATGCGCGCGGTGTCGGGCTGCACGCGCAGCTGGCGCACCTCGCCGCCGATCGGGATCACCTGCGACACGCCGGGAATCGACAGCAGGCGCGGACGCAGCACGAAGTCGGCATACTCGCGCGCCTTCATCGGATCGGTCCTGGCGACGTCGATCGGCAGCGCGATCAGCATGATCTCGCCCATGATCGAGGACACCGGCCCCATCATCGGCGCGAGATTCCCCGGCAGCTGTTCCTTGACCAGGGTGATGCGCTCCGACACCAGCTGGCGGTTGCGGTAGACATCGGTACCCCAGTCGAATTCGGCATACACGATGGACAGGCCGACGCCGGACACCGAGCGCACCCGGGTCACGCCCGGCATGCCGTTGAGCGAGGTCTCGATCGGGAACGAGACCAGCTGCTCGACTTCCTCAGGCGCCATGCCGCCCGCCTCGGTCAGCACCGTGACGACCGGCTTGTTCAGGTCGGGGAACACGTCCACGGGAGTACGCAAGGCGGTCCAGGCGCCGTAGACCATCAGCAGCAGCGCCCCCACCAGCACGAACAGGCGGTTGCGCAGGCTGAAACTGACTATGGTATTGAACATGGGCGCCTTACCTGATCTGGTTGATCAGGGAAGTGCCGCTGACGACCACCCTGTTGTCCGGGCTTAGCCCTTTCGTGACGATGACCGTCCCCGCATCGAGTGCGGTCGACTCCACCGGCAGCGCGATGAAGCGCGTGGCGCCGGACTTGATCCACACCACGGTTTCATTGGCCGGGTTGCGGGCCAGCGCCGCCGCCGGCAGGGCGATGCCCTTCACCCTGGTGTCGAGCTTCGCCAGCACGGTCACCGGCTGGCCGATGGCCAGGTCGAGGGCCTTGCCGCGCGCGCGGAAGTTCAGCGGCAGCGCGCCCTCGCGCAGGCTGCGGCCGCCTCCCAGCAGGGTGAGCTCGACATCCGCCACGTCGCGCAGCGTTGCGCTGCTGATCCTGCGCGCGAGCGAAGCGTCGCTGGACAGGGCCTCGACCAGCATCTGCGTCGGATCGACGATCTCGAACAGCACCTCGCGCGATTCCACCATCTGGCCGTTGAGCACCGCCGCGCTGGCGAGGATGCCGCTGCTTGGGGCGACGATGCTTTCCACGCCGCCGATCGACTTCGCCACGGCGCGCTCGCGGCCGACGGTCGACGCCAGCTCGGCGCGCGCCGCTTCCACTTCCTTGGCCGGCACCACGCCTTCCAGCGATTCCAGGCGCTTCACGCGCTTGGCCAGCAGTTCGCGGCTGGCGCGCAGTCCGGCCAGTTCGGCGGCCTGGTTGCCGCGTTCGATGGCGTCGCCGAGCGGGCGCAGGCGCGCCAGCACCTGCCCTTTCGCCACGCGCTGTCCGGCAACCGGCAAGCCGTTCGGGCCCGGCGCGATCTGTCCCGCGAACGGCGCCTGCACCCGGCCGCCGGCATTCGGGTCGATCGCAACCCGGCCGTTGAGCAGGACCGTGCGCGCGAACTCGCCCTCCTTCACCATCAGGGTGCGCACGCCCATGCGGCGCTGCGCCGGTTTCGGCACGTTGACGCTGCCGTCCGGCAGGCGCGCCAGGCCGCTGACCGTGCCGGCCGCCTGCTCGTCGAGGTGCTCGCCGTTGGGACCGTGGGCGCCGGGAGACGCCAGCAGCGAGGTCGTGAAAAGGCCGGCGAGGATGCCGATGACAATGCGATGTTTCATGCTCAGGCTTCCTTGGGTTGACGCTTGCGGCGCACGACGAACACCAGCGCAGCGACGGCAAGCGCCGCGACGGCCGCCAGCAGCCACGGGCGCCACGCGGCATCTTCATGATCGTGGTCCAGCTCCGCGGACGCCTGCGCGACCTGCAGCGTCCCTTCCAGCAGGTCGCTCTCCTCGCCTGCCACCAGGGTGAACAGCAGCGGATGCGCGCCCGGCTTCGACAGCGCGGCGAGCAGGGCCGGATCGTCGACGGCGTAGTCGCCCATGTCGGCATGGAAGGTGGCCTTCGCCTTGAGGTTCTTGTACTGGACTTCCAGCACGCCATTCAGCACCGGCTCATTGGTCTCGTAGCGGTCGATCATGATCGACAGTTCGCCCCCCGAGAGCTGGCCGACCAGCTCGAAGGCTTCGGTAAAGGTCTCGATGCGCGGCAGCGCGGCGCCGGCGGCGCTGGCCGGGGCGTCGAGGTGTTCGCCGTTCGGCCCATGCGCGCCGGGACCGGCCGCTGCCTGCAAGGTGGTGAGTATGGCGAGCATGGCGGCGAAAAACAGGGTCAAGATTTTCATGGAAGAATTCCTAATGCTTGATTGAGTTGCGCATGGGCGTGCCCGACTGCGACTTTTTGCTGGGCCACGGCGACGTCGGCCTCATGGGTGAGGGCGCGCGAGCGCAGCAGGTCGGCCAGGCCGCGCTCGCCCTGGCGGAACGCCTTGTCGAACAGCGCGGTGTGCTCGTGCAAGGCCCTGGCGCGGGCAATGGCATCCTCCAGCGCCGTCCTGGCATTCGCGAGGCGTTCGCGTGCGATGGCGAGGTCGGCGCCGAGGTTCGCCTGGGCCTCGGCCGCTTCGGCGGCGGCGGTCGCGATCGTGGTCCGGGCCTGGGCTTCGACGCCGCGGTTGCGTGCGGCGCTGCCGAACGGAATCTGCAGGGCAAGGCCGACGCTGCGGACCGGCTCCCGGAAGGTCCGCTCGTCTTCGCGGCGCACCGACAGCGCGACGGTCGGCGGCGCGGAACGGTTCACTTCGGCCAGGCGCAGGGCGGCGCGCGCGCGCAGCTCGGACGCCAGGGCCGCCGCCAGGCGTGGATTGGCGGGCGCCTCGCCTTCGCGCAACGGCTCCGGTTCCAGCGCGGGCAGTTCCGGAAGTCCGGTCAGGACCTGGAAGCGCGCCAGCGCTTCGGCGGCGGCGCTGCGGGCCTTGCCGACCTCGATGCGTGCGGCCAGCACTTCCTGGTTGGCCAGCAGCGCGTCGCTGCGCGCCAGGTCGCCGGCCTTGACGCGGCGCTCCACCTCCCCGGCGAATCCTTCGAGATGGTGCAGGTGATCCTGCTTTTCTTCCAGCGTGACCTGGGCGCTGGCTGCTTCCCACATCCGGCTGCGCACCAGCCCGGCCACGGCCAGGCGGGTGGCGGCCAGCTGCGTGCTCGCCTCGATGGTGCTGCGCGCGGCCAGCGCTTCCCTGGCCGTCTTCTGGCCCGGCAGCCAGAAGGAGGACGAGACAGATATCTCGGATTCGCGCTGCGCACGTTCCGACCCGCTCTCGTCGCGTCGATGGGACAGGCCGAGCGCGGGCGGCGCGGCAAGCCACGAGCCAGCCGTGGCGCGCACCGCCGCGGCTTCGCTCTGGCGCGCTTCGATCGTGCGCGCGTCGGGCACGCGCTGCCAGGCGCCGTCGACGGCGTTTTTCAATGTGGCGGGTGGCGCTGCAAGGGCCCAGCATGGCAGGGCGACAGCAGCACCGAGCAGGTAAAGGGACAGGCGGCGGGTGCGCATGTGTTCTCCATCGGTGAAAATCGAAATCACCGGGAGATGACGCACGGGCGCGACCAGGTCGCGCGCTAGGCTCCGTTCAGGCGTGCGTCAATCCCCCGGCGGCGTGGCCGGGGGCGAGGCGGGGCGGTTTTCGTGGTCCGTCGAGGAAAGGCTCCGGCACCGCTTCGGCAGCGGGGGCGAGCACGCGGGACAGCCGTTGTTCCGGCGGAACGATGAGCGGTGGGAGCAACAGGTCGATCGCCTGCGCGCAGGAGTGGTGGTCCTGCGCATGGGCGAGCGACTTCTCGGATGCGTCGTAGTGGACCGAGCTGTCGTCGTCGTGGTGATGGTGGAGGATGCCTTCGTCGTGCGCCACCGCGTGCGCGAGCGTGCCTGCGCCGTAGGCCTGCGTCAAGCCACCCTGCATGGCGAAACCATACAGGGGCAGGCAGAGCAGCAGAAAGATGACGATAATCCGGCGCACAGGTTCACCTCGGGGAATGCGCCGATTATAGCAGCGCGGCGGCCGGCAGGTTCAGGCCGGCCGCACGCGCCGGATCAAAACGCCGCGCGCACGCCGACGGTAAGGTTGCGTCCCGGCAGCGGCGCGACGTCCTTCAGCACCGAAGTCGAGATGCGGATGTCCTCGTCGAGCAGGTTCTTGCCGATGATGAACCAGGTCAGGTCCACCTTGCGCAAGCGCTGGGTGTACGACAGGTTGGCATCCAGCTGGGTATAGGCCGGGGTCGGCGTCGACTCGAACGAGGCCAGGCGCTCCTGCTTCAGGGCGCGCAGCACCGAGACGCCGCCGCGCACGGCGCCCTGGCGGTAGCCGGCCTCCAGGCCGATGCGCTTGGCCGGCTGCAGCGGCAGGCTGCCGGCGTCGTCGAGCGAGCCGCGCGACAGGTCGCCGAAGGCGCGCAGCGACAGTCCCTGCACGTGCGGATGCTGGTTGTAGCTGATCTCGGCCTCCATGCCGCGGATCGTCGCATCGGCCTGGCGGAAGATGCGCTCGCGCAGTTCGTCGCCCGGATTCCCTTCGTCGTCGAGCAGGGTGTCGTTGACTTCGCCGTAGATGAAGTCGCGCACCCGGTTCTCGAACAGGTTGACCTGCCAGCGCACCAGCCCCTCGACCTTGCGGAACGAGAGTTCCAGGTTGCGCGAGGTCTCCTTCTTGAAATTCGGATTGCCGATGTCGTAGGTCAGGGTCGACTCGTGCGGGCCGCCCGAATACAGCTCGTCGGTGCCGGGCGCGCGCTGGGCCACCGAGGCGGTGACGCCCACCGTGTAGTCCTTGGCGAGGGGCCAGACCGCGCCCGCCGAGTAGGACAGCAAATCGAAGCTGCGGTGGCGTGCGCCGCCTTCCGGTTCGCGCTTGACCGATTCCACCCGCACGCCGGCGTTGACCCGCGTCTTGCCGAACTGGCGCTGCTCGACCAGGAAGGCGGCGTGGGTATCCGATACGGTCACCGGCACGGTCGCAGCTTCGCCGCTGTCCGCACTCAGGCCCGAAAAGCGGGTGTGCTCGGTCTGGATGCCGAAGCTGCCTTCCCAGCCATTCAATAAGCCACTGAGTGGCTTGTGGGTCAGCTCCAGCCGCGTTTCCGTCGAGCGGTTCGAGAACAGGGTTTCGGGACCGCCCTCGGCATTCAATTCCACATGGCCGTAGTCGGAATAGCCGGCCTTGAAGCGCAGCTTCTCGAAGCCCGCCATCGGCGCGTCGAGCTGGCCATCGATGTCGTAGCGGGTCTGGTCGAGGTCGATCGTCGCGCCCTCGCCGCCCGGGATGCCGTAGTTCTTTTTCAGCGAGCTGACCGAGGCGCCCAGGAAGCCGCGGGCGCCGATGTAGGAAGCGCCGGCGCCCAGCGTGTGCTGGCGCAGCGAGGAATTGACGAGCGTGTCGCCGGCCGGCTGCCCCGGCACGTGGTAATCGCCGGCGTCGCGCCCGCTGCCATCCACGTGCAGCGCGACCTGGCCGCTGGCGGCGTCGCCCGAGAACGAGACGGCGCGGCCATGATCGACGTTGCTGTAGCGGGTCTCCAGCACGCCGGTGGGATGCTCGTGCAATTCCGTCGGAATGCGCTCGTTGACGACGTTGACCAGGCCGCCGATCGCGCCCGAACCATACAGCAGCGCCGCCGGCCCGCGCAGGATCTCGATCTGGCGCGCGGTGGCCGCTTCGCCGGTGACGGCATGGTCGTTCGACAGGCCGGACAGGTCGGACACCGACATGCCGTTTTCCAGCACCTTGACGCGGTTGCCTTCCAGGCCGCGGATGATCGGACGCGAGGCGCCGGCCCCAAAAGCCGAGGCCGACACGCCCAGTTCGTTCGACAGCGTGTCGCCCAGCGAGCTACCGAGCTTGCTGCGCAGTTCGTCGCCGGCCAGCACCTTGGCCGGCGTGAGGATCTGGTCGCCTTCGGTGGCATTGAAGGGGCTGGCGGTGACGACGACGGTCGCGACGGGCTTGGCGGTGGTCTGGGCGAACGACAGTGGCGCGAGTGCGGCGAGAACCGCGCTCGCCAGGAGGGTACGCTGGACGTGCATGATGAATTCCTTGAAACGAAACGAGGACGGACCCGTACGGACGGGTCAGGGAATCAGGACATCAGGCGACGGGAGGAGCGCGGGAAGAGAAATACGGCGTGAACGGCGCATGCCAGGATGCGAATGCGGTCCATTGGGCCAGCACGCGGGCCGGCGGCAAGGCGATCGTCGTGCAGGGCGGCGTGCCGAGCGCCGGCGCCACCGTGGCGGCGTCGTAGGCGAGACAGGAATGCGAGACGGTCTTCTGGTCGGTACTCTGATGCGGGGCCGCCGCGCCAATGTCGGCGGTGTCGACCGTGGCCGAAGGAGTCTGCCAGGCGTGCGCGACCCGGTGCGCCAGGCCCTGCCAGTGCGCAAACACCATCGCCAACGTCAGCAGCAATGCAATGACGGCGCGGGTTGAATGGATGCGTGGGTGCTTGGCGAACATCTGAATTGATGAGGGACCGGATCGTGGACGCTACTGAAGGCAGGAATTATAACGCCGTGGAAGGTGGACTGAAAGCGGGCATGCGCGGCACGCGCCGCAAACGTGGCATGCTAGGCAACCGAACCCATAAGGAGCGACGCATGGCACGGCATCCCGGCATCTTCCCTACTTTCTTCCTGTCCGGCTTCGAATGCTCCAACTTCCTGTGGAAAGACGGCAGGCGGCGCAACCTGGTTGCCGAGACAGGGCACGACCGTCACGCCGCCGAGGATTACCGCCTCCTGAACACCCTCGGCATCGCCGTGTCGCGCGAGGGCATTCCCTGGCCGCTGGTGGACCGGGGCGGCGCATACGACTTTTCCATGGTCGATTCCTACATCGAAGCCATGAACGCCTCAAAAATCACGCCGATCTGGGACCTCTGCCATTACGGCTATCCGGACGATCTCGATCCGTTCTCAAGCGAGTTTGCCGACCGCTTCGCCCGATACTGCCGCGCCGCCGCCGAATACGTGCTGCCGAAAGTCCCTGGCCCGCACTTCTTCACGCCCATCAATGAGATCACCTTTTTCTCTTTCTGCGCCGGCGAATGGGGATGGGCCGCGCCCTACCGCTGTTCGCGCGAAGACCGCGACCGCCTCCTGAAGGCACTGTGCCGCGCCGCCATCGCCGGGGTAAAGGCGATCCGCGACATCGATCCGCAAGCGCGCATGGTGCACATCGATCCGCTGGTGCGGGTGGTGGCGCCGCGCGACCGCCCCGACCAGATCGAGGCCGCGCGCCACGAGACCCATGTCGACACCTTCCTGGCCTGGGACATCATCAGCGGGCGCGAAAACCCGGAATACGGCGGCTCGCCCGAGATCCTGGACATCGTCGGCGCCAACGTGTATTCCTTCGGGCAGATGGAATACCGCGAGAGCGGGCCGCATGCGCCGCTGCCCCCCGGCGACGATCGCATCGCGCCGCTGTGCGACATGCTCGACACGGTATGGCAACGCTACCGCAGGCCGATGATCATCGGCGAAACCAGCGGCCTCGGACAGGGTCGCCCCGACTGGCTGCGCGACGTGATGGGCGAGTCGCTGGCGGCGGTACGGCGCGGCATGGACCTGCAGGGCGTGTGCCTGTTCCCCGCGGTCGACATGCCGGACTGGCATACCGGCGAATGGGTGGGCAACGGCATCTGCGACCTGGTCGAGGATGTCGGCGACCTGAAACGGGTGCCGAACCAGGCCTACGTCGAGGAACTGCGGCGCTGGCAGAAGGAGCTGAACCGGGTCACCAGCCTGGACGCGGATCCGCTCAGCGATCCGGTGGACTTGCAGGATGTGGTGGATGCGGCGCACCGGTTGAATGTGCAGCCCGATAAAGATTGGCACTAAGGGATTGGCACTGAGGGACTGGCACTGAGGGACTGGTCTATTTCAGTTGCGCCAGCCGCGATCTGGCGATACTCGCGGCGTCCGTTCCCGCATGCGTTGCGATCAGCTGTTGAAGCGATTTCCGCGCGTTCTTCTTGTCGTTCAATTGGGAGAAGCTGGCGGCGATGTTGAGCATCGCCTCGGGCACCTTGCTGCTGTCGCCATGGTGGGCGACCAGGGTCTCGTGGGCCGCGATGGCTTTCTTGTAGTCGCCCTGGGCAAAGTAGGCGTTGCCCAGCCAGTACCGGGCATCGGCCGCGTTGTCGGAATGCGGGAACAGGCGCAGGAAGGCATGCAGGCCGGTGGCGGCGTCCTTGTAGTCACCTGCCTTGAAGGTGTTCATCACGGTTTCGTAGGATCGTTGTTCCGCCGAAGCGGCCTGGGCGACCCGACTATCGGCTGGCGCCTGGGGCAGCTCGAGCTGCTTGATGCGCGCATCGAGGTCGGCGTACAAGTCCTTCTGGTTTTTCCGTGCGTTGGCGATGTCGTGCGTCAGTACCTCGATCTGGCCACGCAGGACTGCCAGTTCGCGCATGGTTTGTTCATGCTGGTTCAGCATGTCGAGACCGATCGTCTTGTCGCCCTTGGTATCGAGGCGCGTATGGAGGTCGCGCATGAGTGCATCAATGTCGCGCAGCTTGCTGTCGACTTTCGCGCTGAGCGCCAGGATGGCCTTGCGGGCTTCGTCGTCGTCGAGCAGTCCGGCCCCCGCTTGCAGGGGCAGGCAGGCGGCCAGGATAGCGGCAAGGAGTGCGCGCTTAAAGTGCATGCTAGCGTCGTCCACGGTAGGGTTCACAGCCGATGCCATCTCCATCGCGATCGAGGTGGGCGCCGTAACCTGGCTCGCCCAGTCTCACCGGCGCCGCGCCTGCCGCGCGCGCCGCCGCGCAATTGGCGAACGCGCTTCGGCTGCGCGTACCTCCCGGCGCGCTGGTGTTCGGCGGGGCCAGGCCGGGGCCTGAGGCACTGGAAACCGGCGCCTTTGCGGGACTGCGGTGGCAATGGTAGTCACCAATCTTGCGATTGTTGTGGCAACCCTCGGCATTCAGGCCACCGCCATGGGCACTCGCGCCGAGCGGCACGACGCCGGCAGCTGCCAGTACCAAGACGCGAACATGCTGTTTCATATTTCACCCGACCGAATTCAGGACGACCAATACTCGCGACTACTGAGTAACCACGGTCGATGTTAATTAGTTACGGATTTTCGGGCAATAAATATTTCAAACTGGAAGCATCAACGATGGTCGGGAATCCACTCCAGCAGGTCGGTGACGCCGATATCGACGCCCGATTGAGATAACAGCGTACTTGCCTGGCCGCGATGATGGGTCTGGTGATTGAAAAGATGCAGCAGCAGGCTGCCGAAATGCTTCAGGTTGTCCCCGCGCGCATTTTTGTACGCGAGCGGCTGGGCCAGGTCTGCATCCGATACCTCCGCCGCCAGGTCCGTGAGGATCGCGTCCAACCGCTGGCGATGTTTCAGCAGCGTCTCCAGGTCGTCGCTGTATCGGAAGGCGAGCCCTGTTGGAGGCGCGATGTCGGCCATCGACGCCAGGGAGTGGAAGCCTGAGGGATGTCCCATGAAGCGGCGCAGCCAGATGGTGTCGCCAGCGACAATGTGGTTCAGGGTGCCGAGGATCGAACCAAAGAAAGCGCCCCGGTCCGCGTCCAGCACCTCCTTGGGAAGGGTCGCTACAGCGGCATACAGCTTGCCGTTCATGGATGCGTTATAAGAGGCAAATAAAACTATATCTTCCCGTGTCGGCATGCTGGCTTGTTTCCTTTGCTGGTTCGTTCAGACGGACAGCGTGCCGTCGATACAGGTGAGCGCCTGGCCGCCGACCAGGATCGCCTCGTCCGAGATCGACAGTCGCAGCAGTCCTGCACGCCCGACCATTTCACCCTGGGTGGCCAGCAGGTCAGTGCCGAAGCTGCCGAGCTGCCGCGTATGGCGCAGGTAGGCCGCCACGGCACCGGTTCCGCTGCCGCACACCGGATCCTCATTGACGCCATGGGCCGGCGCAAAGGCGCGCACTTCGATGCCGGCCTCGCTGCCCGGATCATGCTCGCCGAAGATGACCACGCCCGTATGCCTGCCCTTGGTGTCCTGCGCCTTCATGCGCTGCAGGTCCGGCTCGCAGGCCAGTACCGCGCGGGCGCTGGTCAGCTGGGCGATCACCCAGCGTGGGCCGACATCGACCAGGTAGGGCACGACGTTCACTTCCAGGTCGGCGCGGAGGATGGCTTCCAGTTCCGCGGCCTCGCGCGGGTCCAAGGCGGTAAAACCTGGCGCGAGCAGCTCGAACGAGATCCAGGGAGCGCCGCCCTGCCCTCCTCCTTCGACGCTCAGCTTGACCAGCCCGGCGCCGCATTGCTGCACCAGGGCGCCATCCTTGGCTTGCACGATGCCCGCTTCCAGCAAGGCATGCGCGGTGCCGATCGTCGGGTGGCCGGCGAACGGTAGTTCAGAACCGGGCGTGAAGATGCGGACGTGGTAATCCGCACCCTGCTCCGTCGGCGGCAGCACGAAGGTGGTTTCGGACAGGTTCGTCCAGCTGGCGATCTGCTGCATCTGACCGGTCGAGAGCCCGGTGGCGTCGAGCACGACGGCGACCGGATTGCCCTTGAACGGGACGGTGGTGAAGACGTCGACGGTTTTGATGGGTAGGCGTGCCATGTTTGCTCCCGGTATGTGGGAAAAAGGACTGACAGCGAGTGTAACCGCACTCGCCGCAACAAACAAAAAAGCGGACCGAAGTCCGCTTTCTTGATAACGCCGCGTTAAAGATTAACGCTTGTCGATCGACGGCACATCACGCACCGGCGAGCCAACGAACAGCTGGCACTGACGGCCGATCTTCTGTTCCGGATCGGCGATCATCTCGTTCCACTGGGCGATCCAGCCGATGGTACGGGCCATCGCGAAGATACCGGTGAACAGCGAGACCGGGATGCCCAGGGCCGATTGCACGATGCCCGAGTTAAGTCGATGGCCGAGCACACCTTACGCTATACCAAGTATTTACTGCGCACTTGGTACAATTCAGTTTCACTGTCAACTTACATCTAGTTGCGACCCTTTATCCGTAACAGGATAGGTCTACTAAGGCGTCTGCATGGTTTGCTTACGCCATCCGGCTACAGCAGCGGCATGCCCCCCTAACGCAGAATCCCCTCCCCACCGTTCCCAGAACTCAACAGTACCACTATTGGGCCGTTGGTTCGGTTGAGTCACTCGGACGCGAGTAGGTAGCAAACTCGAATCCCCAACGACCAATGCCTCTCCTGTGTCTAACACTGGCAATAAGTCGCCAAATCCGCCGAGTGAATCTGGCAACAGTCGCCGCACAACAGACTGGTCATCACCATTTGTTAACCGCATTGCCACTAAGTTATTACATTGGCTCAATACCGTTCGATTTACTTCCGATGGACGCTGGCTAATTACGACTAATCCGACGCCATATTTTCTACCTTCCTTTGCGATTCTTTCAAAAATTTCAACTGCTATCTCTCCAGTTCCTCCAGCTTGATTTCTTTCCGGAATATAAAGATGGGCCTCATCACAAAACAAAGCAATTGGGTGACGGTAACCAGGGTGACACCATTGCTGCACAGAAAATGCGATCTTAGCCACTAAGCTTACAATCGCTGGCAAAATGTCGGTGGGAACCTCAGAAAAATCAATTATTTTGACGCCGCCCTTTTCATCGGCCTGATCTTTACATCCAGCCAGCAGAGCCACGACCATCTTTTCAAGCCAACTGAACTCTGCCGTCTCTGCGCCTCCTTGAAATAAAAATCCCAAGCGGCGATCGGTACGCTTATTCTCGAAACGCTGGATTAAGCGGCTGAGCTTACCATGAAAATCACCCTGTTTTTCGCCGCGAGCTCCCGCGACCATTTCAGTATTGATGCCATTCAACTCATCCATAACCTCGTCCAAACTAAATGGAATTGGACTGTCGATAGTAAAATTATCTAGAATTTCCTGCTCACTTTGTTCTGCCAAATACTTCCGCTTTGCATTTACTACAGCCCTGGACATCATCATCGTTTGGTTCGGTGCATTCTGATCAGAACGGTCTACGAACATTGCCGTCATAGCCTCGTAACTCAGCAACCAATAAGGCAAGAAAATTATTCCTTCGTTCAAGCCTCGCCCGGCATCGATATCACCCGGTCCGGCTATCCGATAATGCTTTATGCCATCTCCGACGAGGGGAGAATACTCACCATGTACGTCGAAGACGATTGCGTTAGCATTTTTGAGCTCGGCAACCTGCTCAAGAATTCGTGCAGTAGTCCAAGATTTTCCTGAGCCAGTACTCCCAACTATAATTGCGTGACGCTGAAAGAATTTGTTGCCATTAATATAAGCCTCGGCTTTTTCGTCTAAGGTGTAATGCCCTAACGAAAGCTTTTGTGAATCTGAGCCAATTGCTGCAATCACCCGCATAAATCGGGTCAGCCGGTCGCCCTCCAATGCGAAACAATTCGCATCGATTTCCGGCACTGTCTCGAGTGTTCTTAAAAAGCAGTTTTCCTTGTCACCAATTTTGTCAGCAAAGGTACCAATTAAAACAATTCGCACTACATTAATCTCATCGCGCTCTTCCACTCCCTCGACGTCGTCAATGGAATGGGCTCCCTCAACAGCAGTTCGAGTAATTTTCTGTATTATTCCAACCAGATGTTGTCCTGGACGGCTACTCTGCAGCACAGCTAAACGGTTTACCTGCAGTTTCCTCAGTCGCTCTACATCGTCCACGGCAACTAAGACAGTCGCGGTATCAACTGATCGAACTCGGCCCAGCGCCTCACCGTCATTGTAAGAAAAAATACTCATATGACCTCTACATAGCTAAATTAAGGAAATTCTCAAGACGCCAAGCCGCTGTGTCCGGCATATCGATGCCATCAGGAGCTTCGTTGCAGTATACTCTTGTAGAAGTTTCATTTTCTTCTAATGCCAAATACCTTTGACATCTTCCACTCTTCAAGAAATCTCGTGCTGTAGGGCTGATCTGTTTAGTGATTAGAACAAGCGGTGCGGTCGACGAGTGACAACGCTGAACGAGCAATGTTTGAAGGTGCTGGTCATTGAACCCGTAGCCGACACAGAGAAAAGCGGAGGCCGAACTAATCGCTTGATCGGCTTGATGCATGATCGTTCGAAATGGCTCATCATGCGTTCGGCGGTATTTTTCGATACCTGGAGTGATAATCATAGGCTCGAGGCCTAGTGGAATCTCCGTGGTAGGAGGCAAGCTCACGAGCTCACCTATCGCATCACCAAACCACCCGAAAGAACCGTGAACTTTCCATACATTTACGGTACGAGCAGGTGTTTTTCCGTGGATAACTCGTGGGTGGGGGGAAGTCGAACGCCTACCAATTAGACCGTATGAAAAGCCTGTATACGCCATGAATCCGCCAGCTTCAGCTGCATATTCCGCTAAGCGATCATAATTTGGAGTTACTACTTGGATCTCGCGATTAGTGCTACGAAATAGATGCGTGAAGAGTTTAGTAAGCGCAAGATGATGCCGGTCTGCGCATATTTTTTGGAAGATCGATAGGTCAGCCTTGTTCAAATATGCCCAGGTTGTATTCACAACGTGAGTTGTCATACGCTGTGATAGGCTAATTTCGGTCAACGCACGCTCGAGATCGGAATTTGGCAAAAACTCGAGGAACTCTTGCCATCCTTTTAAGTCTGCAGGCACTGAGTCCGCTGGTGGCAGCGATTTACTAAGATGTTCTCCGAGATGCCACATGCCAGGAATGCCGTACCCGGCTGAGGCACCACTACCTAACACGATAACTGGAGTTTGACGAATACAATCCTGGGCCAGCGTTCTGACAACTTTAAGGACGTCCATATGAAGCTTGATGAGTGTTTGGCAAGTTATATTCTACTCCTGTTGCCAATAGGAACCAACCCGTCCAATCATTTTTTTACTAACCTTCTACCTATTAGAAATGATAGGCAAATAAAAAGCGGACCGAAGTCCGCTTTCTTGATAACGCCGCGTTAAAGATTAACGCTTGTCGATAGCCGGCACATCACGCACCGGCGAACCCACGAACAGCTGGCGCGGACGGCCGATCTTCTGTTCCGGATCGGCGATCATCTCGTTCCACTGGGCGATCCAGCCGATGGTACGGGCCATCGCGAAGATACCGGTGAACAGCGAGACCGGGATGCCCAGGGCCGACTGCACGATGCCCGAGTAGAAGTCGACGTTCGGGTACAGCTTGCGCGACACGAAGTATTCGTCTTCCAGCGCGATGCGTTCCAGTTCCATCGCCAGCTTGAACAGCGGGTCTTCCTGCAGGCCCAGTTCGTTCAGCACTTCGTGGCAGGTTTCGCGCATCAGCTTGGCGCGCGGGTCGAAGTTCTTGTACACGCGGTGACCGAAGCCCATCAGCTTCACGCCCGAGTTCTTGTCCTTGACCTTCTCGATGAAGGCCGGGATGTTGTCGACCGAGCCGATTTCCTTCAGCATGGTCAGTGCGGCTTCGTTGGCGCCGCCGTGTGCCGGGCCCCACAGGCAGGCGATGCCGGCTGCGATACAGGCGAACGGGTTGGCGCCCGACGAACCGGCCAGGCGGACGGTCGAGGTCGAGGCGTTCTGCTCGTGGTCGGCGTGCAGGATCAGGATGCGGTCGAGGGCGCGCACCAGCACGTCGTTGACCTTGTACTCTTCGCACGGGTTGGCGAACATCATGTGCATGAAGTTGGCGCTGTACGACAGGTCGTTGCGTGGGTACATGAACGGCTGGCCGACCGAGTACTTGTAGGCCATCGCGACCAGGGTCGGCAGCTTGGCGATCAGGCGAATCGCCGAAATCTCGCGCTGCTTGGCGTCGTTGATGTCGAGCGAGTCGTGGTAGAACGAGGCCAGCGCGCCGACGGTGCCGACCAGGACCGACATCGGGTGCGCATCGCGGCGGAAGCCGCGGAAGAAGAAGTTCATCTGCTCGTGGATCATCGTGTGCTTGGTCACGGTGTCGTCGAACTTCGCCTTTTCTTCAGCGTTCGGCAGTTCGCCGTTCAGCAGCAGGTAGCAGGTTTCCAGGAAGTCGCAGTTCTCGGCCAGTTGCTCGATCGGGTAGCCACGGTACAGCAGTTCGCCCTTGTCACCGTCGATGTAGGTGATGCTCGAGTTGCACGCCGCAGTCGACATGAAACCTGGGTCATAGGTGAACTTGCCGGTCTGGCCGTACAGCTTGCGGATGTCGATGACGTCCGGGCCGATGGTGCCCTTGTAGATCGGCATGTCGACCGACGGGCTGCCGTCGGAGAACGACAGGGTGGCTTTGGTATCAGAGATATTCATGGCACTTCCTTCTTTGGGAGTGGATCTAAAAACAATTAACGAAAACTTGGGGCTGATTAGGCCTGGCGCAGGCGCGCCAGCAAGGCGCGCACGTGCGGCTGGTCGACCTCGCCTTCAGGCTCGGCACGGCCCAGCAGCAGGTCCATCAGCGGGTTGTCCGCCAGGTCGAGCAAGCGGGTCAGCGCATCGACGTCCTCGTCGCTCAATTCTTCTTCATGCGCATCCAGGAAGCGCGTGAGGATCAAATCGTTCTCGAGCAGACCGCGGCGGGAGCGCCAGCGCAGGCGGGCGCGGTTCGCGGGGTCGGATTGATGCGTTTTCACTAGAGTCCGTTGTTGGGTCAACATCATACTCCGTAGGCCGGGAATAGGCAGTACGGTACTTTTACTGTATTTGCGGCAGCTTTATATGCAGATGTCGCAATTTATGCGGCGATGCTTCTGCCGCTTGAACGCGTGGGCAGGAGACCTGCCCACCCTACGGGATTGTGGCCTTTGTAGGGTGGGCGGGTCTCCCGCCCACGCGGTACGCACGTGAGCGCGTCGTGACGCGCCTTAAATCGCGCGACGAACCAGCAGTTCCTTGATTTTGCCGATCGCCTTGTTCGGATTCAGGCCCTTCGGGCACACGTCCGTGCAATTCATGATCGAGTGGCAGCGGAACAGGCGGTACGGGTCTTCCAGGTTGTCCAGGCGCTCGTTGGTGGCTTCGTCGCGCGAGTCGGCGATGAAGCGGTAGGCCTGCAGCAGGCCGGCCGGACCGACGAACTTGTCCGGGTTCCACCAGAACGACGGGCACGAGGTCGAGCAGCAGGCGCACAGGATGCACTCGTACAGGCCGTCGAGCTCTTCGCGCTCTTCCGGCGACTGCAGGCGTTCCTTCTCCGGCTTGATCGAGTCGTTGATCAGGAACGGCTTGATCGAGTGGTACTGCTTGAAGAAGTTGGTCATGTCGACGATCAGGTCGCGCACCACCGGCAGGCCCGGCAGCGGACGCAGCACGATCGGCTGGGTCAGCTCGTTCAGGTTGGTGGTGCAGGCCAGGCCGTTCTTGCCGTTGATGTTCATTGCGTCCGAACCGCACACGCCTTCGCGGCAGGAGCGGCGCAGGGCCAGCGAATCGTCGACGTCCGACTTGATGCGCTGGAGGGCGTCGAGCAGCATCTTGTCGGTGTCTTGCAGCTCGACGGTGACGTCTTGCATGTAAGGCTTGGCATCCTTGTCAGGATCGTAGCGGTAGATCTTCAGTTGGACGGTGCGTGCCATGTTTTTACCTGTTCTGGTCAAGCCGGGAGCGCACTCCCGGCCCGGGAAAATATTAGAAAGTACGGGCCTTCGGCTTGAAGGTGTCGACGGTCAGCGGCTTGGTGACGACGGCCTTGTATTCCAGGCGGTTGTTCTCCGAGAACCACAGCGTGTGCTTCATCCAGTTGGCGTCGTCGCGGTTCGGGTAGTCGCTGTGGGCGTGGGCGCCGCGCGATTCCGGACGCGCGGCGGCCGACACGATGGTCGCCTTGGCGGTCTCGATCAGGTTGTCGAGTTCGAGCGCTTCCACGCGGGCGGTGTTGAACACCTTCGACTTGTCCTTGAACGAGACATGCTTGCGGCGCTCGTCCAGCTTCATGATTTCCTTGACGCCCGTCTCCAGCAGTTCCTGGGTACGGAACACGCCGCAGTACTTCTGCATCGTGGCGCGGATGTCGTTGGCGACGCCCTGCACCTTTTCGCTGCCGGTCGAGGTCTCGAGGCGGTTTAGGCGGTCCATGCCGAAGTCGGCGGCGTCCTTCGGCAGCGGCTTGTTGACCTTCTGCTTCAGGTTCGAGGCCACCACGTGGTTGCCGGCCGCGCGGCCGAACACCACCAGGTCGAGCAGCGAGTTGGTGCCGAGGCGGTTGGCGCCGTGGACCGAGACGCAGGCGCATTCGCCGATCGCGTACAGGCCATTGACGATCTTCTGTCCGCCCATGCCGTCAGGTGCGACGACCTGGCCGTGGATGTTGGTCGGGATGCCGCCCATCTGGTAGTGGATGGTCGGGACCACCGGGATCGGTTCCTTGGTGGCGTCGACGTTGGCGAACTTGTGGCCGATTTCCAGGATCGACGGCAGGCGCTTCTCGATGGTGTCCTTGCCGATGTGGCGCAGGTCCAGCAGCACGTGGTCCTTGTTCGGACCGCAGCCGCGGCCTTCCTTGATTTCCTGGTCCATCGAGCGCGAGACGAAGTCGCGCGGCGCCAGGTCTTTCAGGGTCGGCGCGTAGCGCTCCATGAAGCGTTCGCCGTTCGAGTTGATCAGGATGCCGCCCTCGCCGCGCACGCCCTCGGTGATGAGGACGCCCGCGCCGGCCACGCCGGTCGGGTGGAACTGCCAGAACTCCATGTCTTGCAGCGGCAGGCCGGCGCGCGCCGCCATGCCCATGCCGTCGCCGGTGTTGATGAAGGCGTTGGTCGATGCGGCGAAGATGCGGCCTGCGCCGCCGGTGGCGAAGATGGTGGTCTTCGCTTCCAGGATCATCACGTCGCCGGTTTCCATTTCCAGGGCCAGCACGCCGACCACGTCGCCATCGGCGTCGCGGATGACGTCCAGGGCCATCCACTCGACGAAGAAGTGGGTGCGGGCGCGGACATTACGCTGGTACAGGGTGTGCAGCAGCGCGTGGCCGGTACGGTCGGCCGCGGCGCAGGCGCGCTGGACCGGCTTCTCGCCGAAGTTCGCGGTGTGGCCGCCGAACGGACGCTGGTAGATGGTGCCGTCAGGGTTGCGGTCGAACGGCATGCCGAAGTGCTCGAGCTCGTACACGACCTTCGGGGCTTCGCGGCACATGAATTCGATCGCATCCTGGTCGCCCAGGTAATCGCCACCCTTGACGGTGTCGAACATGTGCCAGTACCAGTCGTCTTCGCTCATGTTGCCCAGCGAAGCACCGATGCCGCCCTGGGCAGCCACGGTGTGCGAACGGGTCGGGAACACTTTCGACAGCACCGCGACGTTCAGGCCGGCTTCGGCCAGTTGCAGCGATGCACGCATGCCGGAACCGCCGGCGCCAACGATGACCGCGTCAAAGCGGCGGGTAGGGATTGCAGTTTTGATTGCTGCCACGATTACACACTCCAGAGAATTTGCACGGTCCAGGCGGCGCAGGCGACCAGCCAGAAGATCGTCGCCAGCATCAGGATCAGGCGGACGCCTGCGTTCTTGACATAGTCCATCCAGATGTCACGGATGCCGACCCAGGCGTGGTAGAACAGGCCCAGGAAAGTCACCAGCGCGAACAGCTTGAACCACTGGCGCGAGAACATGCCGGCCCAGCCTTCGTAGGTGAAATTCTGGCCGGTCAGGAAGGAGACCAGCAGCACGACGGTGAAGACGGCCATGACGATCGCGGTGACGCGCTGCGCCAGCCAGTCCTTGACGCCGTAGTGGGCGCCGACGACGAGGCGGCGCGGTCCGATGTTATTCTTGTTTGCCATGATTAAAACACTCCGAACAGTTTCAGGGCGACCAGCGCGGTCAGCACCAGGCTGATGACCAGCACCCAGCGTGCGGTCTTCTGCGCAGCATCCTTGTCCAAGGCCAGGTGGTTATCCATGAACAGGTGGCGCACGCCGGCCACGAAGTGGTGCAGGTAAGCCCACGACAGGCCGACCAGGATGATCTTGGCAAACGGGTTGCCAACGACACCGCGGAAATGCTCGAACGAGATTTCCGACAGCAGGCTTTCCTGCAGCAGGTACAGCAGGAACGGCAGGAACAGGAACAGGCCAGCGCCGCTGACGCGGTGCAGGATCGACACGATGGCCGATGGCGGCATGCGATATTTACTTGTAATATCGCCAATACCAACGTTGCGGAACTCCGGCCGCCCTTTTTTTGCAGCTTCTCTCACGGCTTCGGACATGAAACACCTCCCTCTATGACGACAGTTTTTTAATGAACCCTTCATTTTCGCCGATTTTGTGACGGGGCACCAAGCTTCTGCATGCAGATCGCATGCAGATACCTGAACAACCCTGCGCCGAACCGGGCACTGTTCGCCGCTTACTCAAAACCAACTTATTTTAATCGCTTCATGCGATCCCTGCTGTGGACCGGTCGGGCCCGCCGCAGATGACGCCGGCATGCCGGCGCCGTGTCTTTCATCGTTACGACAATTCGTTCTGGTAGTGATGGCGGGCGGTCGAATAGATGCCGCGGCGCAACTCGACCGGCTTGTCGCCATAACTGAACGACACCCGGTCCGCGCACAGCAGCGGCGTACCTTCCGGCACCTTGAGGTGCTCGGCGGCCACGGCATCGGCCGCCACGGCGCGGATCTTCTCGGTCGCGCGGATCATGCGGGTGCCGAATTCGGACTCGAACAGCCCGTACATCGGCCCCTTGTATTCCACCAGCCGCTCGGCCGTCAGGCCCTTGAACAACTGCCCCGGCAGCCACAGCTCTTCCAGGATGGTCGGCACGCCGTCGAAGGACTGCACGCGCTTGATGTAGACCACGGCGTCGCCCGATTTGAGTTCGAGCAGGCGCGCCACTTCCGCGGTGGCGCGGATGCGCAGCACGGCGATGAAGCGGTTTTCCGGATGGTGGGGAATGCCCTCGTCGGGATTCAGGCGCAGGAAGCGGAAGTGGGCGCGCTCCTCGGCATGGGTGGCGACGAAGGTCCCCTTGCCTTGCCGGCGCACCACCAGGTTCTCGGCCGCCAGCTCGTCGATGGCCTTGCGTACCGTGCCCTGGCTGACCTTGAACCGTCCCGCCAGCTCGACTTCGCTGGGCATCAGCTCGCCCGGCTTCCACTCGCCCGACTGCAAGCTTTGCGTAATCAGGGCCTTGATCTGCTGGTACAGCGGGCGGAACGACGGCGATGCGTCACTGCCTGGTGCATCGCTGCTGTTGGACTGGAGGGGATTCATAGACCGCGATTTCACCACAAAACGGGCATGGTCGTCTAGTATATGACTGCTCAGACATGTGTCTTATATAAGACATATGATATGAATTGACAGATAGAACAGTCGGGGCATAAACTCGCGGTCGGCTTGGACCTCCGCGCCTGCTCCCGCTACGCGCGCGATATCCAATTGACAGGGTGCGCTTTTGGTATCATTGCAGCTTTCCCGAATCGCACGCACCTCGGCTCGACTGTTTTCATTCCCACTTTGGAGATTCATCATGGCTAAAACCCCAATGCGCGTCGCCGTTACCGGCGCGGCCGGCCAGATCGGCTATTCCCTGCTGTTCCGCATCGCCAACGGCGACATGCTCGGCAAGGACCAGCCGGTCATCCTGCAGCTGCTCGAGATCGACAACGAGAAGGCACAGAAGGCGCTCAAGGGCGTCATGATGGAAATCGACGACTGCGCATTCCCGCTGCTGGCCGGCATGACCGCCCACGCCGACCCGATGACCGCCTTCAAGGATGCCGACGTGGCCCTGCTGGTCGGCGCGCGTCCGCGCGGCCCTGGCATGGAACGCAAGGACCTGCTGGAAGCCAACGCCCAGATCTTCACCGTGCAGGGCAAGGCGCTCGACGCCGTCGCTTCGCGCAACGTCAAGGTGCTGGTGGTCGGCAACCCGGCCAACACCAACGCCTACATCGCCATGAAGTCGGCCCCGAACCTCCCTAGCAAGAACTTCACCGCCATGCTGCGCCTGGACCACAACCGCGCCCTGTCGCAGGTTGCGACCAAGCTGGGCAAGGCAGTGGGCGACATCGAAAAGATGGCCGTGTGGGGCAACCACTCGCCGACCATGTACGCCGACTACCGCTTCGCCACCATCGACGGCCAGTCGGTGAAAGAAGCGATCAACGACGACGTCTGGAACCGCGACACCTTCCTGCCGACCGTCGGCAAGCGCGGCGCCGCCATCATCGAGGCACGCGGTGCTTCGTCGGCGGCATCGGCGGCCAACGCGGCGATCGACCACGTGCGTGACTGGGTGCTGGGCACGGGCGGCAAGTGGACCACCATGGGCATCCCGTCGGACGGTTCGTACGGCATCCCGGAAGGCACCATGTTCGGCTTCCCGGTCACCACCGAGAACGGCGAGTACACCATCGTGCAAGGCCTGGAAATCGACGAGTTCTCGCGCGAGCGCATCAACCTCACGCTGAAAGAGCTCGAAGAAGAGAAGGCCGGCGTCGCTCACCTGCTGGCCTGAGTATCATCCCGGCGCGGTCCGCATTCCGCGGGCCGCGCTAACCGCGCCATGCCGTGATCGACTGACGGCATGGCCGATTCGTTTCAAGACATACCATGCATCCTTCCGAGGTTTTATTCCAGGGCAAACGCCAGCCGCTCCTCCTTCCCGCCTGCGATCACTACGCCGGTTCGGAAAAGCTGATGCGCAAATCGATGGCCCTGCAACAAGAGCTTGGCCCCCTGTTCGACATCACCTTCGACTGCGAGGACGGCGCCGCCGCCGGCAGCGAGGCCGAACATGCGCTGCTGGTCACCGGGTTGATCAATAGCGAGGACAACCGCTTCAACCGCATCGGCGTGCGCCTGCACGATACGGGCAGTCCACACTTCGCGGGCGACGTCGCCGCGATCGTCGGCGCCACGGCAAGCCGCCTGGCCTACGTGGTGCTGCCGAAAGTCGAGAGCGTCGACGAGACCATCCGCGCGATCGACCTGATCAACCAGCATGCCGCGAAAGCCGGCCGTACGGACTTGCCGGTGCACGTGCTGGTCGAAACCCACGGCGCCCTGCGCGCGGCCTACGACATTGCCGCCCTGCCCCAGGTCGAGTGCCTGTCGTTCGGCATCATGGACTTTGTATCGGCACATTATGGCGCGGTGCCGGCCAGCGCCATGCGCACCCCTGGCCAGTTCACGCACCCGCTGGTGGTGCGCGCGAAGCTCGAAATGGTGGCGGCCTGCCACGCGCACGGCAAGGTCGCATCGCACAATGTCACCACCGACATCAAGGACAGCGCGGTGGTCGCCAACGACGCCCAGCGCGCCGGCGCCGAATTCGGTTTCACCCGCATGTGGAGCATCCACCCGGACCAGATCAAGCCGATCCTGAAGGCCTTCACGCCGCGCCTTTCGGAAGTCAACGAAGCCACCAACATCCTCACCGAGGCGATGAACGCCGGGTGGGGCCCGATCGCGCAGCACGGCCGCTTGCACGACCGCGCGAGCTACCGATATTATTGGACCGTATTGCAGCGCGCAAAACTGGCTGGCCTGGCGCTGCCGGAAGCCGCTGCCGCGATCGTCAACTACACGGATTCCAACTGATGGCCACCCTCCTCTCCCGCATTCTTGCTGCCGGCGCATTTGCGTTCGCAGCCGCAGGCATCTGCACCAACGCAGCCGCCGCCCCTGAAAAACACCCGAAGGCCGAAGCGGTCCTGAAAGCCAAGGCGAAGGCCAAGGCGAAGGCCAGGCCGGCCTCCAAGGCAAAGAAGGCCGCCGCCGCCGCGGCTGTCGTTGCGCCGGTCTACGGCGCCGAGGTCGTCGACGAGCCGGATATCACCGACACGGTGGTCACCGAATTCGATTGCGAACTCGGCAACAAGATCACGATCTACAAGAACGAAGGCGCAGACGGCCATATCGCGCTGCGCTGGAAAAAGCGCCTGCACCGCCTGACCCGTGTCGGCACCACCACCGGCGCCCAGCGCTTCGAGAACCCGCACTGGGGGCTGATCTGGATCGGCATCCCGGCCAAGGGCATCCTGCTGGATTCCAAGCTGAACCGCCAGCTGGCCAACGAATGCAAGAACGCCCAGCAGGTGGAGCCGGTCGTCGCGGCACTGCCTGAAGAAAAGAAAACCTGATCCGCGGCGCAAGCCCCGGTTCGCCACCTGTTTTTTTGGTATTGAAATAACAATATCCCACTGAAGGAGAGATGATGTCTCACAACACCCTGAACACCCTGAAGGAATTCCCGGCCGGCGCCGGCCAGACCGGCCAGTACTACTCGCTGCCGGCGCTGGGCGAAGCCCTCGGGGTGAACCTGTCGCGCCTGCCGGTGTCGATCCGTATCGTGCTCGAATCCGTGCTGCGTAACTGCGACGGCAAGAAGGTCACCGAAGAGCACATCAAGCAGCTCGCGAACTGGGGCGCCACCGCCGAGCGCACCGACGAGATCCCGTTCGTCGTGGCCCGCGTCGTGCTGCAGGACTTCACCGGCGTGCCGCTGCTGGCCGACCTGGCCGCGATGCGCAACGTCGCCAACAAGATGGGCGTGGACGCCAAGAAGATCGAGCCGCTGGTGCCGGTCGACCTGGTGGTCGACCACTCGGTCACCATCGACCACTTCCGCGAGCCGAACGCGCTCGACCTGAACATGAAGCTGGAATTCCAGCGCAACAACGAGCGCTACCAGTTCATGAAGTGGGGCATGCAGGCCTTCGACACCTTCGGCGTCGTGCCGCCGGGCTTCGGCATCGTCCACCAGGTCAACCTGGAATACCTGGCGCGCGGCGTCATGAAGCAAGGCGACGTGTACTACCCGGACACCCTGGTCGGCACCGACTCGCACACCACCATGATCAACGGCGTCGGCGTCGTCGGCTGGGGCGTGGGCGGCATCGAAGCCGAAGCCGGCATGCTCGGCCAGCCGGTCTACTTCCTGACCCCGGACGTCATCGGCGTCAACCTGACCGGCAAGCTGCGCGAAGGCTGCACCGCGACCGACCTGGTGCTGACCATCACCGAAATGCTGCGCCATGCAAAAGTCGTGGGCAAGTTCGTCGAGTTCTTCGGCGAAGGCACCCGCTCGCTGTCGACCACCGACCGCGCCACCATCGCCAACATGGCCCCGGAATACGGCGCGACCATGGGCTTCTTCCCGGTGGACGAAGCAACCGTCGACTACTTCCGCGGCACCGGCCGTACCGAAGCCGAGCTGGCAGCCTTCGAAGGCTACTACAAGGCCCAGGGCATGTTCGGCGTGCCGCAGGCCGGCGAGATCGACTACACCCGCGTGCTGCACCTCGACCTCTCGACTGTTACTCCATCCTTGGCCGGCCCGAAGCGCCCGCAGGACCGTATCGAACTGGGTTCGGTGAAGAACACCTTCACCGACCTGTTCAGCAAGCCGACCACCGCCAACGGCTTCAATAAATCGCCGGACGACCTGCACAAGGTCTACGAGACCACCAACGGCGTGCGCGTGAAGAACGGCGACGTCCTGATCGCCGCGATCACCTCGTGCACCAACACCTCGAACCCGAGCGTGCTGCTGGCTGCCGGCCTGCTGGCCAAGAAAGCCGTCGAACGCGGCCTGACCGTCGCTCCGCACATCAAGTCCTCGCTGGCCCCTGGCTCGCGCGTGGTCACCGAGTACCTGACCGCCGCCGGCCTGCTGCCCTACCTGGACAAGCTGGGCTTCGGCGTGACCGCCTACGGCTGCACCACCTGCATCGGCAATGCCGGCGACCTGACCCCGGAACTGAACGCCGCGATCACCGACAACGACATCGTCGCCTCGGCCGTCCTGTCGGGCAACCGTAACTTCGAAGCACGTATCCACCCGAACATCCGTTCGAACTTCCTGGCTTCGCCACCGCTGGTCGTCGCCTACGCCATCGCCGGCAACATGACCCGCGACCTGATGAGCGAGCCGCTGGGCAAGGACCAGAACGGCGTCGACGTCTACCTGGGCGACGTGTGGCCGACTTCGCAGGAAATCGGCGAACTGATGCGCTTCGCGATGAACTCGGAAGTGTTCCAGAAGAACTACGCCGACGTGAAGGGCAACCCGGGCGAACTGTGGGAGCGCGTGTCCTCGACCGAAGGCCAGGTCTACAACTGGCCTGAGTCGACCTACATCGCCGAGCCGCCGTTCTTCAGCGACTTCGAGATGACCCCGAAGGCAGCCGCCACCGGCATCCAGGGCGCGCGCGCCCTGGGCGTGTTCGGCGACTCGATCACCACCGACCACATCTCCCCGGCCGGTTCGATCAAGGAAGACGGCCCGGCAGGCAAGTGGCTGAAGGACCATGGCGTCCTGAAGGCCGACTTCAATTCCTACGGCTCGCGCCGCGGCAACCACGAGATCATGATGCGCGGCACCTTCGCCAACGTGCGCATCAAGAACAAGATGATCCCGGCCAAGCCGGACGGTTCGGCGGTCGAAGGCGGCATCACCATCCACCAGCCGTCGGGCGAACAGCTGTCGATCTATGACGCGGCAATGAAGTACGTGGCGGAAGGCACCCCGACCATGATCTTCGGCGGCGAAGAATACGGCACCGGCTCGTCGCGCGACTGGGCAGCCAAGGGCACCCAGCTGCTGGGCGTGAAGGCCGTGGTCGTGCGTTCGTACGAGCGCATCCACCGCTCGAACCTGGTCGGCATGGGCGTGCTGCCGCTGCAGTTCATCGGCAACGACAGCGTCGAAACCCTGGGCATCACCGGCAAGGAAACCTACGACCTGAAGGGCCTGGAAGGCGAGATCAAGCCGCAACAACTGGCCACCCTGGTGATCCACCGCGAAAACGGCGAATCGCAGGAAGTGCAAGTGCTGCTGCGTATCGACACCCCGATCGAAGTCGACTACTACAAGCATGGCGGCATCCTGCCGTTCGTGCTGCGCCAGCTGCTGGCTGCGTAATCGGACCGGCCCGCGCGAGCGGGCTGCTAGCAGCCGAAAAGGCCGGGACCTGCGAAGGTCCCGGCCTTTTTTCATGCGCCGTCCTTATCCCATTGCAAAAATGAATTTCCTGCGCACAATTGGATTGTGAACTAAGGCAAAGTGTTAACGTTTACAATACGTGACCGCATTTTCCGCAAAGATATGTTGAGTTCGATTTTCCAAGCGTCGGGCCGGACGCCTGCCCGCGCCCTCGCCCTTGTTCTCCTGCTGATGCTGTGCATCTCTTTCCACACTGCGCAGGCCCAGCCGGCGCCGGTGCGTCTCGGCCTCGACGCCGAATTCGGCCTGGATAACAGCACCTCGGCCCAGGCCGTCGAACTGGGCATGCGCACCGCCATTCACGAGATCAACCGCGCCGGCGGCGTATTGAACGGCCGGCCCCTCGAACTGGTCACCCGCGACCACCGCTCGATCCCGGCCCGCGGCATCCGCAATATCGAGGAGTTCGCCCGCATGCCCGGGCTGGTCGCCGTGTTCGGCGGCCGCTTCAGCCCCGTGATCATCGAAGAGCTGCCGACCCTGAAGGCGACCAGGACCCTGTTCATGGCGCCGTGGTCCTCGGCCGACATGATCATCGACAACGGCATGACACCCAATTACGTCTTCCGTCTGTCGCTGCGGGACAGCCTGGCCATGCCCAAGCTGCTGCAGACGGCAAGCCGGCGCGGCCTGCACAAGGTCGGCCTGCTGCTGACGAATACGTCCTGGGGCCGCAGCAACCTGGCCGCGGCCGAAAAACATGCTGCGGCGAACAAAAATATCCGGATCGTGCAGACCGCCTGGTACAACTGGCGCGACCAGACCCTGCTCTCCAAGTACCAGGCCCTGCGTAGCGCCGGCGCCGAGACGATCGTCCTGGTCGCCAATGACGACGAGGCAGCTGTCCTGGTGCGCGAAGTGGCCGCCCTGCCGAAGGCCGAGCGCATTCCGATCCTGAGCCACTGGGGCGTCACCGGCGGCGAGTTCGTGCGCCAGGCCGGGCCGGCCCTCCACCAGGTCGATTTTTCCGTGATCCAGACCTTCTCCTTCTTCCAGGCCGACAAGCGGCAACTGGCGCGCTTCATGGACAGCGTCGCCAAGGTGTCGCCGGTACGGCGGATCGAGGACATCAAGGGCCCGGTGGGCGTGGCGCATGCCTACGACCTGGTGCACATCCTGGCCAAGGCGATTGACCTGGCCGGCAGTGCCGACCGCAAGGCCGTGCGCGACGCCCTCGAACGCGTGCGCAGCCACCGCGGGCTGGTGAAGACCTACGCTCCCCCCTTCACGCCGGCCCGTCACGAAGCGCTCGGGGTACGCGACCTGCTGGTTGCCCGTTACCGGGCCGACGGCGTGCTGGTTCCGAGCAAAGACTGAGCATGCAAGCCTGGCTGACGACACGGGCTGCGAGCCTGACCCAGCGTTTCGCCTTCGCATCGGCGATCCTGGCCGCCGCTGCGGTGTTGCTGGTGGCGGCCGCCTCGTTCTTCCTGGTGGACCGCCAGCACGCTTCCGCGGAGACCCTGCTGCGGCAGCGCGACGCCGCCTTCAATGCGCGCACTGTCGGCAACACGCTGGCCACCCTCGTTACCCGCATCGACGAGGTGGCGAACAGTCCCATCCTGGCAACCGGCCTGGTCGACAGCGCGGGCAGGGAAACCTACCTGGCGCCCTTCCTCGGCGGCCTGCGCCAGATCAACGGCATCCCGGTCCAGCTGCTGTTTACCGATTTCGAAGGCAAGGCGGTGGCGGGCAACGGCCTCGAGCGCTTCACGCCCGGGCAGCTCGCCTGGCTGCGCGCGCGCATCGACCAGGGCGTGGAGAGCACCGCCATCTTCGGACAGGCCGGCGAGGCGGAACTGGTCGGCGTCAGCCTGCTGCGTTACTCGCGCACGAATACGCCGGAAGGCGCGCTGGTGTACAAGCTGCGGATCGGCGACCTGCATCCGACCCCGGCGTCCGCCTTGCTGTGGACGGGGCACTCCGGCGGCGTGCAGGACGAACGATCGCTGGACGTGCCGGTCAGGGTTCCCGCGCGGCTTGCGCACCTGGGCCTGAGCCTGCGCCTGGATCCATCCGAACTCGAGCATGTGCTGGCCACGCCCTGGCACCAGTACAGCCTGATCGCCGTCATCGCCGTCGCCGTCGCGGCGGTCATGTTCCTCCTGGGCACGCGCCTGGCGCTCGGCCTGACCCAGGAACTGCGCAAGCTCGAGCAATTCGCCAGCCGGCTGGGCGAAGAAGGCATCGACGAGCAGCGCGCCGAGCTGGCGGGCAGCAGCGAAACCATCACCCTGGCCCGCTCGATCAACGGCATGCTCGACCGGCTGCAGCACCAGCACGAACACTTGCAGCACGAGCACCGGCGCAAGGACGAATTCCTGGCCATGCTGGCGCACGAGCTGCGCAACCCGCTGGCGCCGATCAACAGCGCCGCCCAGCTGCTGCGCATGCTGGTCAAAGGCGAACCGCGGATCAGGCAAGCGAGCGAAGTCATCTCGCGCCAGGTCACGCACATGACCCACCTGGTCGACGACCTGCTGGATGTGTCGCGCGTTACCCGTGGCCTGGTCACGATCGACAAGGCGCACGTCGACCTGGGCGACATGCTGCGCGAGGCGGTGGAACAGGTCGTCCCCGTGATCGAGGCGCGCGGGCACCGCCTGCGCCTGGATGTGGCGGACGGCCCGCTGCCGGTCAGCGGCGACCGTACCAGGCTGATCCAGGTAGCGGCCAACCTGCTCAATAACGCGGCCAAGTACACGCCGGACGGCGGCGAGCTGCAGGTCTCGCTCCAGGCCGAGGGATCGGAAGCGGTGCTGCAAGTACGCGACAACGGCATCGGCATCGCCCCTGAGCTGCTGCCGGTGGTCTTCGACCTGTTCACCCAGGGCCAGCGCACGCCCGACCGCGCCCAGGGCGGGCTCGGACTGGGCCTGGCCCTCGTGAAGAAGCTGGTCGAACTGCACGATGGCAGCGTCCATGCGTACAGCGAGGGGCCGGGCCGGGGCAGCGCCTTCACCGTGCGCCTGCCCCTGGTTGCGAGCCTGCACGCGGCGCCAGCAGTTGCCGCGCCGGCCGCGGCGGCGCCCGCGCGCGCCAGCCGCATCCTCGTGGTTGACGACAATGTCGACGCTGCGGAAACGCTGGCCCTGCTGCTCCAGGCATCGGGCCACGACGTGCAGGTCGAGCACTCGGCACAGGCTGCACTGGCGCTGGCCGGGCACGCTGATTTCGACTTCATCCTCCTCGATATCGGCTTGCCGGACATGAGCGGACACGCGCTGGCCGGGGCCTTGTCGCGCCAGGCCCGCAGCGCCAAGGCCACCTTGATCGCCGTCAGCGGCTATGGCCAGGCGCAGGATCGCAGCATGTCGCAGCAGGCCGGCTTCGCCGAACACTTCGTCAAACCCGTCGTGGCAGACGAACTCACCGGCGCCATCGCACGCCTTGGCGCGCAACGCCGAGCTTGCCTGCCCGAATCGGAAAATCCGTAGCCGAGGCTTGTGATAAGGTGGCCGCGACCGACACAGCATCGAAGGAGAACCAATGGACCGTTTCAAAGACAAGGTCGTCCTGGTGACCGGTGCGGCGTCCGGCATCGGCCTGGCGGTCGCCCGCCGCTTCCTGGATGAAGGCGCCCGCGTCGTGCTGCTCGATATCGACGCGCCCTGCCTGAAGAAATCCGCCGCCACACTCCCCCAGGACCGCATCCTGGTGCAGGTCGGAGATACGGCCGACCGGAAGACCGCAGCAAGCGCCGTCAACGCCGCCGTCGAGCGCTTCGGCGGGCTGCATGTGCTGGTCAATAACGCCGGCATGGCGACCGAGGGCGACATCATGCAGACCAGCGAAGAAGACTTCGAACGGGTCATGGCGGTGAACGTGGCCGGCTACTTCCACATGGCCAAGGCGGCGATGCCGGAACTGGTCAAGACGCGCGGTTCGATCGTCATGACCTCGTCGGTCTCGGGGCTGGGCGGGGACTGGGAACTGTTCGCCTACAACACCTCTAAGGGCGCCGTCACCAACATGGTGCGCGCGATGGCGATGGATGCGGCAAAGAATGGTGTCCGGGTGAACGCGGTCAACCCAAGTTTCACGAAGACCCGGATGACCGAGGACATGGTGGACAATCCCGAGCTGGTCGCGAAGTTCAGGGAACGCATGCCGCTCGGTGCACCCGAGGATCCGGAAGGCGTTGCGGCGGCGATGGTATTCCTGGCAAGTGACGATGCCCGCCTTATCACGGGGGTCAACCTGCCGGTCGACAACGGCTTGAGCGCCTCCAACGGCCAGCCGCCCATGTAATCATTGATCACAAAGAAAATATCATAAGAACAAGCGTTCTGTACGGCTGCGCACGGAAGCAAGGGAGCTCGCGGGGGATGATGGCTTATCGGGAAAGCAGACAGCATCTTGCTTCTGCACCCTTCATCCCAAGCGGAGGCACACATGCTATATACCATTGCTATCGTACTGCTCGTCCTGTGGCTGCTCGGCATGGTCACGTCGGTGGGTGGCGGACTGATCCACATTCTCCTCGTCGTCGCCGCCGTCGTCATCCTGATCCGCCTGTTCACCGGCCGAAAAGTACTCTGACGAATACACGCTGCCGAACGAAAAAGCCGGAACCTCGACAGTTCCGGCTTTTTCGTTTGTGCGATCACATTTCCGCCCACATCCTGAGCAGGTTGTGATAATGCCCCGTGATCCCCACGGTGGCCTCGCTCTCCCCATACGCCGCCCGGATCTTCTGGATATTCGTATCCAGCTCGAACAGCATCGCACGCCGGCTGTCGTCGCGCACCATGCTCTGGGTCCACAGGAACGAAGCCACCCGCTCGCCGCGCGTCACCGGCAGCACCTGGTGCACGCTCCCCGAGGGATACACGATCGCGTCGCCCGCCGGCAGTTTCACTTCGTGCGTCCCGTAGGCATCCACCACCACCAGCTCGCCGCCGTCGTAGTCCTCCGGGTCGCTCAGGAAAACAGTGGTGGACACATCGGCCCGCACCGGCGGCAGGCCGCCGCGCTGCGTGCGCACCGCGCCGTCCACGTGCAGCCCGTAGTGCTCGCCCCCGCCGTAGGCATTGAAGTAAGGCGCCAGGATCCGCAGCGGCAGCACGCTCGAGAAGAACAGCGGGTTGTTCATCAAGGAAGCGCTCACTACCTGCCCCAGCTCCAGCGCCAGCGGAGAGCCTTCCTTGAGCTGGCGGTTGCGCTTGACCTGGGCGCCCTGCGGACCGACGCTCTCGCGCCCGTCCACCCATTCCGGCGCACTGTCCATGCGGGCGCGGATGGCGGCGACCTGCTCACGCGTCAACACGCCCGGGATATGCAGCATCATGGTTCGACTCCTCGCAAAGAAAAAAGTCCTCCCGATCATATCAGGAGGGCAAAGTCCGGTTGCCCGGCGGGGGTGGTACGCGGTCTTTAGAACTTCAGGTTCGCCATCAGCGAAGCCGAACGGCCTGCGCCCACGCCCGCATAGTGCGGCGACGAGACGCGGTCGAAGTACAGCTTGTCCGTCAGGTTCTGGATGTTCAGTTGCAAGGACACGCTCGGGTTCAGCATCCAGGTCGCCATCGCGTCGAAGCGGGTGTACGACGGCGAGTACTTGGTGTTGTTCACGTTGGCGAACTGGCGATCCACGAAGTTGGCCCCACCGCCGATGGTGAAGGCCTTGTCCAGCGCGTAGGTCGTCCACAGCGAGGCGCTGTGCTTCGGCGTGGTCGGGAAGGCGTTGCCGTTGAACGGCGACGGGGTCCAGCGCGGCGGCGCGCCGGTAGCGGCAGTATTCACGAAGCCGTTGTCGGCGATGACGCCATCCAGGTAGGTGTAGCCGCCGAACACGGTCCAGGCGTTGGTAATGCGGCCCGACAGGCCGAATTCGACGCCTTCCAGTTCCTTGCGGCCCACGTTCTGGCTGGTGCCGTCCGGCGCGGTGACGCGGGCGTTGTCCATGTCGCTCTTGAACACGGCGGCGCTCACCGACAGGCGGCCGCCCGGCAGCACTTCCCACTTGGTGCCCAGCTCGATGCTGCGGCTGGTCTGCGGCTGCAGGTTCTGGATCGCGACGGTCAAGGCATCCAGTCCGTCGCCGCCGTCGTTGCCCGGCGGGGTCGCCGAGGTCGCCCACGACAGGTAGATGCTGCCGTTCGCCTTCGGCTTGTACACCAGGCCGGCCTGGTAGGTATCGAAGGTGGACTCGACGCGGGCACGGGTGGCCGCGCCGCCAGCGGTGGCCGGCGCGGTGTAGAGGGAGCTCGAGAAGTCGTCCCAGCGCGCGCCCAGGTTCAGCAGCCATTGCGGGCTGAACTCGATGGTGTCGAAGCCGTACACGGCGCGGGTGCGGGTCACGACATTGGTCAGGGCCGGCGACACGCTGCGGGTATGGACCCACGGATCGTTCGGGTTCGGGTTGACCAACGTGGTGCAGTTGTACAGGGTGGCCGCGCCCGCAGTCGGGCAGGTGAAGCTGCCGGTCAGCGGGTTGTTGGTGCCCGGGCTGAACAGGAAGCTGCCGCGGTCGGTCTCTTCGCGCGAGAACTCGACGCCGACGTTGAAGCTGTGCTTGATGCCGGCGGTGTTCCAGGTGCCGCTCAGGCTGGTCGCGTTGGCCAGCGTGTCGGTGTCGACCACGCGGGTGTTGGCGCGGCGCCAGACGGTGCCGTACAAGACGGTGTTGCCCTTCGAATCGTCCGGCTGGGTGTAGATGTAGTCCTGGCCGCTCTTGCCCCAGCGGGTCACGTTGCGGATGGCCAGGCCCGAAGCGAATTCGTGGCGCAGGTCGACGGTGGCGACGTCGGTGTTCGTGTCACGGAAATCGCGGTTCTTCAGGCCATAGAAGGCTTCGCGGTCATTGGTAAACGGGGTGCCGCCGCCGTTCTTCGCCGTGTTCGGGCCGCTGGCGATCGGGTTGTCGAAGGGGATGCCGGTGTCCGGGATCTCGCTGCTCTCCATGTGGTAGAAGCTCAGGATCGCGCGGCTTGGGCCGTTCAGGCCGAAGGTGATGCTCGGCGCGACGCCCCAGCGCTCGCCGCCCACCACGTCGCGGCCGGCGACGTCGTTGGTATGCACCATCGTGTTCAGGCGGAAGCCGGTGTTGTCGCCGACGACGCGATTGATGTCGGTGGTGACGCGGGCATAGTTGTCGGTGCCCAGGCCGACCGTGGCGTTGCTGAAGTTGCTGTCCTTGGCGGTCTTGGTGACGATGTTGATGCCGCCGCCGGCCGAGGAACGACCGCCCAGCGCCGAATTCGGGCCCTTGACCACTTCGACCTGCTCGATCGCGAAGATCTCGCGCGACTGCGAGCCGGAATCGCGCACGCCGTCGATATAGGTGTCGGTCTGGGCGTTGTAGCCGCGGATGAACAGGTTGTCGCCCACCGGGTTGCCGCCTTCGGAGGCGCCGATGGTGATGCCCGGCACCGTGCGAAGCGCGTCGGTCAGCGACACGGCGCCGGTCTGCGAGATGGTTTCCGACGTGACGACGGTGACCGATTTCGGCGTGTCGAGCAGGGGCGCGGTGAACTTGTCGGAGCTCGACTTGACGGGACCCTGCACGGCGCGGTCGTTGCCGCCGGTGACGTGCACCTTGGGCAGCGTGGCGCCGTCGGCCAGTTCAGGGGCGGCCGGGGCCACGCCGCTGGCGTGCACGCCGAGCGGCATGGCCAGCGTCGCCAGCACGGCAAGCGCCGGGGCCGACATGAGGGGAGCGGAAGGTCGGGTGTGTTTCTTGCTCTTGATGAAGGTGCTGCTTGCCTGCGAAGTGATCGTGGTCATTTTCTTCTTAGTTGGGGTGTTCCGGCAGCGCCAAAACCTGAATTTTAATGAGAACGATTCGCATTATGTTTTCTATTC
This sequence comes from Telluria sp. PB2R4, assembly GCF_059685695.1. NCBI lineage: Bacteria > Pseudomonadati > Pseudomonadota > Betaproteobacteria > Burkholderiales > Oxalobacteraceae > Telluria > Telluria sp. PB2R4. The sequence continues at coordinate 242,536 of NZ_JCASIC010000004.1, read as the reverse complement.
AGGTTTTTTGCAAGCCCGCCTTTTCTCTCCGAAGGGACCATGTGTTCGTGGCATGTGGCCGAATCAACTACAATAACGGGGATATGGGTTTATCATGACCTTGTCCATTACTGTAAAGAGAGACCCCTAGCGCCATGCGTCGTCCTTCCAAAGATTCAACCCCCAAACTCTCCGCCGAAAGCCAGCGTCTCGTCAGCATTGCGCAAGCCATCATGCAGGCCGCCAGCCGGGTCGAGGAACGGACCTGGGAGCGCCAACTGGACACGCAACTGCAGAAGCTGCTCAAGACCAACCACCAGGACAGCATCGACGCCGCGCTGAACGCCCTGTTCAAGGACGACCTCGCCTCGTACGACGTGCTGATGGATGCGGTCGAGGCCGTGAGCGAATCGGCCACCATGGTCGAGCAGCAGGATGGCAGCGAAGTCACCTGGCAGGCCCTGCTGGTGGCCGCGCCGGTGCTCGCCTGGACCCGCTTCAACATCGCTTCCGGAAACATCCCGGCCGAGATGCTGGGCACGCTGCAGGCGCACTTCTCGGCCCACCTGCTGGCCGAAGGCACCCGCATCGCCGTGGCGCCTACCCTGTACTCGATCGACCAGCTGCCGCGCACCCATGCCGAAACCTACGCGCTGACGCACAAGCTGGCCGCCGCCGCGCACAAGGGCGGCACGGTCAAGCCGGCCGCGCGCGCGGAGGAAACCGCGCCCTTCCTGGCCGACACCCGCTTCCTGCTGGTGGCGATCGTCGCACCACAGAACGCACCGATGTTCCGCTGGCAAGAGCCGCAGCACCACATCGGTTTCGCCGAAGAGCGCAACCGCGCGCTGGAGCAGTGGCGCACGCAGGGCACGGCCAACATCGCGCGCCTGCTGCCGGGCTGCGGCGTCGAGCTGCTGCTGCCGGAAGCGTATTACGTGGCCTGCCGCGAAGCGGATAAACTGATCCGCCCGATCTCGATCCGCGCCGCGGTCCACTACTTGACCCATACGCTGGGCGTGGAACCTTCGGACCTGCGTGCCGTGATCGCCGGCTTCGGCGAAGAGTCGGCCGACATCCAGATCGACGAATACCGGGTGGCGTTCACCATGCGCCAGGACAGCGATGTCATGTACGGCATCGTGTGGCCGCTGTACGGGCAGGAAGACGAGAGCGGCACGCCGATGGAAGGCCCATTCGCCGCCGGCCCTGCCCCGCTGACCCCGATCAACGAAATCGTCGCCCACCTGAACGAGGCCGGCATCGCCCACATCAAGCGCATCAACGAGCGCTACCCGGCTGAATATTGCGACGACTGCGGCGGCCCCCTGTTCGCCGATCCGACCGGCGAGCTGGTGCATGCTGAAATGCCGGACGATGCGCCGGCGGGTTCCGAGCACTTCCACTGATCGGATTTCGTAGCGTGGGCGGCTATGCCGCCCACGCGTTCAAATCACATATGAATTTTTGCTGCCGCGTTCACGCATACACTGTTTGAACGCGTGGGCGGGAGACCCGCCCACCCTACGATTCCCGTGCCAAATGGAGAAGCCCCCGATGCTCCGCCTCGCTGTCGCCACCCTCGCCCTCTGCACCGCGGGCGCAGTCTTCGCCGCCCCAGGCAAATCCCCCCAGCAAGCCCGCAGCACCAGCATCAAGACCAAGGTCAACTACCTGACCTTCCTCCCCAAGTCCTACTCCGCCAAGGGCGACAAGGTTCCGCTGATCGTCTTCCTGCACGGCTCCGGCGAGCGCGGTACCGACCTGAACAAGGTGAAAGCATGGGGCCCGCCGGCCATCGTCGAGAAGGACCCGGACTTTCCCTTCATGGTGGTCTCACCCCAGGTCGGGGAAGGCCAGTGGTGGGATGCCTACCTGTTGAAATCGATGCTCGACGACGTGCTGAAGCGCTACAACGTCGACCGCAAGCGCGTCTACCTGACCGGCATCAGCATGGGCGGCTACGGCGCCTGGGATTTCGCGTCGCGCTATCCGGACTATTTCGCCGCGGTCGCCCCGATCTGCGGCGGCGGCATCCCGCGCCTTGCGGGCCGGCTGAAGGACATTCCGGTGTGGGCCTTCCACGGCCTGAAGGACGACGCGGTGCCGGAACAGGAATCGGCACGCATGGTCGAGGCGCTGAAGGCGGAGGGTGGCAACGTGAAATATACGGTGCTGCCGGAAGCCGGCCACATCGCGGCATGGGTGCATGCCTACGGCGAGGCCGGCTTGTTCGAGTGGCTGGCGCAGCAGCGCCGGCAGTGATGCCGGCGCCCTGATCACTCGGCTCAGAACCGGAAGTTGGCAGTCAGGCTGGCCGAGCGCGGCGCCCCCGGCGTATAGCGGTAACCGCTCTTGTTGATGCTCGCGACATAGCGCTCGTCCGCAATGTTGTACACGTTCAGGCGCAGGTCGAGGTTCGGACTGATGCGATACGACGCCATCGCATCGAACACCCAATACGACTCCGTATACTTCGGCGTGCCGATCGCGCCGTCGGTGCCGCGCTTGAGTTCGTCGCTGAAGCGCGCCCCGCCGCCGATCTTGAAGTCCGGGGTGACATCGTAGGCCGTCCACAGCGTGAACGAGGACTTCGGCGTATAGCTCAGCCCGTTCTCGCCGAGTGCGGTCACCATGCGCCCCGCTTCCACGCTGGTGTCCATGTACAGGTAGCCCGCGCTCACCAGCCAGTTGGCGGCCAGCGCGCCGGTGGCGCCCAGCTCGATCCCCTGCACGCGCTTGTGGCCGGTCTGGTACCACTTGAGGTCGACCGGGTCCTGCTCGAGCTCGTTCTTCACCTCGGTGCGGAACAGGGCCGCGCTCAGGGACAGTTTCTGGCGCAGCAGGTCCAGCTTGCCGCCCAGCTCGTAGGTCCGGGTCGACTGCGGATCGTAGATCGGGTTCTGGGCACTGTTCACGTTGCCGGACACGGTGAAATTCGAACCCGGCGGCAGCTTGGAGCTGGCCACCAGCGCGTACACGCTGCTGTTGGTGCTTGGCTTGTACAGCAGCGAGGCCTTGCCGTTCACAAAGGTGTCGCTGACGCTGAAGCGGGTCGGCACAAGCACGTTATTGGTCAGCGCCACCACGTTGTAGTCGCCGCGGAAACGGTCCACGCGCACGCCGCCATTGAAGATCCAGCGCTCGCCGAACTTGATGGTGTCGAAGGCGTACAGGCTCTGGGTATCGACGTCGCCTTCGTTGAAGGCGCCAGTGCGGGCCATGGTCATGCCGCTGACCGGATCGCGCGGGTTCGGGTGGTACAAGCTGGCAGCCGGCATGCTGCCGAGGCCGGTGCGGCCGTAGGTCACCTGGGTTTCGTTGACGAATTCGAGGCCGGTCACCAGGGTGTGGCGCAGCGCACCGGTCGTGAAGTCGGCGGTGAGCGTGGTCTGGTTGGTGAGGATCTTGTTTTCCTGGTCCTTGACGGTGCGGGTGCTGCGCGCCACGGTCCAGGTGGAGGGATCGGATTCGACCGGCGTCTTGAAATTGGCGGCGCTGGCCAGCCAGGCGGTCAACAGGTAGTCCTGTTTGGTGCGGCCGTAGCGGCTGACGTTCGACAGGCGCAGGTTCGGCGCGAACGCGTGTTCGATGCGCACGGTTGCCATGTCGGCCTTGACCTTGTCGTAGTCGCTTTCCGAGCCGTAGAAATTGTCTGGATCGACCGGCGCTGCGTTGCCGATGAACGGACGGGTCAGGTCCGGGCTGGTGTAGCCAGGCAGGCCGATGGTGGGCACGCCGCCGTCCGGCACGTTGTCCTGGTCCACGTGCAGGAAATCGAGGTGCACGCGGGTCGGGCCGTTCAGGCCGAAGCCCAGGCTCGGCGCCACTGCCCAACGTTTGTTCTTGACCACATCGCGCGCCGGATTGCCGGAATCCTGGGCCAGCACGTTCAGGCGCAGCGCGATGCCGCGTTCGGCGCTCAAGACCGTGTTCAGGTCGGCCGTGGCCCGTTTCTGCGAAGCGCTGCCGCCGGTCAGGGAGCTACTTGCCGCATCCGCCATCTGCGCCTTCTTGCTCACCAGGTTGACCGAACCGGTCGGCGAGCCACGGCCGGTATCGGTGCCCGCCGGTCCCTTGAGGACGTCGATCTGCTCGAGGTTGAAGACGTCGCGCGAGACCGAACCGATGTCGCGCACGCCGTCGACGAAAATGCTGCCGGAGGTATCGAAGCCGCGCATGAAGATCGCGTCGCCGGTATTCGTGTTGCCGTTCTCGCCCAGGAAGAAGGCGCCCACGCCCGGCGTGTTGCGTAGCGCTTCGGTGAGGGTCAGCGCGCCCTGCTGCTCGAACAATTCCTTCTTGATGACCTGCACCGTCTGCGCGGTGTCGACCAGCTTCTCGGTGTACTTCGGCGACGAGGCGTGCTCGGCCTTGAAGGCGTTTTCCGCCTTGCCAACGACCTCCACGGTGGACGCGGGTGCGATGTCCAGCGCCGCGACGTCGACCCCACTCGCATGCGCCGCCATCGGCAGCAGGACGGCAGCCAGGGCGGTGCCCACCACGCGCGATTGAGGGTGTTTGCGGCTTTTTATTGCGCTTTTTATTGTTTTCATACGAAGCTGTTCCTTGGCAGTCAAAAGTTGGGAAAAAGGTCATCAATGAAAATTATTGTAAAGAAAACGCTCTGACATGTAAACAGGAATCATTCTCATTATCGTTTACATTCGCATTGATGACAAACCCCGCCATGGACGAGCAGGAGCAGCCGACGATTCAACGGGCACGGAAGATTGGAGGGAATCTGAACGGCAGCGCGACATCGCAGCTGCCGGTAAGGACGGCCTGCGGGCGCAGGCCGGCGGGATGTCAGCGCGGCAGGCTGGCGATGACTTTAGTGGCGAACTCGGCAGGATTGCCGGCGTGCCAGCGCCACACGATCACCAGATCGTGCTCGGGCGAAACGACGATGGTGTTGCTGCCCGCACCCAGTGCGGCATAGGCGCTGGCGGGAAGGCCCGGCAGGTTCTTGCCCTTGGTATTGAGCCACCACAGGTAGCCATAGTCGGGACCGTGGGCGCTTGGCGTAAGCGCCTCCTTCACGTAGGACGGCGGCAGGACCTGCTTGCCGTCCCAGGCGCCACCGCGCAGCCACAGGTAGCCGAAGCGCGCCATGTCCCAGGAATTGATCCACATGCCGCCGCCCCAGCGCGTGCCGCCGCTGACCGAGGCGACTGGCTTGCCGTCCAGTTCGACGTAGCTGTTATGGTAGGGCACCCACTTCCAGCTGTTCGAGGCGCCGATCGGGTCCATCACCTGCTGCTGGAACACCTCCGGCACCGGCTGCTTGAGGACGCGCAGCAGCGACAAGGCGAAGCGGTTGATGCGCACGTCGTTGTACTCGTAGAAGCTGCCCGGCGCCTGCAGCGCGCGCGGCTTGCGCTCGCCCGCGCCGAACGCTTCCTTGCCGATGAAGTCGGCGTTCTTGCCCCACAGGCTGCCCTCCCACTCCGTCTCCTGCTGCAGGTGCTGCTTCCATGTCACCTGGGCATTGCGCGGCGAAGCGTAGCCGCCATCGCTCACGCGCTTGCCCACCGCCTCGTCGACCGCGATGCGGCCATCGCGCACGGCCACGCCGGCCACCGTGGCCAGCATGCTCTTGGCCACCGAATAAGTCGGGTCGACAAATTGCGTGTCGCCGAATTCGGCCACCACATAGCCCTTGTAGATCACCAGTCCATTGGTGCGGGCGCGTTTGGTCGGCATCGAACCCAGGCGACTCCCGAAAGTCGCTTCCTGGTCCGAGAAATCGACCGCACGCGCGGTTTCGCGCGACTGCGCGAACTGCACGGCCGCCGCCAGGGCCTTCACGTCAATGCCGAGCTCGGCGGGCGACTTGCGGGCCCATTCGCCGGCGGGGGGGAAGTAGCTTGCGGAGGTGGTGACGCCCGGGGTTGCGGCGCAGCCCGCGACCAGGGGCAGCAGCGCGGCGAGGCCAAGGGCCAGCACGCCGCGGCGTGAAACGTGAGTCATGGATTGGTCCACTGGGAAAACGGATAACGGATCAGGCTGGAGTTGTAGTAGCGCTTGTCGCCGGTGACTTCCGCACCTAGCCAGTCGGGCTTGTCGAACGCCGCGTCTTCCGACGGCAGCTCGATCTCGGCCACCACCAGGCCGGCGTTCTCGCCCAGGAATTCATCGACTTCCCAAGTGAAGCCGGCGTAGGGAATGCGGCGCCGGTATTTCTCGACCAGCGGGCGTTTGCACAGGCGCTCTAACAGTTCCTCGGCTTCCATCAGCGGAATCGGATATTCCCATTCCCCGCGGGTCGCGCCCGTGCTCTTGCTCTTGATGGTGAGGACACCGGTATCGCCCTCGATGCGCACGCGCACCGTGCGCTCGGGGTCCGAGCATAAATAGCCCTGGCGCAGCAGGGTCGGCTCACCCAGCTGGCGCCAGCCGTCGCCCGCCAGCAGGAACTTGCGCTCGATTTCGACGCCCATGCCTGGTTCCTACCCCTCAGTCCAGCGACTGCAGGATCGGCTGCAGGATCGCCGCACCCAGCGCCGCGCTGCGCGCACCGTTCCAGCCGGTGTGCTGGTCGGGCAGGTTGGCATTGTCCTTGAACGGCATCTCCAGCGTCAGCGACAGGCACTTGAAGGTGTGGCCGATGTACTTGGAGGCCAGGGTCAGGAGTTCTTCGTTGTACTTGCTGGCCGCATAGCCATGCACGTTCTGGAAGTCCGGGCTGGCCGCCATGTACTGCTCGATGAATGCATTCTGGGAGGCCAGGCGCTCCGGGGTGAAGTCGGCCAGCATCTCGCTGCCCGCCACGAAGTTGTACGGTAGTGCTTCATCGCCATGGATGTCGAAGAACATGTCGACCCCGGTCTCGTGGATCTTGTTCTTCACGCACAGCACTTCCGGGCTGCGCTCGCGCGAAGGCGTCATCCATTCGCGATTCAGGTTGGCGCCCGCCGCATTGGTGCGCAGGTTGCCGCGCACCGAGCCGTCCGGGTTCATGTTCGGCACGATGTAGAACACGGCGCGCTCCAGCAGCTTGCGCGCCACCGGGTTGGCGTTGTCCAGCAGCGCATCCATCATGCCCTCGACGAACCATTCGGCCATGGTCTCGCCCGGATGCTGGCGCGCGATCACCCAGATCTTCTTTTCCGCCTGCGGGTTGCCGATCACGACCAGGTTCATGTCGCGCCCGTCGACCGTGGTGCCGATGTCGTGCACGCGGGCAATCGGGTTCTCGGCCACTTCGCCCAGCAGGCGCAGGTGGCGCTCCCAGGTGTAAGGCTCGAAGTATGCGTAGTAGATGCTGTCGAGTTCAGGCGTGTGATTGACCGTCATCACCTGGCCGTCGAAGCTGGTGGGAACGCGGAACCAGTTCTCGGTGTCGTAGCTGGCCGCGACCTGGTAGTCCTCGAAGCCCTTCGGATAGGTGGCCTGCCCGGCGTTCAGGAAGCGGATCGTGCAGGCCTGGCCGCGCGCGCCCTGCAGGCGGAAATGGAACCACTGGTGGATGTCGGCGTGCGAATCCTTGCGCAGGTTCAGGTCGATCGCCTTCGGGCCATCGGCCCGCACGACTTCGATGGCCCCGGAATCGAAGCTCTGGCTGATTTTGATGGACATGGCGACTCCTTTCGTGAAAGACGACGAGCTTACTGCGCGTCGAGGTCGATCAGGTCCTTGGCGTACATGATCATGATCTGGCGCATCAGTTCGACGTTGCTACGGTCCAGCACGACGGTCAGGTCTTCCTTGGCGTTGGAGACGAAGGTCATGCGCAGCGCACCGCGCAGTTCCCGGCACTGCACGTATTCGGCACGCGGCGTATAGGGATTGTCCCAATCCTGCTGCGTCACCGGTGCGGACTGCGGTGGCGCAGCCAGGTTCGGGTCGCGGTTCGGTGGCAGATGCTTGAGCAGCCAGAACACGATCGAAGCCGGCATATAGATGCCCACGTCGCTCGCGCCCTTGCAGGCGAACTTGACCAGCAACAGGTTGCCGACGCGATCGCACGACATGGCCATGGTCTTGACTTCACGAATAAGCGCAGGTTTCACGACGATATTCCTAGGGAAAAGGTTGAAAAAGGCGCAGCGATTCTACCGCATCCCACCGTCCTGTTGTGTGCTATCCGCAGTGCAAAATGCAAAACGGGGAGCTTGCGCTCCCCGTGTCGAGGTTGCCGGTGCGCTCCCTTGGAGCGGCGGCGACGGCTTACTCTTTCGAGCCGCGGCCGCCTTGCGAGCTGCGGCCGCCCTTGCTCGAAGCGGCGCGCGAAGGACCACCCGAACCGGCGTTGGCCGATTGGCGGTTGCCGTGGCTCATGCTGCCGGCCCGGCGGGCTTCTTCCGAAGTGAACTCGTGGGCCGTGCCCTTGGCGTGGGCAGCCTTGCCGCCCTGGCTGGCGATTTCGCGCTGGCGGGCCGGATCCATCGAAGCGAAACCGCGGTTGCGGGTACCGCTGCTCTGACTGTTGCCGCCCTGGTTGCTGCCTTGCTTGCTAGCTTGATTACTTGAGGCCATGATGATCTTCTCCCTTGTACGCTATTGAACCGCCGCGTCCTGCGGCAGGCTGTTACCCATCACGTTCGAAAGCCCGCGTTCGAGGCCAGATGAGTGACCGGCGAAATCATCTTAGGTAGCACTGATGAATGAGGGTATAGGACGTTTTCAGATGACTTTGTAGGAATTCACGCGACAGAAAATGCATCTGCGAAAGTGTACTTCCAGTCGTCAACAAAACCCTTCAGTATCCGTCCTACACAGACCCCCTACGCCTTCCTATACTGCATTCAAGAGAGCGCGCGCATCATGGCAGGATGAGCATCACGAAAGGAGTCGATATGGACGCGAACCAACGTAGCGAGGTCAATAACCAGACCAATAACGGCGCCAACGAAAAGTGGACGCCGGGCGCCAAGGGCAATACCGGGAGCGGCCCGATGGACCACACCTACCCGCAGGGGCCGGGCCGGCAGAACGCGATCCGCGGCGAGAACCAAATGCATTCAGCGCAGGATCCTTCGCGCATGGGCCAGCAGGAAGTGGCAGCCGAGGACGGCGGACACGCCGGCCATGAGGCCACCCTGCCCGGCGCCGTCGAGTCGGACCTGCCGGGCGGCTCGCTGCAAAGCCAGCAGACCGGCGGCTCGGGTCCGCAGCAAGGCATTACCGACAGCCACCAGCGCCAGATGGAACAGCACTCGGGCGCCTGGGGCCTGCTCGAGCAGCCTGTCGGCAACCGCGACAAACATTCCGGCACCGACCTGCATGCGCACGCGATGCATCCGCAGGACGCGGCGCAAGCGGAGCTGCGGGGCGGGGAGGGAAACCGGCAGAGCGCGCCTGGTAGTCACGAAGGCACCGGGATGGCAGTCGGCCCGCATCGCAACCAGCAACGGAGGGAACCATGAGCCAGGAGTCGAATCAGAACCGTCAGGACAGCACCGACCGCAGCGGTTCGCAGACGGGTCCTTCCGGAAACGAAGGAAAAGCCGAGCGACATCAATCGAACGACACCACCGGCGGGTTGCCGCGCAGCCCGGGCAATAGCGGCCCGCGCAGCGACAACCCGGGCTGGCTGCCAGCCCAGAGCGTGGACGCGGAAAAGAACCCGGTCCACGAGTCGAACGACGTCGCCGGCGGCTTGCCGAAGAGCCCGGCCGGCGCCAACCGCCTGGCGGGCGACCGCAAGATGGACGACGATACCGGCTTCTCGCGCAAGTAGGCGCCTGGCGTGGCCGGCAGCGCCGGCCACGCACTCAACCGGCTTTCATCCGGGCCGAACATTGATGCAGCTCCAAGCGGCACTTCTCTAACGGAACCCATCCGTTCCGGCGCGACTCCAACCGCACTGAACACGTCCCGTTGTCCGCACGTCGCGGTGGCGGCACACGTGCCTCGACGCGGAGAAGAGTGATGTCTGCAACGACGGATGACGCAAGAATCGCGGTGTCGGTGGTGGTCCCCGCCTGTGGCCGCATGGACCTGCTCGACCGCTGCCTGGACGCACTGATGCGCCAGCAGTTCGATCCGCAACACTTCGAAATCGTCGTCGTCGACGACGAGCCCAACCACAACACACTACACCTGGTCGCCGGCTGGCGCACCCGCATGCTCGAGCGCGGACCGCGCCTGTCCTACGTTGCCAACCCGGGGCCGGTCGGGCCGGCATCGAGCCGCAACCGCGGCTGGCGCGCCGCGCGCGGCCCCGTCGTTGCCTTTACCAGCGACGATGCGGTGCCGGAGCCCGGCTGGCTGGCCGCGGGCATGGCCGCCTTCGCCAATGACGGCGAAGTGGTGTGCGGGCGCATCCAGACCCCGGTCCCGGCCCGCCCCACCGAATACCAGCGCAGCGCCCACGGGCACGACGCCGCCGACTTCACCAGCGCCAGCTGCTTTTTCCGCAAACCGGTACTCGAACGGCTCGACGGCTTCGACGAACGCTTCAGCGTGCCGCGCGGAAGCGACGCCGACATGTACTTCCGGCTGCTGGAGCACGGCGTCTCCATCATGCGCGCGCCGCGTGCGCTGGTGGTCCACCCGGTGCGGCCCGTGCCCTGGGGCGCGAGCCTGCTGCAGATCCGCCACGCGGTCTTCGATGCCCTGCTCTACAAGAAACACCCGGCCCTGTACCGCCAGAAAGTCGAGGCGCGCCCGCGCTGGGACCACTATGCCATCGTCGGCGTGCTGCTGCTCACGCTGGCCGGTTTGCTGGCCGGCCTGCCGGTGCTGGCGGGCCTGACCTTCGCGGCCTGGGTGCTGCTCACCGGCCGCCTGTGCGCGCACCGGCTGCGCGGCGTCACGCATACCCCGGCGCACGTGGCGGAAATGGTGATCACGTCGGCGCTGCTGCCGCCGCTGGCCGTGTTCTGGCGCCTGGCCGGCGCGGTGCGCTACCGCGTCCGTTTCGCATGAGGCCGCCATGCGTGGAGGCCCAGGTTTGAATGAAGTCCAGGCCACGCCGGCTTCCGACGCAGCGATGGAAGCGATGGAAACGGCAATGCAATCGGGGGCACACCCGATCCCACAGCGGCCCGCCGCCATCGTTGGCGCGCGGCGCCGCATCGCGATCATCAGCGAGCATGCCTCGCCGTTGGCAGGGCTCGGCAAGGTCGATTGCGGCGGCCAGAACGTCTACGTGGCCCAGCTTGCGCGCGAACTGGCGGGCGCCGGGCACCTGGTCGACGTGTTCACGCGGCGTGACGCACCCGGGCAGCGGCCGCTCGTGCACTGGCTCGAGAACATCCGCGTCATCCACGTGCCGGCCGGGCCGCCGCACTACGTGGCGAAAGAGCAGATGCTGCCGCACGTCGATGCGTTCTCGCGCTACGTCACCCGCTTCGCGCGGCGCCAGCCGCATCACTACGACATCGCGCACGCCAACTTCTTCATGTCGGGCATGGTGGCCCAGCACCTCAAGACGGCACTCGGGCTGCCCTTCGTGCTCACCTTCCATTCGCTGGGGCGGGTGCGCCGGCTGGCGCAGGGCACCGCCGACACCTTCCCCATTGCCCGCATGCGCATCGAAGCCTCGCTGATGCGCGCGGCCGACCGCATCATCGCCGAATGCCCGCAAGACCGCCTCGACATGGAGCGGCTCTACGGCGCCCCGCTCTCGCGCATCGCCATCGCGTCCTGCGGCTTCTCGCCGGACGAACTGTGGCCGGTTCCGATGCACGAGGCGCGCGCCCGCCTGGGTCTCGACGAGAGCCGCTTCATCGTGCTCCAGCTCGGCCGATTGGTGCCGCGCAAGGGCGTCGACACCGTGATCCAGGGCGTCGCCATGCTGCGCCACCGCCACGGCGCCGATGCGCAACTGTTGGTGGTCGGCGGCGACGCCGGCCACGGCGCGGCCGGCCATCCGGGCGACGGTTTCGAACTGGCGCGCCTGCGGGGTGTCGCTGCCGACCTGGGCATTGCCGCGCACGTCCGCTTCACCGGACAGCAGCCGCGCACCGCGCTGCGCGACTACTACAGCGCCGCCAACGTGTTTGCCAGCGCACCCTGGTACGAACCCTTCGGCATCACCCCGGTCGAAGCGATGGCCTGCGCCCGCCCGGTGGTCGGCGCCGAGGTGGGCGGCATCAAGAGCACGGTCAACGACAGCGTGACCGGCTTCCTGGTCCCGTCGCGCGACCCGGCGGCGCTGGCCGACCGGCTGGCGCGCCTGGTCCGCCATCCCGAACTGGCGCGCGCGATGGGCGAAGCCGGGCGCCGCCGCGCCTGCGAACACTACACCTGGCGCCACGTCGCCACGCAGCTGGCGGCCATCTATGCCGACGTGCTGGACGCCACCCCGCCTGCCGCCCACACCGCCACGCATCTCAACTGAGCCGTCCCAGAGAAGCCCGCGAGCACGACGACAACGCAGCATCCTTCCCGGCCCTGACATGAAAGCCATATTCCTCGACAAAGACGGTACCCTGGTGGACGACCTGCCCTACAACGTCGAACCGCGCCGGATCCGCCTGGTCAGCGGCGCCGGCGCCGCACTGCGGCTGCTGGCGCGGCTCGACTACCGCTTCTTCGTCATCACCAACCAGTCCGGCATCGCCCACGGCTGCTTCGGCGAAGATGCCATGGCGCCGGTGGCCGACCGCCTGGCCGACCTGCTGTTCCGCGAAAACCTGGCGCTGGACGGCTTTTACTATTGCCCGCATCACCCGCTCGGCACCGTCGGCGACTATGCCATGGTCTGCGCCTGCCGCAAGCCCTCGCCGGGCATGCTGATCAAGGCCGCCCACGAACACGCCATCGACCTGCGCGAATCCTGGATGGTCGGCGACATCCTGCACGACGTCGAAGCCGGCAACCGTGCCGGCTGCCGCACGCTCCTGATCGACAACGGCAACGAGACCGAATGGCGGCTCGGACCGCGCCGCGTTCCCACCCGTATGGCGCCCGACCTGTACGCGGCAGCCGTGCTGATCGCCGCCCACGAGGAGGCGCGATGAGTGCTCAGTTACACCAGTTGCATCCCGATTGGCAAGCCGTACGGCGCATCCTGTGCATCCGCCTCGATTCGCCGGGCGACGTGCTCATGTGCACTCCGGCGATCCGGGCCCTGCGCGCCAGCATGCCGGGCTGCCACCTGACGCTGCTGTCCTCGCCTTCGGGTGCGGCGGCGGCGCCCTTCATTCCCGAACTCGACGCGGCCATCGCTTACGCCGCGCCATGGATGAAGCAGGAGGAAACTGCGGCCCCGGAATCCTTGCAGGAATGCGCGGCGCAGCTGGCCGGCCAACGCTTCGACGCCGCCGTCATCTTCACCGCGTATTGGCAAAGTCCCCTGCCCGCCGCGATGCTGTGTCACCTGGCGGGCATCCCTTTGCGCCTGGCCTCCTGCCGCGAAGACCCCTATCAGCTGCTCACCCACTGGGTACCAGAACCCGTACCCGAGCCCGAGCCCGAGCCCGAGCGCGAACGCGCCAGCCGCCACGAAGTGCAGCGCCAGCTCGACCTGGTCGCCCGTGTCGGCTGCCAGGCCGCCGACACCGCGTTTTCCTTCGCCATCCCGCCGCCGGACGCGGCGCGCGTTGATACCATGCTGCTGGAGGCCGGCATCGATCCGGCGGCGCCTTACCTGGTACTGCATGCCGACGCGGGCGCCGCAGCGCACCGCTACCCGGTCCGGCACTGGCTGGTGCTCATCGGCATGCTCGGCACGCGCCTCGGCTACCCGATCATCCTCACCGGCGAGCGCCGCGACTTGCGCGCCTTGCACCCGCTGCCCGAGACCTGGATCGGCCCCGCGCATTCCTTCATCGGCAAGCTCGGCCTGGGAGAACTGGGCGCCCTGATCCGCTCGTCCAGCCTGCTCATCACCGGCAGCGCCGCGCCGGCCCACATCGCTGCCGCCGTCGGCACGCCGCTGGTGGACCTGTACGCGCTGACGCATCCCCACACCGCCTCGTCGCAGGTCGCGCAGCGCTTGCCGGTCCACGACATCAGCTGCGGCGACTGCCTGCACAGCGGCTGCCCGGACAGCAGCTGCGCGCAAGGCCGCCCCGCCTGCCTCAATGCGCTGGCGCCGCGCGCGGTGCTCGAGGCCGCGGTCGCGCTGCTGGCAGGCGCGCCGCCGCGGCCTGCGCGCACCGATGATGCGGCACTCGCCTTCGCGTAGCCGATGCGTAGCCGATGCGTATTGACGTCACCACCCATGCAGAAGCGCAAGAAAGCTGCGTGCAAAGCTATAACAAAAGCTCAAGTATTCCGGCGAGCTCTGATATAATTTCTGAGTTCGTCGGGGCGTAGCGCAGCCTGGTAGCGTACCTGCATGGGGTGCAGGGGGTCGGAGGTTCGAATCCTCTCGCCCCGACCAACTAAATCAATGCGAAAGGCCAACCATGCGGTTGGCCTTTTTCGTTGGTGGCCGCCCGGCCTACTTCCAATCCCCCCGCAGCGCCAGCACCTGCTCCTGCAGGTACTCCGGCGTCGCTTCCTCCGGCGCCACCGGCTGTCCCACCGCCAGCGCCAGCTTCGACCGGAACCCGCGCGCAAACGAACGCTCGAACACGTTCGACGGATCGCGCGTGAACATGCTGCCCCACAGCCCGCGCAGCGCCATCGGGATCACCGGCACCTTGCTGCGCTCGACGATCCGCGAGACCCCACCGCGGAACGCGTTGATCTCGCCGGTATGGGTGAGCTTGCCTTCTGGGAAAATACACACCAGCTCACCCTCGTGCAGGGCCTGGGCGACGTCGATGAAGGCGCGCTCCATCATGAAGGGGTCTTCCTTGGCGGGCGCGATCGGGATCGCCTTGGCGGCGCGGAAGATCCAGCGCAGGAAAGGCGTCCTGAAGATACGGTGGTCCATTACGAAGCGGATCGGGCGCGGGCTGGCGGCGCCGATCACCAGCGCGTCGACATAGCTCACATGGTTGCAGACCAGCACCGCCGGACCCTGCTCCGGAATGCGGTCGGCGTCGATGGTGCGCACCCGGTAACCGGTATGGATCAACATCCAGGCCAGGAAACGCATGAGGAATTCCGGCACCAGCGAGAAGATGTACACCGCCACGCAGGCATTGAGCAGCGCCGTCACCAGGAACATCTCGGGAATCGTGAAGCCCTGCCCCAGCAGCACGATCGCCACGCCGGCGGCCGCCACCATGAACAGCGCGTTCAGGATATTCATGCCGGCGATGGTGCGCGACACGTGCTTCGGGTCGCAGCGCGTCTGGATCAGGGCGAACAGCGGCACGATGAACAGGCCGCCGAACACGCCGATCAGGACCAGGTCGAGCATGATGCGCCACACGCCCGGCAGGGCAAGCAGCGCGAGCGCATCGACCATGGCGGCGCCGTTGGCCTCCGCATAGGCCACGCTCGCGAAATACAGGTCGATGCCGAACACCGACAGGCCGATCGAGCCGAAGGGCACCAGGCCGATCTCGACCTTGTGGCCGGACAGCTTTTCGCACAGCAGCGAACCGGCGCCGATGCCGAGCGAGAACACGGTCAGCAGCAGCATGATCACACTGTGGTCGCCGTGCAGGTAATCCTTGGCATACAGCGGGAATTGCGACAGCAGCAGCGCGCCGTAGAACCAGAACCAGGAATTGCCCAGCATGGACAGGAACACGGTGCGGTTCTGGCGCGAGAACTTCAGGTTGCGGATCGATTCGGCGAATGGGTTGCGGCTGATTCTCAGTTCCGGCGCCGGCGCCGGCGATGGCGGGATGCGCCAGCTTGCCGCCAGCCCCAGCAGCGCGCACAGCAGCGTTCCGCCAGCGACCAGTTCGATGCCCCAGGGTTTCACACCGACCAGCAGCGTGCCGGCCACCTCGCCCAGCAGGATGCCGACGAAGGTGCCCATTTCGATGACGCCATTGCCGCCCACCAGCTCTTCAGACTTGAGGTGTTGCGGCAGGTAGGCGTACTTCACCGGGCCGAACAGGGTCGAATGCAGGCCCATGCCGACCACCGCTGCCACCAGCACCCACAGCGTGTGCGTCAGCCAGCCGATGCCGGCCACCAGCATGATGGCGATCTCCAGCAGCTTGACGAACCTTGCCATGCGCGCCTTGTCGAACTTGTCGGCGACCTGTCCGGCGGTCGCCGAGAACAGCACGAAGGGCAGGATGAACAGGCCGGCGATCAGGTTGTTCAGCATGCCGGGGTCGGCCGTGGTCCAGTTCGCCGTGTCGAAGGTCAGCGCGACCAGCAGCGCGGTCTTGAACAGGTTGTCATTGAAAGCGCCAAAGAACTGGGTCCAGAAAAAGGGGCCGAAGCGGCGTTGGGTCAGCAGGGAGAACTGGCTCGATTGGCTCATGCGTTTTTGCTCTTGAACATTGGAATCGGTAATCTACAGCAGGTCGCCACAGGCATACAAAGACTATTGCCGTCCCTCATCGTTGCGTCGCCGATACTAATCCGTAAAGTGCCGGCTGGCGATACCGGATGGGTAAAAAGCATAGACCGCCAAACGGTTCAAGCGGCGCGCCATGTCAACCGCAGGCATTGATAAAGTTGATTGAAACGTCTCAAGCGACCTAGCATCCAGCGCGATTGTGCAGCGCAGCGCAGGTAGAATCCGCGGATGACTTCTTCCGACTTCCTCCTCCGCTACGCCAGTGTGACGACTGTGCTGTTCGACCACATCGAACACGATATGCTGGCCATGTCCAGTGCGTTCATCGACGATGATGAGTCCCCACCGCCGGCCTGGCATGATGCCCCGCCGCCCCATGCGCTGCAGCCGCAGGACATCCCGGCCACATGAGACATCGCGCACCGCCGCGGCCCGAGCGCCAAAAAAAATGATTCGATTTTGCGACGACTGCCGCAAAATTCGAATCATGTTCTCGCCGCGCCGGCGCTTGACGCCGGACAGGGGACCACAGGCTCAGGCCAGCGTTTCCAGGCGGATGCGCGTGACCTTGCCGATCACCGCCGGCAGCTGCTCGATCTTCGCGATCGCAGCGTCGATGTTCTTTTCGCGGGTCTGGTGGGTCAGCATGATGATGTCGAGATTGACCTGGTTGCCCGGCTCCTTCTGCAGCACCGCGTCGATCGAGATGCCGGCGTCGGCCAGGATGCGGGTCAGGTCGGCCATCACGCCGAGCTGGTCCTTCACATAGACGCGCAGGTAATAGCTGGTCGTGATCTCGGCCATCGGCACGATGGCGACATCGGTCATCTCGTTCGGCTGGAAGGCCAGGTGCGGCACGCGGCAGTACGGGTCGACGGTCGCCAGGCGGGTGACGTCGACCAGGTCGGCGATCACCGCCGAGGCGGTCGGTTCCGAGCCGGCGCCCCTGCCGTAGTACAGCGACGCGCCGACCGCGTCGGCCTGCACCAGCACCGCGTTCATGGCGCCTTCGACGTTGGCGATCAGGCGCGCCGCCGGGATCAGGGTCGGGTGCACGCGCAGCTCGATGCCCTCCCCACCCTCGGTGCGGGTGCGGCGCGTGATCCCCAGCAGCTTGATGCGGTAGCCGAGCTGCTCGGCGTAGCGGATGTCCACCGCCTGCAACTGGCTGATGCCTTCGATATAGGCCTTGTCGAACTGCACCGGAATGCCGAAGGCGATCGCCGACATGATGGTCAGCTTGTGCGCCGCATCCACGCCCTCGATGTCGAAGGTCGGGTCGGCCTCGGCATAGCCGAGTTCCTGCGCCTGCTTCAGCACGGTGGCGAAGTCCAGGCCCTTCTCGCGCATCTCCGAGAGAATGAAATTGGTGGTGCCGTTGATGATGCCGGCCACCGACTCGATCCGGTTGGCGGTCAGGCCTTCGCGCAGCGCCTTGATGATCGGCACGCCGCCGGCGACGGCCGCCTCGAAGGCCACCATCACGCCCTTGTCCTGGGCCGCGGCAAAGATTTCGTTGCCGTGCAGCGCCAGCAGCGCCTTGTTGGCGGTGACCACGTGCTTGCTGTTGGCGATGGCCTTCAGGACCAGTTCGCGGGGCAGCTCGTAGCCGCCGATCAGCTCGACGACGATATCGATGTCCGGATGGTTCACCACGGCAAACGGGTCAGCCACCACTTCGACGCCGGCGCCGACCACGCCGCGCGCCTTTTCCAGGTTGCGCGCCGCCACCATCGTAATCTCGATTCCACGGCCGGCGCGGCGGCGGATGTCCTCCTGGTTGCGTTGAAGAACGTTGAAGGTGCCAGCGCCGACGGTGCCGATGCCCAGGAGGCCTACTTTGATGGGTTTCATGATCTCGTAATCTTGGTTAATGACCGACCTTGGCCGCCTCAGCGTGCGTGGCGCCGGCGGTAGCCGTCCAGGAAACGCGCGATGCGTCCGCAGGCGTCCGTCAGGTCGTCGGAATTGGGCAGGAACACCAGCCGGAAATGATCCGGGGAGATCCAGTTGAAGCCGGTGCCTTGCACCAGCAGCACTTTTTCCTCGGACAGCAGTTCGCAGATGAACTGCTGGTCGTCCGCGATCGGGTACATCTTCGGGTCGAGGCGTGGGAACATGTACAGCGCCGCTTTTGGCTTGACGCAGGACACGCCCGGAATATCGGTGAGCAGCTTGTGCGCGAGGTCGCGCTGTTTCAAGAGGCGCCCGCCAGGGCCGACCAGGTCGGCAATGCTCTGGTAGCCGCCGAGCGCGGTCTGGATCGCGTACTGGCCCGGCGCGTTGGCGCACAGGCGCATCGAGGCCAGCATGTTCAGGCCTTCGATATATCCCTTTGCGTGGCGCTTCTCGCCCGACACCACCATCCAGCCGGCGCGGTAGCCGCAGGAACGGTAGTTCTTCGACAGGCCGTTCAGGGTCAGGAACAGCACGTCGTCGGCCAGCGAGGCGATCGAGACGTGTTCCTCGCCGTCGTACAGGGTCTTGTCGTAGATTTCGTCCGCGTAGATGATCAGGCCGTGCTGGCGCGCCAGCTCGACGATCTCGAGCAGCACCTCGCGGTGGTACAGGGCGCCGGTCGGGTTGTTCGGGTTAATGACGACGATCGCGCGCGTATTCGGCGTGATCTTCTTGCGCATATCCTCGATGTCCGGCAGCCAGCCGCTCTGCTCGTCGCACACATAGTGCACCGGATTGCCGCCCGCCAGGCTCACCGCCGCGGTCCACAGCGGATAATCCGGCGCGGGCACCAGCACCTGGTCGCTGTTATTGAGCAAGCCCTGCATGGCCATGACGATCAGCTCGGACGCGCCATTGCCGAGGTAAATGTCATCGATGCCCACGCCGGCAATGTCCTTGCCCTGGGTGTAATGCATCACCGCCTTGCGCGGCGCGAACATGCCCTTCGAATCGGTGTAGCCGGCCGCGCCGTGCATGTTGCGGATCATGTCGTGCACGATCTCGTCCGGCGGATCGAAGCCGAACACCGCCAGGTTGCCGATGTTCAGCTTGATGATCTTCTGGCCGTCGTCTTCCATCTGGCGCGCCTGTTCCAGCGCCGGGCCGCGGATTTCGTAGCAGACATCGTCCAACTTGTTGGATTTCAGGATCGGTCGCAAAGTGTCCCCTGTGAGAATGGCTCGCGCGTGCGCTTTTGTTGCAGTGCGAAAAATACCCATTCTGCCGAAAGCGACCGATTTAAGCAACCTTCCCCCTTCCGGACCAAATAAAATACTGCCGGATTGCGCCGGCAGGATCTCCAACAAGCGTGCTGCGGCATCAGCTCCAGATAAAGTCGGTCACCTTCAACGCGCCGGTGTTACCGTACATCAGGATGACCAGGTCAGTGCCGTCGGTGAAGTTGCCGTCGCCGTTGACGTCCACCATCAGGTAGCCATCGTTGCCGCCGAAGTTGCCGAACGCCAGCGAACGGTTGGTGCCGCCATCGTTGAAGAAACCGGCGCCGTTGCCGAGCACACTTTCCAGTGCCGAGAAGTTATTCGAGAACATCTCGTGAGCGGCGATGGCTTCGCGGGTGGCCCCGGTCGCCAGCCTCAATCCCGACAGGTCGATCTTGTCCACGCCGGCCTGGAAGAAGTTGACCGTGTCGATATTGTCGGTCGAGGCGTTCTGGCCGCGCACCACGAACGAATCGCTGGCCCTGGTAAAGCGGATGATGTCGGCGGCTTCGTCGTAGGTGTGCAGCATGACCTGGTCCCCACCGCCGTTACCCTGGAACACGATACCGACGTCGCTGCCTTGCACCTCGTCCTTGCCCGCGCTGCCCAGGTAGGTCAGGCGGGTCAGCGCCGTCTCACTGGTGTTGTTGATGCCGCCAAAGTCGATATCGCCGGTGGAAGCGGATGCGTCGAAGTGCGTGAGCGTGCTTGCGTAGATGCTGGTCAGGGCCAGACTGGCGTTGCCGGTCACGTTCAGGGTCCTGGCGCCGTCGATGTACAGGTAGGAAATCGCGTTGAAGTACTCGGCCGCGGCGATCGGGTCGTTGAGCGGGGTCGCCGGATTGTCGCCCTCGATCTTGCTCACTGCCGAATGCAGGTTGACGGTCTCGATGTCCTTGGCCTCGATCGCAGCGGCCTGGACCACGCCGTTGGCCTCGCGATCGGCCAGCGCGTCGTGCGCCGTCAGCGAGATCGCCAGCACGTCGTTGCTGCCGGAAGCGTCCTTCAGGCTGAACTTGATGTTGGAATGCGGGACGAAGTCCTCGACCTGCTTGCCGGTCAGATCAAGGTTCCTAGCCTCGGCCATCAGGTTGATGCTGGAGTCGGCGCGGCCGTTGATGAACTCGACGTCCTCGCGCAGTACCTTGCTGGCGTTCAGGCGGGTCACGCTGCCGGCCTTGTCGAGATTGTATTCACCCTTGCCGCTCGAGAACACGAGAGTCTCGAAATTGGTGAACACCTGGCCTTCGGTATCGAGCAAGACCGAATCGTTGACCACCAT
This sequence comes from Telluria sp. PB2R4, assembly GCF_059685695.1. NCBI lineage: Bacteria > Pseudomonadati > Pseudomonadota > Betaproteobacteria > Burkholderiales > Oxalobacteraceae > Telluria > Telluria sp. PB2R4. Next base: position 221,820 of record NZ_JCASIC010000004.1, on the reverse strand, counting down.
CGTATCGTTGCCACCGACGCCGCCGTCGACCTTGGCGCCCGCCTGCGCGGCGCTGCTGAAATCGACAATGTCGTCGCCGCCGCCCAGCTGGACGCTGGCGCTGCCGGCCAGCGCACCGGTGATGACGATGCTGTCGGCGCCGCTGCCGCCCTTCACCGACAGGTTGGTGGCGCTGGCGATCTTGAGCCAGGTGCTGCCGCTGTAGTCGCTCGCATCGAGGCTCTTGAACGGCAGGATGCCCGACAGGTCCGCCTGCATGCTGGTGCCGATGCCGTCCAGGATGTCGGAAATGGTCGACTGTCCGCCGCCATGGCCCTTCAGCGTAATCGACTGGAGCGTGTCGGCGGCCGCCAGCGCGGTCGTCACCAGCTTGAGCGGGCCGTCGTTGGTGATGTTCAGCGCGCTCGCCTTGGCCAGGTCGAGGTTGACGTCGACGCCGGCGGTATGGACGGGGCTGGTACCCATCGGCACGGCCACCGGCGGCAGCGTGGCCTGCAGGTTGACGGTGGTGGCGGCTGCATCGGTGACGGTGGCGCCGCCGCTGATCGCGTCCAGTGCCAGGTTCAGCGTGTGGCCAGCGGTGGCGTTGGCGATGGTGGCGTTCTGGCTGGAATTCTGCAGCGTCACGGTGGTGATCGCATTGCCGGTCAGGGTGGCCACGCCCGTGTTGCCGCTCACCATGATCGCCTTGCCGCCGGCGACCGTCACCGCGCCGGCGGTGGTCACGATCGAGGCGCTCGCCGCGTCGCTCATCTTGAGGTTGACCGCCCCCTTGGCGACGAAGGACAGCACGCGCAGGTCGGACTGGCCGCTCAAGTCGTAGGCCGCGGCGGCGGTGCCGACGCCACCGCCCGAGTTGGCGGCGAAGTTTTCGATGCCGCTGGTGGCGACGCCAGAGGGCAGCGCGTTCAGGCCGCTGCCGTTGGCATCGCTCAGGATCAGGGTGTCGGTGCCGCCGCCGCCCTTGAGCGTATCGCCCGCGCTCAGGGTGCTTGCGGTGGCGCGGAAGATGTCATTGCCGCCGCCGCCGGTGAAGGCGACGCCGCTGTCGACGCCGGCGGTGAGCGTGAGTTCGATCGGGGCGCGGCTCGCTTCCACGAAGGCTGCAACCGCGGCCGACAGCTTGTCCGGCATGATGGCGGCGGCGAGCGAGGCGTCGTTGGTGACGGTCTTGATGAAGGCTTTGGCGGCGGCCGATGCTTCGTTGCCGTTGTAAGCGGCGCGCTCCGGATGGGTGTCCAGCGCATTGGTGAACGCGGTTGCCGCAGCCACCTTGTTGTTGAACGCCTTCAGGTCATCGTTCTGGGCGCCCTTGGCGATCTCGGTCACGGCCACGTCGATCGTCATCAGGCCCTTGTCCAGCGCATCCGCCCACCAGTTGACGCCGTCCCGTTCGCCTTCACGCCCGAACAGGTTGACGTAGACGGTTTCCACGATCTCCTTGTTGCTTTTGCCAGCGAAGGTCTGCTTGTATTCGTTCGAGCCTGAAAATTCCGCCGAGATCATTGACGTATCGCCATTCGCCCCGGCGACGATCCCTTCCCACCATTCAAGGCCGCCGGCATCGGCGGGACGGCTGAAATAGGCGACGTAGAGTTTCTGGATTGGAGTCGTATAGAGAGCCATGCGTAGTCCCGGTCAGGTTGCAGAATGAGTGTGTGAAACCAGGCCTCATTTACTCATGGATATGCACGTGCCGACCACCCCCCGACATGGGGGGGTGTCAGGTCTTCCATGCATGCCGAATGAATCCGAACCGGTTTGCCGCTCCGGGTACAATGGACGTTTCGCTACCAACCAGCCGTACGCGCCACGATGAAGCTCCATTCCGACAATACCCAGCAGTACCAGACCGTCACCGGCTACGACGCCAGCGGGGTCGAAATCAACGCCCAACGTTTCAACTACAGCCTGACCGTGATGCCGGAAGTTCCGCCACGGCCCTGGAATGTCGCGCGTTTCGAAGACCTGACCGCCGCCCATTTCGAGGAAATCGCCCAGGACAAGCCCGACGTGGTCGTGCTCGGCACCGGCGATCGCCAGCGCTTCGTCCATCCGAAGCTGGTGGCCAGCCTGTCCAGCATGCATATCGGCGTCGACTGCATGGACAGCCAGGCCGCCTGCCGCACCTATAACGTGCTGATGGGCGAAGGACGCAAGGTCACGCTGGCCCTCATCATCAACAACGCCGGCGCCTGATATCGCGCATGCGGCGCGCTCCGCGCAGCGGCGCGGTGGGTACGGCTGCGTCTACTCCAACCAACAATGACAATGAATCCATCGGCGTTTGCCTTCATCATCACCGGCGTCATCCTGAATGCCGCGGCCCAGCTCCTGCTCAAGGCCGGCACCAATGCCCTCGGCGGCGCCATCCACCTGACCCGCGACAACTGGCTGATCACCGGCCTGAAAGTTGCCACCCAGTGGCCGATCGTGGTCGGCATGCTGTGCTACGGCATCTCGCTGGTGGTCTGGATCCTCGGCCTGTCGCGCACCGACGTCACCGTCGCCTACCCGATGCTCTCGCTCGGCTACGTGATCGGGGCCGTGGGCGCCTGGATGTTCCTGGGCGAAGCAATCTCGCCGCAACGCATGCTGGCGCTCGGCGTCATCGTGCTGGGCGTCGTCTTGCTGGCGCGTAGCTGAACAGACAAATATTTCCATTTCGCATCTTGAAGAAATGAAATGCCCGCCTCATATCGCGGTTAAGACCTGGTCCGACGCAATATTGTTGTCAATACAGGACTAGCAAGGGGCAGCGGCGCCGTTTATCATGCCGGTATCCGTTGCCATGACACCCAGGAGAACCCCGTGGCCGAGAGCCAAACCGCCGCAACCGTCGAGAATTTTTCCGCCCCCATGACGGGAGGCCAGACCTTCGCGCTGGACGGCCGTCCTGCGAAGTACACCGTGCTGTACTTTTATCCGAAAGACAACACCCCGGGCTGCACGACCGAGAGCATCGCTTTCCGCGAGGCCTATCCGGATTACCAGGCCGCCGGCGCCGAAATCTACGGCATCAGCCGCGACAGCCTGCGCTCGCACGAAGGCTTCAAGAGCAAGCTGGGCCTGCCCTTCGAGCTGATCTCGGATCCGGAAGAAACCGTGTGCAATCAGTTCGGTGTCATGAAGATGAAAAACATGTACGGCAAACAAGTGCGCGGCATTGAACGCAGTACGTTTATCATTGACGCTCAAGGCCGATTGGTGAAAGAATGGCGTGGCGTGAAAGTCAACGACCACGTGGCCGAAGTGCTGGAATTTCTGAAGAGCCAGCCCTGAATACCGGATGGCTCCTGCAACCCAGTTTCTTAACTTTAGCTGGACATTGCCACCTATTTTGAGTCATCAAGTATCTCATCCGCATCACTCCTCCTGCTGCTGCCGGACCGGCATCCTCCGGCTGCAGCCTATACCTCAGCAAGACCCCCAAAGTAGCATCGTTTCCGTGCGGCGGCGCGCCCCGAGCTGCGCCCGTGCGTCCTTCCCGACCTTTTTACATTGAGAACCTGATGCCACTGCCAAAAATGCCAACCAAGCCAGCGACCATGCTGCTGGCAAAAGATTATCCCCAGGCTGAACCGGGCAAATCGCCCGTGCGCCCGGCGTCCGCCAAGACCGACGCCGACCTCGAAGAACTGATCAGCGGCCAGGCCGTGCCGTCGCCGAAGGCGAGCAAGGCGCGCAAGGCCAAGGGCGCCGCACCGGCCGCCAACGATGCGCTCGCCGCCGTCGCCAGGCCGGTCGACGCACCGGCGGCCGAAGCGCCCCTGGCCAAGGGCCCGGCACGCAAGTCGAAGGATGGCGCCGGCGCGCGCCTTCGTGAGACCGACGCCGGCCAGCCGCATCCGGTCAAGCACAAGCCGGTCGAGGTCACCGTCAAGTCCTCCACCAGCCGCAAGGCCGACAAGGCCGGCGCCGGCAAGGTCTTCGTGCTCGACACCAACGTCCTGATGCACGACCCGACCTCCCTGTTCCGCTTCGAGGAACACGACGTCTACCTGCCGATGATGACGCTCGAGGAACTCGACAACCACAAGAAGGGCATGTCGGAAGTCGCGCGCAATGCCCGCCAGGTAGCGCGCACCCTCGACGCCCTGATCGCCAACGTCGACGACGATGCGATCGAGGCCGGCATCCCGCTGGCCAAGCTCGGCAACAAGGACGCCAGGGGCCGCCTCTACTTCCAGACCAAGCTGGATGCCGCGCCGCTGCCGGAAGGTCTGCCATCGGGCAAGGCCGACAACCAGATCCTGGGCGTGGTGCGCGCACTGGAAGACACGATGGACGGCCGCGCCATCGTGCTGGTGTCGAAAGACATCAACATGCGCATCAAGGCGCGCGCGCTGGGCCTGCCGGCCGAGGATTATTTCAACGACCATGTGCTGGAAGACACCGACCTGCTGTACTCGGGCATTGTCCAGCTGCCGGACGATTTCTGGAACAAGCACGGCAAGGACATGGAGTCCTGGCAGGAGAACAAGAACGGCAACTCGGCCACGTATTACCGCGTGACCGGTCCGGTGATCCCGACCCTGCTGGTGAACCAGTTCGTGTTCATCGAGCCGCAGAACGGCGAAGCGCCCTTCTATGGTCAGGTAAAACAGATCAACGGCAAGACCGCGGTGTTCCAGACCCTGCGCGACTACAGCCATAACAAGAACAATGTGTGGGGCATCACGGCCCGCAACCGCGAGCAGAACTTCGCGCTGAACCTCCTGATGAACCCGGAGTGCGACTTCGTCACCCTGCTGGGCCAGGCCGGCACCGGTAAAACCCTGCTGGCGCTCGCCGCCGGCCTGGCGCAAGTGCTGGAAACCAAGCAGTACAACGAGATCATCGTTACCCGCGTCACGGTGCCGGTGGGCGAGGACATCGGCTTCCTGCCGGGTACCGAGGAAGAAAAGATGTCGCCGTGGATGGGCGCGTTCGACGACAACCTCGAAGTGCTGATGAAGTCCGACAGCGACGGCGGCGACTGGGGCCGCGCCGCGACCCAGGACCTGATCCGCTCGCGCATCAAGATCAAGTCGCTGAACTTCATGCGTGGCCGCACCTTCGTGAACAAGTTCCTCATCATCGACGAGGCGCAGAACCTGACGCCGAAGCAGATGAAGACCCTGGTCACGCGCGCCGGTCCCGGCACCAAGATCCTGTGCCTGGGTAACATCGCGCAGATCGACACGCCTTACCTCACCGAAGGCTCGAGCGGCCTGACCTACGTGGTCGACCGCTTCAAGGGCTGGAGCCACAGCGGCCACGTCACCCTGGCGCGCGGCGAGCGCTCGCGCCTGGCGGACCACGCCAGCGACGTGCTGTAAGCCTGGACCTGGCGCCATCCAAAAACGCTCGCTTGCAAAAGCGGGCGTTTTTCTTTTCCACCTTCGTATTCCTGTCGCATGATCTTTCTCTTGAAGCTGCTGCTCGTTCCTTCGCTGATCGCCCTCGTCACCCTGGCCGGCCGCCGCTGGGGTCCGCTGGTGGCCGGCTGGCTGTCCGCCTTCCCCATCGTGGCCGGGCCGATCCTGCTGGTGATCGCACTCGAACAGGGCGCCGGCTTCGCCGCGGCGGCCAGCGCCACCACCCTGCTGGCGGTGCTGGCGATCCTGGTCTTCAGCATCGCCTACGCACGCTGCGCCCACCTCGGCATGCCGCGCGCGATGACGGCTGCCCTGCTCGCCTACGCGCTTGCCGTGCTGGCGCTGCGTGCGGTGGCGCTGCCGCTGTGGCTGGGTGTCGTCGCCGTGCTGGCCGCGCTGCTGCTGGCGCCGCGGCTCATCAAGCCGGCCCCCGCGCAGTCCGCCGCCGGCAAGCCATCTGGCGATCTTCCCTGGCGCATGCTGGCCGGCGCGCTGCTGTCCCTGAGCGTCACGTTTGCAGCGGCTAGCCTCGGTCCGCGCCTGAGCGGCCTGTTCGCAATGTTCCCCGTGATGAGCACGGTGCTGGTCGGCTTCTCGCACCGCGCCAGCGGACCGGGCTTCGCGGTGGCGCTGCTGCGGGGAATGGTCAACGGCTACTACGCCTTTGCGGTCTTCTGCGTGCTGCTGTCGCTGCTGCTGGACACGCAGCCGGTCGGCCTTGCCTTCCTGGCTGCGACCGCTGCCGCCCTGGTGGTGCAGCTGGCTGTCAGGTGGATCGTGCAGTGCCTTGCGGCGCAGCGTGCCAGCCGGCGCGTGGCGGCTTAGAATAGCCGCGTTCATCCACCGAGGAGAGTCACGATGCCGCACATGCTGTTGATCCATGAACCTGTCGGCCAGCGCGCCACCCGCAACGACGTCGAGGGCCGCGCCGCTTACGATCGCATGCTGCGCTGGGGCGAAGACCTGCGCAGCCGCGGCCTGCTGCTCGCCGCGGAATCGCTGGCGTCGACCGACAAGGCAGCGCGCGTCACCACTGCTCCGGGCAAGGCCCGCATCGTCGACGGTCCCTTCGCGGAAGCCAAGGAGATGGTGGGCGGCTTCTTCCTGGTCAACGTCGACACGCGCGAAGAGGCGATCGTGCTGGCGCAGGAATGCCCGGCGGCGGAATGGGCCACGGTGGAAGTCAGGGCGCTGGCGCCCTGCTACGACGACTGATCCAGAAAATATTTCGGCCAAGGAGGTCGAAACCCGCAGTTCCTGTTCGTCGTGGGGATGAAAGCGTGACAAACGCTTCCATCCCCACGACAAGGAGACCGCCATGCGCTTCATGATCATCGTCAAGGCCACCCCCGACACGGAAGCCGGCATCATGCCCGGCGAGCCGCTGTTCGCCGCCATGACCGAATACCACCAGGAGCTGGCGCGCGCCGGCGTCCTGCTCGACGCCAATGGCCTGCGTCCCAGCCGCGATGGCTGGCGCATCGGCTACGGCGAAGGGCGCCGGGGCGTTACCGACGGCCCCTTCGCCGAGACCAAGGAGCTGATCGCCGGCTACACCCTGATCGGGGTGCGTTCGCGCGAGGAAGCGATGGAATGGTCGCGCCGCTTCCCCAACCCGCACGGCGAACACGCTGCCGCCGAGATCGAGGTGCGCCAGCTCTACGAGCCTTCCGACCTGCCCTTCTGAGCCGCCCCATCATTGAAACGCGAAAGGATACCGCCATGAACAAGCAGATCTACGTCAACCTCCCAGTGAAAGACCTCGAACGCAGCAAGGCCTTCTTCGGCGCGCTCGGCTTCGGCTTCAACCCGCAGTTCAGCAGCCAGGACGCCGCCTGCATGATCGTCAGCGACGACATCTACGTGATGCTGCTGACCGAGCCTTTCTTCCAGGGCTTCACCAACAAACCGATCGCGGACGCGAAGAAGAGCACCGAAGTGCTGCTCTGCCTGTCCTGCGACAGCCGCGCCGCGGTCGACGACATGGCCGACAAGGCCAAGGCGACCGGCGGCAGCTGGCCGAATCCGCCCAAGGACCACGGTTTCATGTACCAGCACGGTTTCGAAGACCTCGACGGCCACATGTGGGAGCTGGTTTACATGGAAAGCATGCCGGCGCAGGCGGAAGACGCCGCTGCCGCGGACGCCCGGATCTGATGGACGCGCAGGTCGAACGCAGCATCGCCGCGGTCTGGCGCATCGAATCGGCCAGGATCGTGGCGGTCGTGGCGCGCATGGTGCGCGACGTCGGCCTGGCCGAGGAGCTGGCCCAGGATGCGCTGGTCGCGGCCCTCGAACACTGGCCGCGCCAGGGCATCCCGGACAATCCCGGCGCCTGGCTCACGACCACGGCCAAGCACGGCGCGCTCGACCGCATGCGCCGCGACCGCCTGCTCCAGCAGAAGCTCGAACAGATCGGCCTCGACCTCGAGGCCCAGGAGGCGCTCATTGTGCCCGATTTCGTGGATGGCCTGGACGCCGCCCGCAACGACGTCATAGGCGACGACCTGCTGCGCCTGATGTTCACCGCCTGCCACCCGGTGCTGTCGCTGGACGCGCGCCTGGCGCTCACGCTCAAGCTGCTGGGCGGCCTGTCGACCCAGGAGATCGCGCGCGCCTTCCTGGTGCCGGAAGCGACCATGGCGCAGCGCATCGTGCGCGCCAAGCGCACCCTGGGCGAGGCCGGGGTGCCGTTCGAACTGCCGCCGCCGGCCGAACTGGGCGAGCGCCTCGGCGCCGTGCTGGAAGCGGTCTACCTGATCTTCAACGAAGGCTATACCGCCACCGCCGGCGAGGACTGGATGCGCCCCGCCCTGGTCGACGAGGCCCTGCGCCTCGGGCGCATGCTGGCCGAGCTGGCGCCGGGCGAACCGGAAGCGCACGGCCTGGTGGCGTTGATGGAACTGCAGGCCTCGCGCATGGGCGCACGCCTCGATGCGCAGGGCCGGCCGGTGCTGCTGCTCGACCAGGACCGCTCGCGCTGGGACGGCGTGCTGCTGCGGCGCGGCCTGGCCGCCCTGGCGCGCGCCGCAGGGCTTGGTCAACCCGCCGGCCTGCCGCGCGGTCCCTACCTGCTGCAGGCGCAGATCGCCGCCTGCCACGCGCGCGCCCACGTGGCCCTGGAGACCGACTGGCAGGCCATCGCCGCGCTGTATGCCGAGCTGGCGCAGGTCCAGCCGTCGCCGGTGGTCGAACTCAACCGCGCAGTGGCGGTCGGCATGGCCGACGGTCCGGCCGCCGGCCTGGCGCTGGCCGACGTGCTTGCGCGCGACGGCAAGCTGGCCGGCTACCACTGGCTGCCGAGCGTGCGCGCCGACCTGCTGGCCAAGCTGGGCCGCGTCGAGGAAGCGCGCCGCGAATTCGAACGCGCCGCCGCCATGACCGCCAACAGCCGCGAGCGCGAACTGCTGCTCGAACGCGCCCGCGCCCAGCGCTCCTGAAAAAAATCCCCGTGGGCCTTGCGGCGCACGGGGCTGGCGGCGAACGTTCCCCGGTCAGCGGACCACGCAGTCGACCTCGTTCGCTTTTCCGATGTTGTTGCCGGCCTCCGGCCCGCCGGCAGCCGCGCCGGCACTGAAGCTCGGTGGCGGCATGAACTGGAGGCCCGGGTTGTTCGGCACGAGCAGCGGCGGCTGCTGCATGTTGGGCACGTAGCCGAACTGGCCGGCCTGGAAGCCGAGCGAGCCGCCGTGGTTGGTCACGATGATGGCGCCATCGGTCACGGTCAGGTGCAGGCCCGGGGCCAGCCGCGGCGGCATGCCCGGTGCGCCGGCGCTCGGGGTCTTGCCCCCGCCCGGAGGCGATGGCACGAACTGCGCGATGAAGGTGGTGCCGCGGATGCCGATGGTGGCGGTCGGCGTCTTGAGCGAGAACTTCTCCTTGTTGCGCTTGCCCATCAGGCCGGTGATCGAGCGCAGGCCGCCCTTGACCAGGCTGTAGCTCGCGTTGTCGGCGTCCGGCTTGCCTTCGTCGAAGGAGAAATTCTCGACCTTGAAGGTGGTGCCGGGTCGCAGCGTGATCTCGCTGTCGTCGATGAACTTGATCTGCGCGTAGGTGTTCTTTTCCGACACCAGCGTATCGCCGCTCTCGATCTCGGACTTCAGGGCCAGCACCTTGACGCTGCCATCGGCCTTCTTTGCCAGCAGCGGGCCGCTCAGGCGCGCCACCACGCCGGCGACCTGCGCGGCCCACGCCGCGTTGCCGGTCATGAGCAGCGCCGCGAACAGCAGCGCGCCCAGCGCCCGCCTGTTTGCATTAGTTGCAGTACATTTTTGTGGCTGGTTTTTCATTCTTTACTCCCGTGTTCGTACCTGCCGCCGGGCCGGACTGTTTGTCCGACGACTCTGCCGGCGTGCCTCCGCTTGCGCCACCGCCTTCGCCGCCGCCTTGGCCGCCGCCATTGCCGGCGGCGGCCGCGGCCGGAGCTGGAGCTGGCGGCAGCTTTTCCTGGGCCGGGGTGGCGGTATTGATCAGGGCCACGGTGTTCTGCACCAGTTCGGCGAGCGGCTTGTTCGCCTCGCTCCCGCCCTGGCTCGGCGCCGGGTTGAACACGATGCAGCGTGGGTCGGTCGGGTTGATGCTGCAGAAGTCCGGCTTCGGCAGCACCGCCTCGCAGCCTGCCAGGCCCGGGTTCACCGCGCACTGCTCGATCTTCGGCAGGCGCACCGAGCAGCCTTGCAGTGTCGGGCTGCCGACGCATTGCTGCAGGGTTGGCAGCACCACCTGGCAGCCCGCCGCGCTCATGTCGCTCACGCACTGCGACAGGGTCGGCAGGATGCCGCTGCAGGATGGGTCGCCCGGGTTGGCGAGACAGGCAGTGAAGGTCAGCTGGATCACCTGCGCGCAGCCTTCGATGCCCGGGGTCGCCTTGCAGACCGACAGCAGCGGCAGCCGCGCGGCGCAGCCCGGCGCCGCCGGGTTGGCCACGCAGGCCAGGAATTCGGCACGCGCCAGCACCGGCGCGCAACCGTAGACGCCGGCGTCGGCGCGGCAGCTCGCCAGCGGCGGCAGGATCTCGCCGCAGCCTGGCGCCGTCGGCGTGGCGATGCATGCCTTGACGGCATTGCGTTCGGCGATCACCGGTGCGCAGCCATAGGTCGCCGGCGATTTCTCGCAGATGTCGTAGGCCGGCAGCAGCGTGCCGCAGCCCGGCGCCTTCGGCGTGGCGATGCATTGGCTGATCGCTTCGCGTTCGGCGATCACCGGTGCGCAGCCGTAGGTCGCCGGCGACTTCTCGCAGATGTCATAGGCCGGCAGCAGCGCGCCGCAGCCTGGCGCCTTCGGCGTGGCGATGCATTGGCTGATTGCTTCGCGTTCGGCGATCACCGGTGCGCAACCATAGGTCGCAGGCGATTTCTCGCAGATGTCGTAGGCCGGCAGCAGCGTGCCGCAGCCCGGCGCCTTCGGCGTGGCGATGCATTGGCTGATCGCTTCGCGTTCGGCGATCACCGGTGCGCAGCCATAGGTCGCCGGCGATTTCTCGCAGATGTCATAGGCCGGCAGCAGCGATCCGCAGCCCGGCGCCTTCGGCGTGGCGATGCATTGGCTGATCGCTTCGCGTTCGGCGATCACCGGTGCGCAGCCGTAGGTCGCAGGCGATTTCTCGCAGATGTCATAGGCCGGCAGCAGCGTGCCGCAGCCCGGCGCCTTCGGCGTGGCGATGCATTGGCTGATCGCTTCGCGTTCGGCGATCACCGGTGCGCAGCCAAACGTCGCCGGCGACTTCTCGCAAACAGGGTACGGCGGCAGGATGTCCCCGCAGCCAGGTGCTTTCGGCGTCGCGATACACTGGCGGATCTCCTCGCGCTGCATCACGACCTCGCAGCCCAGCTTGGCCGGATTGGTGCGGCAGGTATCGACCTGCGGCAGCACCTGGGTGCAGCGCGGCCCATCCGGATCGGCGATGCAGCTGCGGGTCGCCGCCTCGATCACGGCGCTGCAGCCGCTCGCGTCCGGATTGCTCAGGCAGGTGTCCAGCGGTGGTGTCGGCCGCGGCGGCTCGGGTTCCGGTTTCGTGGGCGGCGTGGTCGTGGTGACCGCCAGCTTGTCCGGGCTGGACACGACAATGCTGCCCGGCGTGATCGCCGTTTGGCCGGCAGTGATGCGGACATTGCCGGAGCTCGAAGCCACCTGGCCATTCGGACCGATGGTCAGCATGCCCCCGTTGTCCGCAAACAGGGTCACGTTGCCGCTGTCGGTGCTGACCTTGCCCAGGATGGTCAGCGGGCTGTGCGTCACCAGGCTGATGTTGCCGCTGCCGGTCCTGACGCCCTGCTGCTCGGCGCCGGTCGGGCTGACGGTCAGGCCGCCGGTGGTCTCGATCGCGATCGCGCCGCCATTCCCCGTGCCTTCCTGGACCACGTTGCCGACGCTGAGGGCGCGGTCGTTCACAATATTGATCGGCGCGTTGCCGGTCCCGCTGTTTTTCGCGCTCAGGAGCACGTTGGCGCTGGTCTTCAGGGCGCGGGTGGCTTCGCCGATGCCGCCGCGCGACTGCAGCGACAGCACATTCGACTTCAGCGTTCCACTGCCCTTGATCGAGGCGGCGTCCACCAGGATGACGGTGGGAGCGTCGACCAGCGCGTCCACGGTGAGGTCGCCGCCGGTGAGCGAGACCTCGCCCGGCGAGGCCAGCCCGGCGCTCCCGCCGACGCTGCCGATGCGCAGCGCGCCGGTCCAGCGGAAGCGCAGCCCGGCCCCGCCGTTGGTGCCCTTCGCAGCACCCGCCAGCGTGCCGACTTCGTTGTTGCCCAGCATGGTCACGCTGCCCGCTTCGGCCAGGAGTTCGGGACTCCTGACGATCGCGCTGCCCTGGTTGATGGTGCCGTCCGTGCGCAAGCTCACGCGGCTGTCGGCGCTGATGTCCGCGGTGAGCTCGATGCCGCCGCTGCCGGCGCCGAGTGCGACCTCGCCCGCATTGAGCCTGCCATCCACGTGGATGCGGTCGGCGCCAAGGATGCCGATCTTGCGCGTGGCGTTGATTCCGCCGTTGCTGCTCAGCCGGAAGTCGCTGCCGGACGCGTGCAGGCTGGCCAGGAACTGGCTGGTGGCGCCATCGAGCAGCACCGGCGCATTCAGGTCGATGCTGCCGGCGGTGTCGATGACCAGGTTGCCGGCCAGGCTCAGCGCCTCGTCGATCAGCACGTTGCCGGTATGGCCGCTGTTGCCGAGATTGATCTCGAAGGTCTGAAAGGCCCCGAGCCGGGCCGGGTCCAGCGTCAGCGCGCCAGTGACATCGCCGCCCTTGACTACGATGCCGGTGCTGTTGCTGAAGGTGTTGAAGGACACGACCGGCAGCACGCCGCCGACGCCGGCGATGCTGCCGGCCAGCGTCATCTTGTCGGATTTGAGGTCGATGTAGTTCGGGCTGGCGAGCGCGCCGCCGGCCAGCAGCTTGATGCGGTTGTTGGCGCGCAGGTCGATGCTGCCTTCGGTCGAGGTCACGGCGGCGCCGATGGTCAGCTCGTTCCCCGCCTCGGCGCGCACGCTGTGCGCAGTGCTGATGTTCTGCAGAATATCCAGGTTGTTGGTCGCCTGCAGGACGATGTCGGCATTCGTCGCGATAAGCGATTCCGCCTTGATGTAGGTGGTCTCGAGCGCGGTCCCGGTCTCGCCGGACACCACGATGTTGGTCGGGTCGATCAGCCAGGTGCCGGTACGTCCGCCCGGCTTGCCGGCGCCGGCGTCCACGCGGATGCCGGCGATGTCGAGCGTGCGGCCCGAGGTTTCGACCAGGCCGCCCTTGCCGCTGCCGGCGCCGCGCGCCGAGATCCTGCCTCCCGCGTTTGTTGCGCCGTCCGACCACAGCACGACCTTGCCGCCGTCGCCGTGACCGGTGGCGTCGGCGCGGATGCTCGCATCCTTGCCGAACGTCGTCTGCTGCGCATTTGACAGCGCCGCGTTCCTGCCTTGATAGTCACCGCCCACCAGCACGGTGCCGCCCTGCGCGGCGCCGCTGGCGTCGACTTGCGCGTTGCCGGTCAGGCTGACGCGCTCGCCCAGCAGCTGGATCTCGCCGCCCTTGCCTGCAGTACCGGCGGCGCTGGTGACGCTGCCCGCTTCGAGCAAGGCAGTCTTGCTGGCCTTCAGCACGATCCGGCCGTCCTGGCCGACTACCGCGCTGTCGGCATTGACCACGCCGTGCTGGTTCACCAGGGCGCCGTAGATGCCGATGCGGCCGCCGTTCGCGACCACCTGGCCCAGGTTGATGGCCTGATCGAGCGGCGCCGACACCACCACGGTGAGATCGGGATTGCCGGAGTCGACCAGTTGCACGCTGCGCCCGGCCGCCAGCAGCACCTCGCCGTTCGGGGCGGTGATGACGCCGTTGTTCTCGACGTTCGGCGCCACCAGGAACACCTTGCCGCCGCTCGGGGTGGTGATCGCGCCGTCGTTGCGCACGCTTCCTGCGGTGGGGCCGGCGGTGAAGTTCTTCTTCCCGGCCAGGAAGTCGGCATCGCTCATGTTCAGCGTCGAGGCCACCAGGCCGTTCACGTCCACGCGCGCATCGCGCCCGAACACCACGCCGTTCGGGTTGATCAGGAAGACCTTGCCGTTCGATTGCAGGGCGCCGAGGATGCGGCTCGGGTCTTGCCCGACGATGCGGTTCAGCACCGCGCTGTCGGCGTTCTGCTGGATGAAGCGGGTGACCTCGCCGGCATTCACCGAGAAGCTTTGCCAGTTGATGATGGTGCCGGGCGTGTTCGTGATCGAGAACACGTTGCCGTCCTGGGAGAAAGTGGCCTGCCCGGCCACCACCTTTGGCAGCGTAGGTGCCGCCGGGGCGGCCGCGGCGCCGAAGCACGCGGCGACGCACAGCGCCGCCCTGCTCAGCCGGATAAGTCCGTTACGTCGATTCTGCATCCCATCTCTCCTAGTAGGCCAGGCCGACACGCACGTGCAGCCTGTCCTTGTCGGCGCCGTTCAGGGCGCCTTCTTTCACCACATTGCCGTAATCGACCTGCAGGCTGGCCGCACGGCCCACCGAGAGGCGCAGGCCGGCACCGAGGCCGGCGATCGTCGTGCTGCGCAGTTCGCCCGGCAGCGCCTTGTTGCGCTTGCCGTAGGCGGTGTCGTAGAAGCCCAGCAGGCGGCATTGCCAGCCGGCGCGGCTGCACAGGTTCGGCGTATACACTTCCAGGTTCAGGCCCAGGCCCGAATCGGCCGCCAGCGCACGCTCGTCGAAACCGCGCACGCTGGTGGAGCCGCCGGCGCCGAACTGCTCGCCCGGCACCAGCGCATCCGGCGAATACTGGCCGTTGGCCAGCACCCGGCCCAGCCATTGCGTCGACCCGATGGCGCGGCTCCATGCGCCGGCCAGGCGCAGTGCGCTATAGCCCGCCTTGGCGCCCGAACGCGCCGCCGTGAAATCTTCCTGCGCACCGCGCGAACCGCCGGGGATGTTGCGCAGCAGGGTCGCCGCCACATTCAGCTCGCCGTCGTCCAGCGCCATCCGGCCCTGGTATCCGATGCTGAGCGGGCGCACGGTGACGTTGTTGCCGAAGTCCTGGTTGAAGAACACGACGCTGTTCTTGAAGGCCTTCACTTCCAGGCCTGCCATGAGGCGGCCTTCGAGTTCGCGCCCCGCCAGGCTGCGCTTGTCCAGCACCCTGGTATAGCGGGCACCGTACACCGCGCCGCGGCCGCTCACGGCCAGGTCGAACAGGCCGGCGGTGACCACGCCCGAATCCACATCCGAATAGCTGGCGTACAGGTCGAGCGCGGCGCCCTGCGCATACAGCGGCACGTGGTAGCCCAGGCCCCAGACCGCGACCTGCGACGGCTCCTCGACCGTGGTCGTGTACTGCAGGCTGGCGACATGGTCGCGGCCCCACAAATTCGCATGCTGCAGCACCAGGCCGGCGTGGGTCTTGCCTGTCTCGCTGGTGCCGGTGTTGTCGAAGTTGGCCATCACGGTCCACGGGCGCTCGTCCAGCACCTCGATGCGGGCGTCGATCGTCTCTTCCTGCGCGCTGCCATCCGATTCGCCGCTACCCAGGCTCAGCTTGAGCTTCCTGGCCGGGTTCTCGTTGGCCAGCTTCAGGTTGGCGGAGACGTGCGCCAGGTTGGGCGTCTCGCCCTCGCGCAGCGCCGGCAGGCTGCGGCGGATGTTGTCTGCGCCGAAGTGCGCGTTGCCCTCGACCCTGACCTTGCCGATCCTGGTCTGCATCACGTTCAGGCGCACCGCGCCGCCGCTCAGCGCCTGTTCCGGCAACTGCACGGTGACCACGTTGTAGCCGCGCGCGTGGTACACCGCCTCGAGCGCTTCCAGGGCGCGCTGGACGTCGCCGAAGTCGCGCCCGGCGCCGGTGAACGGCGCCACCGCGCGGTCGATCTCGGCGGCGGACAGCAGCGTGTTGCCGCTTACGTCGAAACGGCTGATGTCGAACCGGACAATATCGTCAGGGGCCGGCGTGGCCTCCTGCCCCCAGGCCGCGTTGACGGCCATGGCGAGCACGGAAGCTGCGAACAGGCGTGCGAAGCGTTGTTTCATCGGATTAGCTTGATAAATTGTTGTTTTTATAAGTTTTTCTTATAGATAATTCTGCCTGGCGGCTTGGCCACCAATGCCCGAAGGGCAGTTTAACGAGCTTTTTGTTGCAATGAAGAAAAAATAAAGCAAGGATGGAAACTCCCCCCATAGTGAGGGGGCCATTCCGTTGCATAGCAGACACAGCTTAGGTGGCGCTGGCTTACTTGGTATCGAAGCTGGTCACGCCATCCCAGTCCGGGCCCGGCGGATGCGCACGGTAATGATGGATGCGCTCGAGGTACAGGGTGTACAGGGCGCGTTCGGGATGGGCGGCGGCCAGCGCTTCGATCGCCGCCTGCGCCGCATCCCAGCGCTGGGTGCGCACCAGCGCCAGCGCCGCGTCCCACTGCGCCAGCTCGTCCATGACGGCGGGCGCCAGGCCGGCCGGGCGGCCGAGTGGCTCGAAGATCGCGACCGGTTCGTTCTTGCCCTTCACCCGCACCAGGTCGAGCTCGCGGTAGACGAATTCCGGCGCCGCCAGGCGGGTTGCGGCGCCGACCGCGATCCCCACGCCGTAGACCTTGGTGATGCCTTCCAGGCGTGAGCCCAGGTTCACGGCGTCGCCCATCACGGTGTACGCCCGGCGGATTTTCGAACCCATGTCGCCCACGTGCATGGGGCCGGAGTTCAGGCCGATGCCGATCTTCAGCGCAGGCCAGCCGCGCGCCAGGAACTCGCGGTTCAGGCGCGCCGCGCTGTCCTGCATCAGGAGCGAGGTGGCCACCGCGCGGCTGGCGTGGTCGGGGAAGCTGACCGGCGCGCCCCAGAAGGCCATCACGGCGTCGCCGATGTACTTGTCGAGCGTGCCCTGGTGGCTGGAACGGATGTCCTCGGACATCGCGGTGAGATACAGGTTGATGTACTCGCGCAGCGCCTTCGGGCTGAGGCCCTCCGAGATGGTAGTGAAGCCGCGCACGTCGACGAACATGACGGTGAGTTCGCGGCTCTCGCCGTCCATGTTGTAGGCTTCCGGGTCCTCGGCCATCTGCGC
The DNA here is from genome assembly GCF_059685695.1 of Telluria sp. PB2R4. Taxonomy (NCBI): domain Bacteria; kingdom Pseudomonadati; phylum Pseudomonadota; class Betaproteobacteria; order Burkholderiales; family Oxalobacteraceae; genus Telluria; species Telluria sp. PB2R4. The sequence continues at coordinate 204,938 of NZ_JCASIC010000004.1, read as the reverse complement.
CACGAGTTCCGGCGCCACGTACTCGCCGAAGCGGCTGACCAGGGCCCTGCCCTTGCGGAATTCGAAGAAGTAGCCCCAGGCGAGGTTCATGACGAACAGGGTGGCGATCAGGAGCAGGCAGATGAAGACGTTCAGGAGCACGTCGTGTTCGCTGTACATGTAATAGTTAAACCAGCCGCATGCGGCGAATGCCGCCGCAGCCAGCAGGATCGACCAGGCCGGCGCCAGCATCGCCAGCGCAAACGCCAGCACCACGCCCAGCACGGCCGTCATGACGGCTTCGAGCGACTGGGCGAACCAGGGCCGGGTCTTGAATCGCCCGTCCACCATAGACTTGATCAGGTTGGCGTGGATTTCGACACCCGGGTATGCCGGGTTGACCGGCGTCGCCCGCAAGTCGTTCAGGCCGGGCGCGGTCGTGCCGACCAGGACGATCGCTCCCTCCAGCACCTCTTTCGGCACCTTCCCGTTCAGGACGTCGACCGCCGACACGTAGCGGAATGCCCCACCGGCCGGCCCGCCCTGGCCGCGGAACTGCACCATCGCCGTCATCGCCTCGCCCACCGGGAATTCGACGGTGCCCGCCTTGTTCGTGAACATCTGGATCGTGTCGAAGCTGCTGGCCCGGCGCTCGTTCTCGGACAGGGTGTCCACGGTACCGACCAGCTTGGGCTTGATCGCGCGCGTCTCCAGGAAAGCGGCAATGGTCGCCACCGACAGCGACGGGTAATAGCCATCGCCGATGCGGAACAAGATGGGGGACGAGCGGACCTGGCCGTCGGAATCGGTAATGGCCGTGAAGATGCCGGCGCCTGCCGCAGCCTGCTGCAAACGGGCGATATTCGCTTCGTAGCCTTTCCAGGCATACGCCAGGCCTTCCCGTCCGTTCAGGAACTCGGTGGTGAACTGGGGCTCCGGGAGCACGCCGCGCACCTGGTCGTCGGACACGTTAAAGCCGAGCACCACCGGCTGGCCGCGCAAGGCCTCGGCGAACATGCCGTCGTAGTCGAGGGTCGGCTTGAGCAGCCCGAGCTCGCGCCGCAGTGCCGGCACGTCCTTCAGTTCCCGCCCGGCCAGGCGCTCCAGCACCGCGTAGCCGGAACTGGTGTCGGCCTCCGGGAACGAGACGTCGAAACCGACCGCGCCGGCCCCGTAATGGCCGGTGAGCTGCTGGACCAGCTTCGCCATCACGTTGCGGCTCCACGGGAAGCGCCCTACTTCGTTCAGGCTCCTGCTGTCGATGTCGACGATGACGATGCCCGGGTCGAGCTCGAAGGGCTCGAGGCGCATGCGCAGATCCGAGATGATCGTGTCCTGGCGCGCGATGCTGTGGCTGGTCCAGAGGTCGAGCGGGTAGAGCACGGCGGCGACCGTCAGCAGCAGCCCGAGCGCCCAGCGCGCACCGTAGCGCGCAAACAGCTGGCGGATGCGCTTCATGCCCTGGCCGCCGCTCAGGGCCGGTAGCCGGGAATGGCCGACTCGTCCACGTCGTCGATCTGGTGCGCGTCCATGTTCTTCTGCGCAAACTGCAGGTAGACGCGGTTGCGCACGAAAATGTCGAACAGGTCGGGGTCGATGTGGCCGTTGAGCGCGAACTTGCCGAGGATGTGCAGCGACTCGGACAGCTTCTTGCCCTTTTTGTAGGGGCGGTCGCAGGCGGTGAGCGCTTCAAAAATGTCGGCGATCGCCATGATGCGCGCCTGCACCGACATCTGCTCGCGCCGCAATCCCTTCGGGTAGCCCTTGCCGTCCATGCGCTCGTGGTGGCCTCCTGCGTATTCCGGCACGTTCTTGAGGTGTTTCGGCCAGGGCAGCGATTCCAGCATGCGCACGGTGACGTCGATGTGGTTGTTGATGATCTTGCGCTCGTCCTCGGTCAGGGTGCCGAAGCGCACCGTCAGGTTGTGCAGCTCGTTCTCGCTGAGGAAAGCCTGCTCCTGGCCATCCGGCCCGGTCCAGCGGCGGCCGCCGATGCGCAGCACGCGCTCCTGGTCGTCCGGCGACATGCCCTCGCCGCCGACGTTGGCGCGGCGCAGGAAGTCGCGGTCGGCGCGCAAGCGCGCCTGTTCCGAGTGCAGCAGGTCATCGATCGCGGCATGGTTGGCGCCCGGCTCGCATTTCGCGCGCAGCGCACGGATCTCGCAGTCGCGCAACAGTACTTCGAAGCGCGTGTCCACCAGGTGGATGCGATCAAAAATGGTTTCCAGCTTGGTCGCCTTGTCGACCACGTGCACCGGGGTGGTGATCTTGCCGCAGTCGTGCAGCAGGCCGGCCAGCCACAGTTCCTTGCGGTCGGCATCGGTCATGCGGAAGGCGGCCAGCGGTCCGTCGGCGGTGGCGTGCACCGCCTCGGCCAGCATCATGGTCAGCTCGGGCACGAACTGGCAGTGGCGGCCGGTGTAGGGCGATTTTTCGTCGATCCCGATGTTGATCAGGTTGACCAGTGCTTCCAGCAGGTTTTCCAGTTGCTGGATCAGGAGCTGGTTGGTCAGCGCCACCGCCGCCTGCGCCGACAGCGCCTCGATGAAGCGCTGGTCGGTCGGCGTGAAGGCGCGGATCTTTCCAGGCTCCGGGTCATTGGCCGGTTTTTTTGCGTTAACCAGCTGCAGCACGCCCACCAGCTCGCCCTCATGGTCGGTCATCGGCACCGTCAGGATCGACTGCGAGTGGTAGCCGAAGGCGGTGTCGAAGCTGCGCATGCCCGAGAAGTTGAACACGTCGGCCTTGTAGACGTCTTCGATGTTCACCGACTGGTTGAAGTTGGCCGCGTAGGCCGCCACCGAGGCGATGTTCTTGTTGCCGTAGTCGTCGTAGAGCGGCACCGGGGCGATGTCGATCGGCTTGCCGCTCACGCCGCCCTGGTAGATCTCCAGGGTGTCATTGATCGAGATGTGGAAGCACAGGCTGCGGCGGTCGTCGCTCGGCCGGTACAGGGTGCCGCCGTCGGCGTCGGTCATCTGCTTGGCCACGCGCAGGATGCGGTCGAGCAGCCCCGCGGTATCGTGGGTGTCCCCGAGCGCCACGCTGACTTCCGTGAGCTGGTGCAGGCGTTGCGCGATTTGTGTGGGATTCAGCTCTTGCATGGTCATCCAGCCTCAGGGCCGTATGCATGCGCACACAGCAACTTTTTTGCCAATGGGTAATTTCTGGGAAGTGTAGCTTTGTTACGACCGCATGTATATGGGAGGCCAGCCACGGTGTTGAAAAACCGCACTTTTTGATCGCTTTTGGAAACAAAGCCGTTATCATTCCGCTTATTCCAAATCAATAAAGCCGGTCCGGCTGGGAGTCCCGATGAAATTCCGCTTCTGGGGGGTGCGTGGTTCGATACCGTCCCCAGGTCCACGCACGGCGCGCTACGGCGGCAACACCACCTGCATCGAAGTGCGCAGCGACGACGGCACCCTGATCATCCTCGACGGCGGCACCGGCCTGTTTCCGCTGGCCCAGCACCTGCTGGCGCAGCGGCAGCTCGACGCCGCGCCGCAGGCAGCCCCTCTTCGGGACGGCATCAGCGCCAACATCTTCATCACCCACAGCCACTGGGACCACATCCATGGCCTGCCCTTCTTCACGCCGCTGTTCATCAAGGGCAGCCGCGTGCGCCTGCATGGCGCCCATGATCCGGTGACCGGCAACGGCATCGAGCACGTGATGGCGGTGCAGCTGCAGAACAGCTACTTCCCGGTCAGCGAGACCCAGATGGGCGCCACCATCGAGTACCGTACCCTCGACATCGGCACCCCGATCGAGGTCGGCGACACGACCGTCGGCAACGTCTTGATGAACCACCCGGTCACCAACCTCGGCTACCGCATTTCGTGCAATGGCCGCTCGCTGTTCTTCACTGGCGACCACGAGCCCTGGCACAACCCCTACCCGCCCGGCGACGCGGCCTTCGACGTATTCGAGGCCCACCTGGCCGAGCGCCAGCGCGCGATCGACGCCGCCATGCGGGGCGTGGACGCGCTGATCGTGGACTGCTCCTACACCCGCGAGGAATACCCGTCCAAGGCCGGCTGGGGCCACGGCACCTTCGATGGCGCCATCGACATGGCGCTGCGCGTCGGCGCGCGCGCCCTGTACTGCACGCACCACGAACCGACACGCAGCGACGACGAGCTGGAAAGCGTGTTCGCCGGCGTGATGGCGCGCTTCGAGGAGCGCCTGCGCCTCGGCGGCCTGCAGGTGCACCTCGCCTTCGAGGGACTCGAGGTCGCACTGTGACGAAGGCCCCCACTGCGGCCCGCCTGGAAGACGACGCCGCCGGGCAGCTGGCCTTCTTCCAGAAGCTCCAGCGGGTCACCAACCGGATCCACGCCACCGCCAAGGTCGAGGAAATCATGCTCGACCTCGGGCTTGACTTCTGCGACCTGCTCGATTGCGACCGCTTCACGCTGTACGCAGTCACCCCTGACAAGGAACACCTCGTCTCCAAGGTCAAGACCGGCCTGGCGACGTTTCGCGACCTGCGCCTGCCGCTCGGTCCCTCTTCGATCGCCGGCTTCGTCGCCAGCACGCGCCAGCAGGTAGAGATCGCGGACGTCTACGACGAGGCCGAGCTGCGCCGCCTTTCTCCCGAGCTGCAGTTCCAGCGCGGGGTCGACGAGCGCACCGGCTACCGCACCCGCGAGATGCTGGTCGCGCCGCTGCAGGACAAGGCCGGCGAGCTGCTGGGCGTGGTCCAGTTCATCAACCATCGCGGCGGCGGCCCCTTCCCCGCACGGGCGATGGAAGCCGTGCGCCAGCTGGGCGAGACCCTGTCGGTGGCGCTCGGCCAGCGCCTGGGTGCGGGTTTCGGCCAGCGCCTGCGCGGCAAGTACGACGCGCTGGTGCAGGAAGCGGTCATCACCCAGGCCGAGCTGGAAGCGACCAGCCGCCGTGCGCGCGAACACAACACCGAGCTCGAAGGGCTGCTGGAAGGCGAACTGCAGGTGCGCCGCGCCGCCATCGGGTCGGCGCTGGCGAGCTTCTTCAAGCTGCCCTACGAGCCGTTCCGCCCGGACCGGATCAAGCCGGTCGACCTGCTGCGCAACCTGAAGGCGCAGTACGTCGAGGAAAACGGCTGGCTGCCGCTGGAAGAAGGACCGGGCGGCCCGAATTGTATAACCGTCATGGCGGTCGACCCCGAGCGCACCGCTGCCAGCCGCATCGTGCCCCAGCTGTTCCCGAAAGCGAAGGTGGCGTGGCGCGTCACCACGCGCGCCGACTTCCGCCAGACCCTGGATGCCTTCTTCGGCAGCGCCAGCATGGGAGACAACGGCGGTGAGTCGGTGGGCGAGCTGCTGTCGGGGCTTGAGGACGACGAGGACGGCGAGCACTCGGCCGACGTTTCGGAAGCGGTCGAGAACGAACTGGTGCGCCTGCTGAACAAGGTCATCGTCGACGCCCACCGCCAGGGCGTGTCGGACATCCACATCGAACCGCAGCCGGGCAAGGGCAAGACCGGCATCCGCTTCCGCAAGGATGGCGTACTGGTGCCCTACATCGAGATCCCGTCGAGCTACCGCAGCGCGCTGGTGGCCCGCATCAAGATCATGTGCGACCTCGACATCTCGGAGCGCTGCAAGCCGCAGGACGGCAAGATCCGCTTCAAGAAGTACGGTCCGCTCGACATCGAGCTGCGGGTGGCGACGATTCCGTCCGCCGGCGGCGTCGAAGACGTGGTGATGCGCATCCTGCAGGCGGGCGAGCCGATCCCGCTCGCCAAACTCGGCATTTCCGACTACAACCTGCAGCGGCTGCTGCCGGCCATCGAGAAGCCCTACGGGCTGTTCTTCGTGTGCGGGCCCACCGGCTCGGGCAAGACCACCACCCTGCACTCGATCCTGCACCACCTGAACACGCCGGAGACCAAGATCTGGACCGCCGAAGACCCGGTCGAAATCACGCAGAAAGGGCTGCGCCAGGTGCAGGTCAACCGCAAGGCCGGGCTGGACTTCGCCAGCGTCATGCGTGCCTTCCTGCGCGCCGACCCGGACGTGATCATGGTGGGCGAGATGCGCGACAAGGAGACCGTCAGCACCGGCATCGAAGCCTCGCTGACCGGCCACCTGGTGTTCGCCACGCTGCACACCAACAGTGCGCCGGAATCGGTGGTGCGCCTGCTCGACATGGGAATGGACCCGTTCAACTTCGCCGACGCCCTGCTCGGCATCCTGGCGCAGCGCCTGGCGCGCCGGCTGTGCACCGGCTGCCGCGAGGCCTATCACCCGGAGGACGCGGAAATCGAGGCGCTGCTGGCGGAATACTGCGAAGACCTGCGCGGCACCGCTTCGTTCAAGACTGACCCGGAAGCGGCGCGCAGCCGCATCCTCGACGGGTGGCGCACTCGCCACGGCGATGCCGGTGGCCGTTTCACGCTCTACCGCGCGGTCGGCTGCGACGAGTGCAACAAGGGCTATCGCGGCCGCATCGGCCTGCACGAACTGATGCTCGGCACCGAGGCGGTCAAGCGCCTGCTGGTCGAGCACAGCCGCGTTTCAAACCTGCTCGGCGCGGCGCTCGACGACGGCATGCTGACCTTGAAGATGGATGGGATCGAGAAGGTGCTGGGCGGGTTCACCGACATCAAGATGGTGCGGGCGGTCTGTATCCGGTAGGGTGGGCGAGAAAACAGTCCTGTGGACTGTTTTCTCGCCCACGCGTTCACCTACTCCTCAATCCTCGCCGCGGTTCGCCCCCTTCTCCACGAACACCGCCGTCGTGCGCGCCGGAATCGTGAAGCGGCCGTCCGCGTCGCCGAAGCTGGACGTCTTCACCACCGGATCATCCGAACTGACCTGCACCTGGTGCAGCTTGAACCTGCGCCCCTTCAGCTCCGGAATGGCGATGGTCTTCGCTTCCTTGTCCACGTTGAACAGCACCGCCACGCTGCGGTAGCGCGCGTCCGGGTAGGCACGCGGCTGCTCGCCGTCGATGTGCATCACCACCAGTCCGGGGAGCTGGTCCGGGCCGGTGTTGTAGAAGCGCAGGCGCTCTTGCACATCATTCGCGCTGCGCAGTCGGAACAGGCTGCTGTCCATGCGGATCGCCAGCAGGTCTTCAAAAGCGGCGTTCGCCGACAGGATCGCTTTGGTATCCGGTTTGATCAGCGGATTCTCCAGCACCGGCGTCATCAGGCCCCAGTTGTCGCGGTTCTTGTCACTCGACGGCAGGCCGACGGCGAAGTTGTTCGTCGCATAGCTGTAGTCCAGGCGGTTGAACCAGTCGCCGGCGTTATAGCTGTCGCGGTCGAGCGACTTCGAACGCAGGATCTCCTGCCCCGCATGGATGAAGGGGATGCCCTGCGACAGCAGCACGATGGCCGCACCCAGGTTCTGCACCCGCACCCGGTCCGCCGGCGAGGTCGATTGCGGCAAACGGAAGGCGTTGATGTCGAACAGGGTCTGGTTGTCGTGCTTCTCGACGTAGTTGATGGTCTCGACCGGGCTGGCGGTGTAGCCGGCGCGCTGGCCGAAATAATCGATGTCGGCATTGCTGCGCAGCGAACCGAAACGATCGGTGAAGCGGTAGTCGCGCAGGGTGCCGGACAGGCCCACCCGCACCAGGTCGGCCAGGCGCAGCGCATCGTCGCGCGACTGGTTCGCCAGGTGGTTCGGGTCGTACCACACGCCGTTGATGAAGCCCTGCTGGCTCACCAGATTCTCGCCCCCGTCGCAGCAGCCGCCGCCACGCACGGTATCGCGCAGGCGGTCGTTGAAGGAGCCGATGCCGGTGCCGAACAGGTTGGCCTGGCGCGCCGTTACGAAGCGCGCGTCGTTGGCGACCGCGCCGAAGTTCCAGCCCTCGCCGTACAGGTAGATCTCGCGGCCCGCAGCGCGGTTGACGCGCGCCTGCAGGTCCTTCATTACCGCGAGCGGGGCAAAGCTCATGATGTCGAAGCGGAAGCTGTCGACCTTGTACTGGCTGGCCCACAGCGCTACCGAATCAAGCATCAGCTTGGCCATCATCGTGTGCTCGGCGGCGGTGTCGGCGCAGCAGCTGTCGTTCAGGTTGGCGCCCTTGTCGTTCAGGCGGTAGTAGTAGGTCGGCACGATCTTGTCGAGGGTGGACAGCGGTCCCTGCTGCGAAGCGGCGGTGTGGTTGTAGACCACGTCCATGGCGACCCGCAGGCCCGCTTCGTGCAATTCCTGCACCATCGTGCGGAACTCGCGCACGCGCGCGACGCCGTCGTTCGCATCCGACGCATAGCTGCCTTCCGGCGCGTTGTAGTGCACCGGATCGTAGCCCCAGTTGAAGCAGTCGGCGTCGCGCACCGCCTCGATCGCGGCCTGCTGGGCGCTCGATGCCGGCCCGGCATCCGGGATGCTCGGTGTGACGCAGCCGGCCTCGTTGATGCTGGCAAGGTCGAAGACCGGCAGCAGGTGCACGTGGTTCAACCCCGCCTTTTCCAGCGATTTCAGGTGGCGCATGCCGCGCGAGTTACGTTCGGCAAAGGCCAGGTACTTGCCGCGGCTGGCGGCCGGCACCGAGTCGTCGTTGACGGAAAAGTCGCGTACGTGCAGCTCGTACAGCGTGATGTCGGCCGGGTGCGCGAGCGTCGGGATACGGTGCCGGTCCCAGCCGCGCGGCTTCATCTGCTCGCTGTCCAGGTTGGCCAGGTAGCTGCGGGCGCTGTTGGCGTTCAGGCTTACCGAATACGGGTCGGTGACCGTGTTGGTCACCAGCGTGTTGTTGGCCCAGCGCGACAGCACCTGGACGGTATAGGTGTAATACGCGCGGTTGGTCCACCCGGCGTTCGGCGCCGTATAGCTCCACACGCCGGTGGCGGCATCCGGGCGCATCGCAACCGTCATGCTGGCGGGTGCGTTCGCATCCGGGTAGATATCGAGCGCGACCGACTTGGCGGTCGGCGCCCACAGGCGGAAGGTCGGCACGCCGGCGCCGTTGAAGCTGACGCCAAGCGTGGCCTTGGCCGCGCGCTGGCCGAACACGTCGTCGAGCATGCCGGCGGTCTGCAGCGAGGTGACTTGCACCAGCCTGCCGGCGGCATCGAACTGGGCGATCGCGAACTGCGCGCTGGCCAGCGCCGCCACGCGCGCGGCGTCGCCAGCGGCCAGCGACAGGCCGGTGGCCCCGGACAGGTGCGGGAACCTGGCGCGCACCGCATCCGGCAGCGGCGCGACGCTGAGGTCCATGCTGCCGTCGGCGCCCGTCACACCCGCCGCGCCGGAGCCTAGTCCGCCGCTGGCCGCGTAGAACAGCTTGTAACTGCCGTTCGCGGGCACGCCCGGCCAGGCCAGGGTTCCCGCCGCCAGCCAGTGGGCGCTGGCTTGCGCCAAGCTGCCGAAGCTGAGCGCGGGCGGCGCGGTGTAGATGCTGCAGTCGCCCTCGAGCAGCCAGATCTCGTGACCTTTCGTCGCCACATCGGCGGGCAGCTGCGCCCCCTGGTCGGCGCCGCAATTCTTGGTGCCGCTGCCATCGGTGACGAGGAACCACAGCGCGGTCTTGCCGCTGGCCAGGGGGATGTCGACGTAGCCGCCGAAGGCGTCGGTCGAGGTGAACATGAAGCGGTCGGTGATCCAGGCCGAGCTTGGATTGGCCGGGCCGTCCCACGAATACACGCCCCACTGGGCAGTATCGTTCTGCACCCGCCGGAAGTGGATGCGGATCGTGCCCGGCGCGACTGCCGCGGCAGTGGCGGCCGAGCTTGCAGGCGGCTGCTGGGCGAAGGCCTTTGCCGGCAAACCGAGCGTGGCCGTGGCCGCCGCGGTCAGCACGCCGCAAACGGCCAGGCAGCCGCGCAGCCGTGAAGTCAAACTACGTCTGTTGCGCATTGTGTCCCCTTTGTCATTGTTTTAAACGCTGACGCACCTAAGTAACGACCTCGGGCAGCGACGCCGCAGGCGGCAGCAGTGGCGGGCGCCACTGTGTAATATTACTACCAGCGTTAGTAAACATGTAAAGGAACACGCAGAAATTCCGGCGTGTGTGGCTCAGAAGCGGCAATGACGGGGAACTGCGCCACATGCTGGAATGTCGCTTTCGCAGCATCAATTCCGATAAATTAATTGCGTAATTTAGTACTAAACCTTAATATCCCATAAGAAACAAACGTTGCTAATATTGAATTCAGCACCATCCGCCCCCCCCCCTTTTATCCGGCCTGCCATGACCGCTCGTACTTCCATCGCTCTTGCCCACTGCCATGTTGTGTTGCGCCAGCCAGGCAAACGCGACGCCTATTTCTGCCACCGAGATGCTGCAGCAGTTCAATGTCGTCGTCAGCGGCAACCTGCACTCGACCTCGCACGTCGATGGCCGTACCTATGCGGGTGGCAATGTGAACGGCGGCGATTATGTGCAGCATGCGAGCAAGACAGCGAAGTCCAGCTATGCAGGCCTGACCGTGGGCGGCACTGTCGGCGGAAACGTGAAGGTCAACGGCCTGGGGGCCGTCGTCGGCGGCAGCGTCAGCGGCGCCAACGTCAACTCAGGCGAAACCTATGTCGGCGGTGCAGCATCGAACTCAAGCTTTAATGGCAATGTCTGGGTCGCCGGCGCCGCTTCCAACGTGAACTTCGGCCAGAACATCCACGCAGCCAGCTATAGCGGCATCAACCTGAATGGCAAGGTGCTGAACACGGCCACCGCCACGATGGACAGTACGCTGGCAGCCTCGACTTCCACCGATTTCTCGTCGGTGATGACCGGCCTGTCCACGCAATTGTCGGCAATGCAGGCCACCGCCGGCACCTCGGTCCTATTCAGCAACAATAACCAGCGGGTCACGTTCACCGGCGCCGCGATCGACGGCCTGTTGGTGTTCGACCTCACTACACTCGACAGCAATATCTTCTCGTCCAAGACTACCGACTTCAGTTTCAAGCTGAACGGTGCCAGCACGGTCGTTTTCAACACCGACGACAAGACGCTTGATCTCACAGCGAACTTCGACGAGGCGCGCAGCCTGGGCAGTTCGCTGATCTGGAATTTCGCAGGCGCCAATAGCGTCACCGTCGGCCGCAGCTTCGGCGGCCAGGTACTGGTGGCGGACGGCACGTTCAGCAACAAGGGGGGCGCGAACGTCGAGGGCGGCGTATTCGCCAAGAACCTGAATCAATATGGCGAGATCCACACGCAAGCGTTTACCGGATCGCTTCCTTTGCAAACGCCGGAGTCGGTGTCGGTGCCCGAACCGGCAAGCCTTGGCTTGCTGCTGACGGGCATGGGGATGATTGGCTTCATGGGCCGGCGGCGCAAGACCGTGATGACGGAAAAGGCAAGCGCGGCAGCATAAGCGCCGCCGGCACCAAAAAAAACGCCAGTCAGCAAAAGCTGACTGGCGTTTTTTTCGGGCACCATACCGGGCCTCGATAAAGCAAAACTGCTTTACATGATGAGGGTGCCGATCCACCAGGCGATCGCGGCCATGAAGGCCGATGCCGGAATGGTGAAGATCCAGGCCCAGACGATGTTGCCGGCCACGCCCCAGCGCACCGCCGACATCTTCTGCGAGGCGCCCACGCCGACGATGGCGCCGGTGATGGTGTGGGTGGTCGAGACCGGGATGCCGAAGAAACTCGCCATCAAGAGGGTCATGGCGCCGCCGGTTTCGGCGCAGAAGCCGCCCACCGGTTTGAGCTTGGTGATCTTCTGGCCCATGGTCTTGACGATGCGCCAGCCGCCGAACAGCGTACCGAAAGCAATCGCGGCATAGCACGAGATGATGACCCAGGCTGGCGGATAGGCGTCGTTCGCATTGGTGACGCCGGCCGCGATCAGGAGCATCCAGATGATGCCCATGGTCTTCTGGGCGTCGTTGCCGCCGTGGCCGAGCGAATAGCCTGCCGCCGAGACCAGCTGCAGGCGGCGGAACCAGACGTCCACTTTGCGCGGAGTGGATTTCACGAAAATCCACGAGACCAGCAGCATGATGGTCGAGCCGAGGATAAAGCCCAGCATCGGCGCCACCACGATGAACACCACGGTCTTGATCAAGCCGCCGGCGATCAGCGCGCCGGTGCCCGACTTGGCCACCGCGGCGCCCACCAGGCCGCCGATCAGGGCGTGCGAGGACGAGGACGGAATGCCGTAGTACCAGGTGATGATGTTCCAAGTGATCGCCCCGACCAGGGCGCCGAAGATCACGTAATGGTCGACCACGTGCGGGTCGATGGTGCCCTTGCCGATGGTCTGCGCCACCTTCATGCTGACCACGAAGATCGCGATGAAGTTGAAGAAGGCCGCCATTGCCACCGCATGCTGGGGCTTCAGGACGCCGGTCGAGACCACGGTGGCGATCGAGTTCGCCGAATCGTGGAAGCCGTTCATGAAGTCGAATACCAGTGCCAGCAGCACCAGGAAGCCCAGCACGTAAATGCTGATGTTGAGAGTATCCATGTCTGTTCTTGTTATGCGCGCAGCGCTGTTGACGCTTACGCGTTCTCGACGATGATGCCTTCGACGATATTGGCCACGTCTTCGCAGCGGTCGGTGACCGTCTCGAGGATCTCGTAGATGGCCTTCATCTTGATCAGGTTGCGCACGTCAGGCTCGTCGCGGAACAGTTTCGACATGGCGGCGCGCATCACGTGGTCGGCGTCCGACTCGAAGCGGTCGATCTCTTCGCAGATGGCGACGATCTTCTGGGCGTTGCCCATGTCGTGCAGCAGGCCGACGGCTTCCTGCACCTTCAGGCAGCACGACAGGCACAGCTCGGCCAGGCGCGCGGCTTCCGGGGTCACCGCATGCAGGTCGTACAGCGAGACGGTCTGGGCCGCGTCTTCCATCATGTCGAGGATGTCGTCCATGCTGGTGATCAGCTTGTGGATGTCGTCGCGGTCGATCGGGGTGATGAAGGTCTTGTGCAGCATGTCGACCGTGGCGTAGGTGATCTTGTCGGCCTGCTTCTCGATGCTCTCGACGGCGTGGGTGCGATTTTCCAGGTCGTCGAAGTTGGTCATCAGGCCGACCATCTCCTGCGCGCCCTTCACGCACAGGGCTGCGTGCTGGTTGAACAGGTCAAAAAACTTGCCCTCCTGGGGCATCAGGCGTCCAAACATATTATTCTCCGTTGTGAATCTCTTGGGACTTCGAAACCGCCGCCACGGCTGGCAGCGGAACATGGTGTGAATGCGCGGCTTTGAAACCTAGTCGCCCTGGTAGACGCTCAGGTTGCCGCTGTAATTGCCGAACTTGGTGTACTGGCCGATCCAGGTAAGGCGAATTGCCCCGATCGGGCCGTTACGCTGCTTACCGATGATGATCTCGGCAGTTCCTTTATCGGGCGAGTCGGGGTTGTAGACCTCGTCGCGATACAGGAAGATGATCACGTCGGCATCCTGTTCGATAGCGCCCGATTCGCGCAGGTCGGACATGACGGGACGTTTATTGGGGCGTTGTTCCAGCGAGCGGTTCAGCTGGGACAGTGCAATGACCGGGCAATGCAGCTCCTTGGCCAGGCCTTTCAGGCTTCGCGAGATCTCGGAGATCTCGGCCGCGCGGTTGTCGCCCGGCTGGCTGCCCTGCATCAGCTGCAGGTAGTCGACGATGATCAGGCCCAGCTTGCCGCACTGGCGCGCCAGGCGTCGTGCCCGTGCGCGCATCTCGATCGGGTTCAGCGCCGGCGTCTCGTCGATGTAGAGCTGGGCGTCGTTCATCTTCTGGATGGCGTGCGTCAGGCGCGGCCAATCCTCGTCGTTGAGGCGGCCGGTACGCAGGCGGTGCTGGTCGAGCTGGCCGACCGAGCCGAGCATACGCATGGCCAGCTGGGCGCCGCCCATCTCCATCGAGAACACGGCCACCGGCAGGCCGGCTTCGATCGCGACGTTCTCGCCGATGTTGACCGAGAACGCGGTCTTGCCCATCGACGGACGGCCGGCGACGATCACCAGGTCGCCCGGCTGCAGGCCCGAGGTCATGCGGTCGAGGTCGATGAAGCCGGTCGGCACGCCGGTGATCTCGCCCTGGTTTTCGCGCGAATACAGTTCGTCGATGCGCTCGACGACTTGCGTCAGCAGCGGCTGGATCGGGTTCCAGCCCTGCTGGCCGCGCGAGCCGGTTTCGGCGATCGCGAAGATCTTCGATTCGGCCTCGTCGAGCATCTGCTTGACTTCCTTGCCCTGCGGATTAAACGCATTGCCCGAGATTTCGTCGGCGACGGTGATGAGCTTGCGCAGGATGCCGCGGTCGCGCACGATCTCGGCATAGCGGCGGATGTTGGCCGCCGACGGCGTGTTCTGCGCCATCGCATTCAGGTACTGCAGCCCGCCGACGTCCTCGGCCTTGCCGAGGTTGTTGCAGGCTTCATAGACCGTGATCACGTCGGCCGGCTTGCCGGCGTTGATCAGGCGAACCATCTGTTCGAAGATGATGCGGTGGTCGTAGCGGTAGAAATCGTCCGCGTTCATGAAGTCGGCAATACGGTCCCACGCCGCGTTATCGCGCAGGAGGCCGCCGATGACGGACTGCTCTGCTTCGATGGAATGCGGTGGGATGCGCAGGGAATCGACTTGCGGATCGGCTGGGGAATTCATGGCGGGCATTATACCTTCTCCTGTCATACGGCTGTCATAATTGCCGAGTTTTTCAGGACGTAAAAAAAGCCGGGCGAGCCCGGCTTTTTCATTTATGCAACAAAAACTTGGTGCTATTTAAGAGTCTAACAAACCTCCAGGGCAAGGCGCAGCGCCGAAGACAGTACGCTAGTACGGCGAGGCGGTGCAACGCCGCCATGGAGGAATTGTTAGGCTCTTAGGCAGCTTCGCCGACGACGGCGATGGTGATCTCGGTGACGACGTCGGTGTGCAGCGCGACGGCAACCGGGAATTCACCAGTGGTCTTCAGCGGGCCGGTCGGCAGGCGAACCTGCGACTTCTCGACCGGGAAGCCTTGCTTGCTCAGGGCTTCTGCGATGTCGAAGTTGGTGACCGAACCGAACAGACGGCCGTCCACGCCCGCCTTCTGGGCGATGGTGACGGTCATGCCGCTCAGCTTGTCGCCTTGTGCCTGGGCAGCCGACAGCTTTTCGCCAGCAGCTTTTTCCAGCTCGGCGCGCTTGACTTCGAACTCGGCCACGGCAGCGGCGGTAGCACGGCGTGCCATTTTTTGCGGGATCAGGAAGTTACGTGCGTAACCGTCCTTGACCTTGACGACGTCGCCCAGGTTGCCGACGTTAACAACTTTTTCCAAAAGGATAATTTGCATATTTTTCTCCAGAAGATCTGATCTGTACGACGGGAATTAACCGTGGTGCAGGTCGGTGTACGGCAGCAGCGCGAGGTAACGGGCGCGCTTGATGGCGGTGTCGACCTGGCGCTGGTAGTGCGCCTTGGTGCCGGTCAGACGTGCCGGCATGATCTTGCCGTTTTCCTGGACGAAGTCCTTCAGGGTGTCGACGTCTTTGTAATCGACCTGTTCCACGTTTGCTGCGGTGAAGCGGCAGAACTTCTTACGCTTGAACAGCGGGTTCTGCTGTTTGCGCTTGAGTTTCTCTTTAGCTTTGTTTTTGTCGAACTTTTTACCGAATGCCATTTTAGGCTCCTGTATCTAATCTAAATTGCGCCGAGTTTTAGGCGGCACTGAAATCAATGATGTGAAATACCAAGGCTTTGCTGTTGCGGTTCTTCCGTGCGAGGAATCCTTCGAAGCGGTAGGCGGCGCCGAGTTCTGCGCTTTGCAGCCTGCCTGAAATCTCGCCCGCGCCGAGCGCAGGGATTTCAAACGCGACCTGCCTTGCCACTCCGGCTTCCACCTGCTGCGAATCGTGCCTCAGGATCGCGCCCACGATGGGGACGCCGGCCGGGGTGAAACGCAGTACGTCACGCTCCGCGATGGTCGCGATGAGCTGGAACTGATTCACTGCGCTGTCTTGCTACTGGATTCCCTGGGAAAAACTTAGGCAGCTGCTGCGGCTGGGGCAGCTGCCGGAGCGGCTGCTTCTGCACGGTGGCTCTTGGCTGCGTCTTCGCGCTGGACCGACTTCATCATCGGCGACGGTGCGGTTTCAGCCTTCTTCATCTTGACGGTCAGGTGACGCAGGACGGCATCATTGAACTTGAATGCGGTTTCCAGCTCGACCAGGGTCTCATTGTCGCACTCGATGTTCATGCAGATGTAGTGGGCTTTCGGCAGCTTCTGGATCTGGTAAGCCATCTGGCGACGGCCCCAGTCTTCCACGCGATGGATGTTACCGCCGCGCGCGGTCACGCTGGCCTTGTAACGCTCGATCATCGCCGGAACTTGCTCGCTCTGGTCCGGGTGGACGATAAAAACGATTTCATAATGACGCATGCAACACTCCTTAAGGACGTTTAAACAAATGCCCACCTCGGCGTCAAGACGAGTGTGGGAAGGGTAAGCCGGCTATTATAGCCCGAGAAATGGGGGGATGGGAAGCCTGGCTGTGGCGCACAATTTTTTTGCACTTTTCCCGTGTTTTCCCTTGCGCATCCGGGAATACTGTACAAAAATACAGTCTGCTCTTACAACCCATTGCCGTATAACACCCATGCTCAAGCTCACTGCAAGGCAAGAACAGATCCTCAACCTGATCAAGGAAGCGATCGAGAATACCGGTTTCCCGCCGACCCGCGCCGAAATCGCGGCCGAGCTGGGCTTCAAGTCGGCCAATGCGGCCGAGGAGCACCTGCAGGCGCTGGCGCGCAAGGGCGCCATCGAGATTTCGCCGGGCACCTCGCGCGGCATCCGCCTCATCGGCGCCTCGGTCGAGCAGATCCCGCTGGTTCCGCCGGCCCTCATGATGTCGCTGCCGCTGGTCGGCCGCGTCGCCGCCGGCTCGCCGATCCTGGCCCAGGAACACGTCGAAGCCACCTACTCCGTCGACGCCGCCATGTTCTCGGCCCGTCCCGACTTCCTGCTGAAGGTCAAGGGCTGGTCGATGCGCGACGCCGGCATCTGCGACGGCGACTTCCTGGCGGTCAAGAAGATCGACAGCGCCAAGAACGGCCAGATCGTGGTCGCCCGTCTCGGCGAAGAAGTGACGGTCAAGCGCTACCGCAAGACCGGCAACCTGGTCGAGCTGCTGCCGGAGAATCCGGACTTCAAGGTCATCCAGGTGTCGCCGGAAGACGAGTTCGCACTGGAGGGCCTGGCCGTCGGCCTGATGCGCAGCTGGCATTGATTCCTGCGCCGCAGCCCCGCGTTCATCCACGAACGCGGGCGCCGGTCGCCGGTCGCCTGCCTTACTGAATCTTCTTGTCCGCCCAGTGCGAGTCCTTCGGGGCCGACTTCACGATCTGGTTGTGCTGGGCCACAAAGGCCTCGGTCGCGGAGCGCCAGGCGGCGTAGTCCGCCAGCACCAGCTTCGAACTCACCTTCGCCTCTTCGCTCAGGTTCTCCCCCAGCTGGACCAGGTGGGCGTTCGATTTTTCAAGCTCTTCCTTGTTCATCAGTTTTCGGACCTCGTCCGGGACACGCTTGGTCAGCGGCATCGAGGCATTCAGGTTGGTGACGTACTTGTTGTAGCATTCCTGCCACGCCAGCACGGCCGCGCTGATACGGTCGATATCGGCATTGACCTTCGACATCGCGGGAATGCGTGGCGCGACGCAGCGGTACTCGCCCGCTTTCAGGTCTTCGCCATCGTAGCCCTTGATCCAGTAGTCGATGTCCTTGCGCCGCTTGACGCGCTGGTCCATCAGCTCCAGCGAGGCGATCGCCACCTTGTCGCCCTTGGCCGCCGCCTTCTTGAACAGCGCTTCGGCCTTCGCTTCGTCCACCTGCCCCGCTTCGCCATACCAGTACATCTGGCCCAGCGCCTGCTGCGCCGCCGGATTGCCGGCATTGGCCAGCTTGGTATAGATCTTCAGCGCGCCCGCGTAGTCCTTCTTCTCGAACAGGGCGTTGGCGTCTTCCAGCTCGCCGGCAAAGGCGGCGCCGCACAGCAGCAGGGATGCAAGGAACAGCTTGGTCTTCATGGGCAGATAATGGATGGGGAACAGGAATCCCATGATAGCGGCAATGTGCTGCCTTGCTCAACCGCTGAAACAAAATGCTGCAGGACCCCGTAGGGTGGGCGGCTCCACCTGATGCGTCGATGCATCCACACCGTATTTGCCGCCCACGCGTTCAAATCCCCGTCGAGTAGAGCCGCCGCAACGCACAGACTGTTTGAACGCGTGGGCGGCGCCCACGGTGGCGCTGATCCGGCAGTGCGGGGGAGCCGCCCACCCTACGAGAAACGGCAACCCGAGGGTTGCCGTTTTGCTACGCGTCGAGCGCCTGGCGGAAGTCCGCCAGCAGGTCGTCGGTATCCTCGATGCCGACCGATACGCGGATCAGCGACTCGGCGATGCCCATGCTGGCGCGCCGCTCGGCGCCCATCTCGAAGAAGATCGTGTGCGCCACCGGAATCACCAGGGTGCGGGTGTCGCCCAGGTTGCTGGCCGGGATGCCGAGCTTCAGGCGGTTCAGGTAGTCGAAGGGGTCGATATCCTCGCGCAGCTCAAAGCTCATCAGGGAGCCGCCGGAACGGAACAGTTCCCCGGTGATGCGGTGCTGTGGATGCGACGCCAGACCCGGGTAGTGGACCGCCGACACCCGCGGATCGGCTTCCAGCATCTGCGCCAGCGCCAGCGCGTTGCTGCTCGTGCGTTCCATGCGCAGCGCCAGCGTCTCGGCGCCCACCGCGATGTGGTGCGCCGCTTCCGGCCCGAGTGCGGCGCCGAAGTCGCGCAAGGCCTTGGCGCGCAGCTGGGCCAGGCCCTGTGCGCTTGCCGGCTGCTTGCGGAAGTTGGCCGCGATGTTCGGATAGGCGCTCCAGTCGAACAGGCCGGTGTCGGTGAGGGCGCCGCCGAGGGCGTTGCCGTGGCCGCCGATCGACTTGGTCAGCGAATTGACCACCAGGCCCGCGCCCACCGCCTTCGGACGGAACAGCCAGGGCGTGGTCATGGTGTTATCCACCACGTACAGGATGCCCCGTTCGCGGCACAACCGGCCGATACGGGCCAGGTCGGCCACCTGGGTGCGCGGATTGGCGATGGTCTCTACAAAGACCATGCGCGTCTCCGGCTTGAGGGCCGCTTCGACATTGGCGACGTCGGTGGCGTCGACGAAGTCCACGCCCACGCCCTGCCCCGCCACCGTCTGCCACAGGCTGTTGGTGTTCCCGAACAGGAAGGAGGACGAGACGACGTGGTCGCCGGCCTTGAGCAGCGCCTGGAACAGCGCGCCGATGGCGCCCATGCCGGTGGCAAAGCACAGGGTGCCGACGCCGTCTTCCATCTTGCTGATCTTGTCCTCGAGCGCGCTCACGGTCGGGTTGCCCTGGCGGCCATAGCGGAAGCCCGGCTCCTTGCCCTGGAATACCGATGCCAGCTGGCGTGCGTCGCCGTAGCCGAAGGCCACCGAAGTATGCACCGGCTTGTGCAGCGAGCCCTGCTCGATCGTCTTGCGGCGGTCGTTGTGCAGGATGGTGGTCGTGAAACCGTAGGTTTTCTCGCTCATGCCCACAACCTTACTCGGCGGCTGCCGGCGTGTTCAGGTTCAGCTGGGTGCGCACCGGATCCTCGACCTGGTTTTTCTTCGGGTTATGGCGCGCGGTTTCCTGGCGGTCGAGGTATTCCGGGGTCACGTCGCCGGTCACGTACACGCCGTCGAAGCAGGACGCCTCGAAGTTCTTCAGCGCCGGATTGACGTCGGAGATCGCGCGCTTGAGCGCGTCGACATCCTGGTAGACCAGGCGGTCGGCGGTGATCTCGGCGCAGACTTCCTCGACGGTGCGGCCGTGGGCGATCAGCTCGTCGCGGGTCGGCATGTCGATGCCGTACACGTTCGGGTACAGCACCGGCGGCGCGGCCGAGGCGAAGAACACTTTTCGAGCGCCTGCATCGCGCGCCATCTGCACGATCTCGCGGCTGGTGGTGCCGCGCACGATCGAGTCGTCGACCAGCAGCACGTTCTTGTCCTTGAACTCGGAGGCGATCGCGTTGAGCTTCTGGCGCACCGATTTCTTGCGCATCCCTTGCCCAGGCATGATGAAGGTGCGGCCGATGTAGCGGTTCTTGATGAAGCCTTCGCGGTACTCGACGCCCAGTTTCAGGGCCAGCTGGATCGCTGCCGGACGGGAGGAGTCGGGGATCGGCATGACCACGTCGATCTCGTCGACCGGAATCTCCTGGCGGATCTTGTCGGCCAGGTATTCGCCCATGCGCAGGCGGGTCGCGTACACCGAAGCGCCGTCGATCACCGAGTCCGGACGGGCCAGGTAGACGTATTCGAAGGCGCAGGGGTTCAGCGACGGGTTCTCGGCGCACTGCTGCTCGTACATGTTGCCGTCGTTGTCGATGAAGATGGCCTCGCCCGGCGCGATGTCGCGCACGAAGCGGAAGCCCAGGCCTTCGAGCGCCACCGATTCGCTCGCCACCAGGTATTCGGTGCCATGCTCGCTCTCGTTCATGCCGAGGCACAGCGGACGGATGCCGAACGGATCGCGGAAGGCCAGCATGCCGTGGCCGGCGATCTGCGACACCACCGCATAGGCGCCGCGCACGCGGCGGTGCACCGCGGCGACTGCCTTGAACACGGCGTCTTTATCCAGGTTGTAGCCGTCGGCCGCTTCCTGGATCTCGTGGGCCAGCACGTTCAGCAGCACTTCCGAGTCGGAATCGGTGTTGATGTGGCGGCGGTCGTTACGGAACAGCTCTTCCTTGAGCGCGGCCTGGTTGGTCAGGTTGCCGTTGTGGGCCAGGGTAATGCCGAAGGGCGCGTTCACGTAAAACGGCTGGGCTTCTTCCTCGCTCGACGAGCCGGCGGTCGGGTAGCGGCAGTGGCCGATACCGGTATTGCCCTGCAGCGAACGCATGTTACGGGTGCGGAACACGTCGCGTACCAGGCCGTTGGCCTTGTACATCGAGAACATGCTGCTGTGATTGGTTGCAATGCCCGCCGCGTCCTGGCCGCGGTGCTGCAGGAGCAGCAATGCGTCATAGAGAAGCTGGTTAACGGGATTGTTCGAGACGACGCCGACGATGCCACACATGGTGCGCTCCTAAAACTGGACTGCCTGATTACAAAAATGAAACCGAATTCAGAACCTGATGTGCTGCCCGAGTGCGGCAGGGAGAAAGGGTTTGACGGTGCGCGCTCCGGTTTCCGCCATCGGCGAGAGCAGCGCGTTTCTCCAGAAATCCTGCTGCGGGATGGACGTCATCCCACACAATATGACGGCGGCCAGCACGATTACAATGCCGCGCGCCAATCCAAACAATCCGCCCAGCCCGCGGTCCGCGAGGCTCAGGCCGGTGGCCGTGATCAGCGCCCCGATCGCCAGCGACAACAGGCCCATCAGGATGCGCACGCCGAGGAAGAGCAGCACGAAGGCCATGATCAGGCGCGCGGTCTCGCCGGGCACCAATTGTGGCAGCATTGGCGCCAACTGGGCGCCGTAGGCGTTCGCCACCACGAAGGCCACGATCCAGCCCAGCAGCGACAGGATCTCCTTCACCAGCCCGCGCAGGGTGGAAATGACGACGGACGAACCCAGTACGAACAAGACGAGGTAATCGAAAATGGTCACGCCGCCAACACCCTGGTACGGTGCCGCATCAGAGCGGCACCATGCTGCCCGACAGGCCCATGCTGATCAGCTTGGAGCGGATCTTCTCGCCCTCTTCCCTGGTGTACGGACCCACGCGCACGCGGATCAGCTCACCGGACTTCTCGGTGAACGAGGAGACGCCGGCCGCACGCAGGCGGCCCTGCAGCTCGTCGACCTTCTGCTGGGTTGCCAGCGCAGCGACCTGCACCACGTATTTCTGCGACGGGCCGGCAGCTTTGACGGCCGGCTTGCCCTCGAGGATGGCGATGGCACGTGCGGCGTCATCCTGGGGCGGCTTCGTCTCCGGCGCCTTGACGGCGGGCTTGTCGACGGGCTTTTCCAACCTCTTCGGTTCGAGGTCGACGACCTTCGGGTGCAGTTCCGCTTCCGGCTTGCGCGTCGGCTCCTGCCTGGGTTCGACCTTCGGCGCGGCAGGCGCGGTGTCCAGGGTGCGCACTGCCGGCGGGTCGGCCGGAAGGGCCGCGACCTGGCCTGCCGGCTGCGCCACAGCCGGCATGGGGTCATCGGTCGGCTCGACGATTTCCTCGCCGCTGTCCACGGTGGCCGCGGCGGGCACCGGCAGCGGCGCGGCCTTGTCCTTGGACGGGATGTTGATGGCAATGTCGGCGCCGAGCGGCTTGGGCTCGGAATCGAGCAGCATCGGCAGGCCGACCGCGGCCGCCAGGGCCAGCGCGATGGCGCCTACCAGGCGGCGGCGCGCGCGTTTCTTCTCGGGCAGGATCGGATCGGCGCCGCCGCGTGCGCGTCCACGGGCGGCGCCTTCGCCGGCGTGGGAGGCGCGCTTGGTGCGGGCACGTTCGCCATAGGCGGCGTCGTCATCCTTGACGAAGTGGCCGCTGTCCTGGACAGTGTCTTGCTTGTTTTTGCTACCGAACGAGAACAAGCCCATGCGTATCTAGATGATCAGTGAAGAGAGTGTTTGCGGGCCGCCATCACGCCGGCGACCGTGTAGAACGAGCCAAAGACCACAATTCTATCATTCTCCCCTGCGCGGCTCACGGCGTTTGCATAGGCTTCGGCCGGGGTGGCAAATGGCGTGACCGAGAAATCGTCGGCTTTTGCGCCGGCTGGCTGCAATGCAGCGAGCTTTTCGGCCAATTGTTCGGGTTGCGCGGAGCGCGGCGACGGCAGCGCGGTGACGCACCAGTGGTCGACGATGCCCTTCAGGGGCGCGATCACGGCCTCGATATCCTTGTCTTCCATGATACCGAACACCGCATAAGTGTAGCGGTGGAAGCCCATGTTGCCGAGGTTGTGCGCGAGGGCCGCCGCGGCATGCGGGTTGTGGGCCACGTCCAGCACCTGGGTCGGCCGTCCGGGCAGCACCTGGAAGCGCCCCGGCAGCTCGACCATGGCCAGGCCGGCGCGCACTTCCTGCGCACCGCAGGGCAGTTGCATGCGCAACACCTCGAGCGCGGCCAGCGCGGCCGAGGCGTTGAGCAGCTGGTTGGCGCCGCGCAGCGCCGGATAGGCCAGCGCATTGCGGCGCTGTCCGCGGCCGGCGTAGCCCCACTGCTGCTGGTCGCCCTGGTAGTTGAAATCGCGACCCAGCAGCCACAGGTCGGCGCCGATGCTTTCCGCGTGGTCGATGAGCGCTTGGGGCGGCACCGGGTCGCTGCAGATCGCGGGCTTCCCCGGGCGGAAAATGCCGGCCTTTTCGAAGCCGATCTTTTCGCGGGTGTCGCCCAGGTAGTCGGTATGGTCGATGTCGACGCTGGTGACGATCGCGACGTCGGCGTCGACCACGTTGACCGCGTCGAGCCGTCCGCCCAGCCCGACTTCGAGGATCGCGACGTCGACGCCGGCCTGCGAAATCAGGTGCATGATCGCCAACGTGGTGAACTCGAAGTAGGTCAGCGACACGTCGCCGCGCACACTTTCCACCGCATCGAAGGCCTGGACCAGCGCCGCATCGGACGCCATCTCGCCGTTGATGCGGGCGCGCTCGTTAAAGTCGAGGAAGTGCGGCTTGATGTAGAGGCCGACGCGGTAGCCGGACTGCAGCAGCACGGCTTCGAGCATGGCGCAGGTCGAGCCCTTGCCGTTGGTGCCGGCCACCATGATCACCGGGCAGCTGAAGGCGAGCCCCATGCGTTCCTTGACGGCGCGCACGCGGTCCAGGCCCATGTCGATGTGGGTTTCGGCGTGGCGTGACTCGAGCAGCGCCAGCCAGTCGGGCAAGGTGGTCGGAAGAAGAGACATTGGATGGACTTCGGTGAATGCGCGCGGGGCGCTGGTGCGGACGCATGGGCCCGCACCAGGGTGAAGGTTAAGCTTTTGACTCAGGCCAGCGCGTCGGCGGCCTGGTTTTGCAGCAGCGCCAGCAGGCGGGCGATTTCTTCGCGCATCTTGCGGCGGTCGACGATCATGTCGACGGCGCCCTTCTGCACCAGGAACTCGGCCCGCTGGAAGCCTTCCGGCAGCTTTTCGCGCACGGTGTTCTCGATCACGCGCGGGCCGGCGAAACCGATCAGGGCTTTCGGCTCGGCGATGACGACGTCGCCCATGAAGGCGAACGAGGCCGAGACGCCGCCCATGGTCGGGTCGGTCAGCACGCTGATGAACGGCAGCTTTTTCTCGGACAGCTTGGTCAGCATGGCGGTGGTCTTGGCCATCTGCAGCAGCGACAGCAGGCCTTCCTGCATGCGGGCGCCGCCGGTGGCGGTGATGCAGATGAAGGGCAGCTTCTGCTCCAGCGCCACCTGGGCGCCGCGCACGAAGCGCTCGCCGACGACCGAACCCATCGAGCCGCCCATGAATTCGAATTCGAAGCAGGCGACCACGACCGGCAGGCTCATGATCGAGCCCCCCTGCACGATGAGCGCATCGGTTTCGCCGGTGGCGTCCATGGCCTGCTTGAGGCGGTCCGGATACTTCTTGCTGTCCTTGAACTTCAGGGTGTCGACCGGCAGGGCTTCCTGGCCGATGTCATAGCGGCCGCCTTCGTCGAGCAGCGCATCGAGGCGCTCGCGGGCGCGAATGCGCATGTGGTGGTCGCACTTGGGGCAGACGTGCTGGTTCGATTCGAGGTCGGCGCGGTACAGGACCGATTCGCACGACGGGCACTTGACCCACAGGCCCTCGGGCATGGTCTTGCTTTTGGCGGCATCGGAGCGCTGGATCCGTGGGGGCAGCAGTTTTTCTAGCCAACTCATCTTTTCTCCTTGCGGCAAGTCTTCGAAGTGGCGGTAGTGTAGCCGCAAGCGCCTCGCTTGTCGAATGATGTCGCCCTGCCAATTATCATCCTTTCAACTCTGGGGCAACTCTGGGGTCAGAGTCAAATTGTTGGGCAATTCCCCAGAATTTCCTGCAATTCGACTTTGACCCTATTTGCTGCGGAGCACGGGTACTACCCAGCAATTGGGGTCAGAGTCGAATTGTTTGACAACTTTTGACAATTGCTTGGCAATTCGACTCTGCCCCCCAATTTTCATGAGCCTTTAACTCTTGACGGCAGCGTCCGATATGTCAGCGACACTGTACTCGAGGCCGCCAACCCGGCGGGCTACGACGTTGTAAAGCCAGGCTACCAGGCCGGTGCAAAGGAAGGTAATGAGGCCGTATCCAAGTGGGGCAATTAGCAACATCAGGATGGCTACCCCAATGCCAATGCCAAGGCCGCCGCCGACGAAGCTGGCGGCTGTCACGAACAGCATGATAGGCAGTGACATGACTGTGTACAGCACAGCCAGGACTTTGGCCGACTGGCCTACTGAAACATTGGTAATCTGTATTTTCATCGCGGGATCCAAAGGATTGTTTATCGGAAATACCGAGTCCAATGTACTGCGATGGTCACCAGGGCAAAACGCGGCAGCGCAAACCGCGTCTTGCGTGAAGGCAATCTTTGTTCAGCTGTCGAGCGCGCTGCGGATACCGGAGGTGAAGCTGCGCACCGCCTCCACCGCCTGCTCCACCGGCACCGATTCGATCTCCTGGATGATGCGGCTGCCGATCACCACTGCATCCGCCACTTCCGCCACCGCCCGGGCCGTGGCGCCATCGCGGATGCCGAAGCCCACGCCGATCGGCAGCTTCACGTGCTCGCGGATCGCCGCCACGCGACGCGCCACATCCGCCGTGTCGATGCTGCCGGAGCCGGTCACGCCCTTGAGCGAGACGTAGTAGCTGAAGCCGCTGCCGTACTGCGCCACCTGCTGCACGCGTTGCGTGGTCGACGTCGGCGCCAGCAGGAAGATCAGGTCGAGGTCGTTGGCGCGCATGGCTTCGGCGAAGGCCGCGCACTCCTCCGGCGGATAGTCGACCACGATCGCGCCGTCGGCGCCCGCTTCCTTCGCGCAGCGAATGAAGTTGTCGGGGCCGATGCGTTCGATCGGGTTGGCGTAGCCCATCAGGACCACCGGCGTTGTGGTGTTGGTCTGGCGGAATTCACGGACGAACCCGAAGACATCCTTCAAGCCGATGTTGAATTTGAGCGCCCGTTCGCAGGCGCGCTGGATGACCGGGCCTTCGGCCATCGGGTCGGAAAACGGGACGCCCAGTTCCAGGACGTCGGCGCCGCCCTCCACCAGGGCGTGCATCAGGGGCACGGTCAGCTCGGGGCCGGGGTCGCCGGCGGTGATGAAGGTGACGAGGCCGGTCTTGTTGTGCGCCTTCAGGGACGCAAAGGTCGAAGCGATACGGGACATGCTGTTCTTTCTAGAAGAATTCACGGGATGATGGAAAGGACGGCTGCTCAGCCTTAGCTGAAATCCAGCCCCATCCTCTGCGCCACCGTGTGCATGTCCTTGTCACCGCGGCCCGACAGGTTGACCAGGATGAGCTGGTCCTTCGGCAGCGTGCCTGCCAGCTTCACCGCGTAGGCGATCGCGTGCGACGATTCGAGCGCCGGGATGATTCCTTCGATGCGGCAGCAGTCGTGGAAGGCCTGCAAGGCTTCGTCGTCCGTGATCGACACGTACTCGGCGCGCTTGATGTCCTTCAGCCACGCGTGCTCCGGCCCCACACCCGGGTAATCCAGGCCGGCCGACACCGAATGCGTCTCGATGATCTGCCCGTTCGCATCCTGCAGCAGGTAGGTGCGGTTGCCGTGCAGGACGCCCGGGATACCGGCGCTGAGCGATGCCGCATGCTTGCCGGTCTCGATGCCCTCCCCCGCCGGCTCGACGCCGACCAGCTTCACGCCCGGCTCGTCGATGTAAGGGTAGAAGATACCCATCGCGTTCGAACCGCCGCCGACGCAGGCCAGCACGTAGTCCGGCTGGCGGCCCGTCATGGCCGGCATCTGCACCCGGCATTCCTCGCCGATCACCGACTGGAAGTCGCGCACCATCATCGGATACGGATGCGGGCCCGCCACCGTGCCGATGATGTAGAAGGTGTTTTCAATGTTGGTGACCCAGTCGCGCATCGCTTCGTTGAGCGCGTCCTTCAGGGTCTTGCTGCCCGATTCCACCGGCACCACGGTCGCGCCCAGCAGCTTCATGCGGTAGACGTTCTGCGCCTGGCGCTTGACGTCTTCACTGCCCATGTAGACCACGCACTCCATGCCGAAACGCGCGCAGATGGTGGCGGTGGCCACGCCGTGCTGGCCGGCGCCGGTTTCGGCGATGATGCGCTTCTTGCCCATGCGGCGCGCCAGCAGGGCCTGGCCGATCACGTTGTTGATCTTGTGGGCGCCGGTGTGGTTCAGGTCTTCGCGCTTGAAGAAGATCTGGGCGCCGCCGGCCTGTTCCGACCAGCGCCTGGCGTGGTAGACCGGCGACGGGCGGCCGACGAAGTGCGCCAGCTCGTAGCGGAATTCTTCGAGGAATTCAGGGTCGTTGGAGTAGCGCGCGTAGGCTTCGTTCAGCTCGGCCAGGGCGTGCGACAGGGTCTCGGCGACGAAGCTGCCGCCGTAGGGGCCGAAGTGCCCGCTCTGGTCGGGCAGTTGGTATTCAAGGGTCTTGAACAGCGGAGTGCTTCCGCTAGGACGATCTTTCATGATGGTTCTCACTAGAAATGATGGCGTCGGCGGCCCGCACGGCGCCGACGAAGTCGGCGATCCTGCGGGCATCCTTGATGCCCTTCTGCGCTTCGACGCCACTGCTGACGTCGACCGCGAACGGGCGAACACGTACGATCGCGTCAGTCGCGTTTTGTACGTTCAAGCCACCACTCAAAACGACCCGAGGCGCGAGCTCTTTTGGGACTAGAGACCAATCGAAAACCTTTCCTGCGCCGCCGTAGGCGTCGACCCAGGTATCCAGCAACAGGCCGGAGAACCAGGGACTGGCAGCGCGGTATGCACGCTCATATTCTAGCAGCTCATTCGGGCTTGTGTCCGGCCGGACGCGGAAGGCACGCACAAAGGGGCGCGACACGGCCGCGGCCAGCCGCGCGCACTCGTCCATCGTTTCATCGCCATGGAACTGGATCAGCGACAGCGGCGCACGTTCGGCCACCGCCCTCACCTCGTCCACCGTCGCGTTGACGAACAGCGCCACCGCGCTCACATACGGCGGCAGCGCGGCGCACAGGCGTCCCGCCGCCTCTAGCGTGACGTAGCGCGGGCTTTTTGCATAGAACACGAAACCCAGCGCGTCGGCGCCGGATTGCACAGCAACGCGCAGGTCTTCCTCGCGCGTGATGCCGCAAATCTTGATACGGGTGCGTTGCATGACGATCCTTACAGCCAGGGTAAGGGCGATGCCGGCTCTTGCGGCAATCCCCACTTTGGATCGTAATCGATTTTGGCCAGGTACAGGCCGTCCGGCATGAAAGTCGGCGCCGCCACGTCGCGCGAGCGGCTCTCGAGCACCTCTTTCATCCAGCCCGGTTCGTTGCGCCCGATTCCCACGTAGATGAGCGAGCCGACGATGTTGCGCACCATGTGGTGCAGGAAAGCGCTGGCGCGCACCGTGAACACGATCACGTCGCCGTAGCGCCGGATGCTCACCTCGTGCATCAGCTTGACCGGGGTATTCGCCTGGCAACCCGAGGCGCGGAAGGCCGAGAAGTCGTGCTCGCCGAGCAGGTGCTGGCCGGCTTCCATCATGCGTTCCACATCCAGCGGACGGAAGGTCCACCCGGCCCGGCCGGCCAGCAGCGAGGACGGGTTCGCGTGGTTGTAGAGCACGTAGTGATAGGTGCGCGAGCGCGCCGAGAAGCGGGCATGGAATTCCTGACCTTCCGGGTCCGGCGCCACCTCGTGCGCCCAGCGCACCACGATCGACTCGGGCAGGAAGGCGTTGACGCCGCGCACCCAGCTCTGCACCGGGCGCGCGAGTTCGGTATCGAAGTGGACCACCTGCTCGATGCCGTGCACGCCGGCGTCGGTGCGGCCGGCGCAGGTGGTGCCAAGGGGCGTGCAGGCGAACTTCTCGAGCGCGATCTCGAGCTGGTCCTGGACGGTGTTACGCGACGGCTGCTTCTGGTAGCCGTTCCAGGCGGTGCCTACGTATTGGACACCCAGTACAACGCGCCTCACGCGAGCAGGGAGCGCATCGCGCTGGCCTTGCTCACCTGTTCGCTGCTGCCACCCTTGATGACTTCGTCGAGCAGCTCGCGTGCGCCTTCCTTGTCGCCGATTTCCTGGTAGGCGATCGCGAGGTCGAGCTTGGTTTCCATTTCCATGTGTTCCGGCGACAGCGCGGCCGGCTCGAGAGCCTCGCCAGGCACCGGCAGATCGGCATCGGCGCTTGCCGGCTGTTCGAAGGACGGCAGGTCGAGATCGATGTCGGCCAGGTCGAAGGACGGCTCCATCGGCGCACCCGGGGCCGGGGCAAAGGATGCGGTAGCGCCGTCCGGCGTGGTCGCCGCGATGTCGTCCAGTGCGAACGGGTCGTCGTCGGCGGCCGGCAGGTCGAAGGCCAGCGCGTCGTCCATTGGTGCCGGCGCGGCGGCGCCAGGCGCGGCGACGGCCGGCGCGTCAAATTCAAACGGCTCGACCGCCGGCTGGGCCAGGTGTGGCGCGGCAAGCGGCTCGACCGACTCGGCCGGGCTGCCGAAATCCATGGTATCGAGGTCGAACAGCGGATCGTCCGCGCCGAGCGCGCCAGCCGGAGCGCCGACGACGGCGGGCACTTCTTCGTGGAACGGGGTCGCCTCGGCCACGGCGGACGGCAGCGCCGGGGTGGCCGGCAGGCCGAAGTCCATGGTGTCGAGGTCGAACAGCGGATCGTGTTCGGCGCTGGAGGCGGCAAGTGCCGCCGGCGCGGCTGCGGCGGCCGCGGTGGCCAGCGCCGGCACCTCGTCTTCGGTCAGCGCGGGCAGCGGCGGCAGGTCGAATTCGGCAGCCAGGCCGGCCATGTCGTGGTCCACTGTTGCGGCGCTGGATTCGGCGCCTGCCTCGGTTTCCGGTTCGCCGAAACTCATGTCGAAAGCGAGGTCGAACGGCTCTTCGCTCGCGGATGCGGGCGCGGCCGTGAGGTCGGCCGGGGGCGAAGTGATGGAATCACTGAGCGGATCGAGTGCGAAGTCGAGGTCGGGCACGGCGGTTTCGTCGAGCACCGCGTCGTCGCCAGGGCCGGCCATGGCGATCGCTTCGCCGCTGGCGACTGGTTCGAAGCTCAGGCCGCCGAGGTCGAAATCGAGCGAGTGGTCGTCGGTGCGCCCTTCGGCAACCGGCACGGCCGTCGCATCCTGCTCGTCATGGTCCATGGCGGCGTAGGCGGCGCCGGCCACGGCGCCTGCGCCAAGCGCGGCAGCTTGCGCGCCTGCCGGGCTACCAGAGCGGAACGAGGCTTCGAGCTGCTGCGACAGCAGCGACTGCTGGTCGCGCTCCTGCTGGCTCGGGTTCGAGGCGAACGGCGCGGCGCCGGTGGCGCCGGCATACAGCGGATTGCCTGGGTCGATGCTGTGGCCGAGCGCGGCCGCGTGGGCCCATTCGTCACCATGCCCGCGCGTGAGGCCATACAGCTCGCCGGCCTGGGTTTCGAAGGCGCGCAGGTCCTTGCGGGCCGCGTAGATCTCGAGCAGCTTCAGGCGCACCGGATGGCGTTCCGGTTGAAGGCGCAGCGCTTCCTTCAGGATCTCTTCGGCCTGGGCATCGCGGCCGTAGGCGATGTAGACGTCGGCTTCCGCGACCGGATCGACTTCATTGGTGTCGAGCTGCGAGGCCGAAGGCGCAAAGCTGGAATTGAACACGCTGTTGCTGGTGTCGACGCTCTGGCCGCCCGCTTCCGCGAACAGCGCGTGCGCGCCCTGGGTCGGCACGCCCAGCACCGACGGTTCGACCACCAGGTCCTTGGCGCCCGCGCCCTTCTTCCTGCGGCGCTGCGAGATGCCGAGCGCGCCCAGCAGCAGGATGGCGGCGCCGGCGGCGACGTAGTTGATGTTGTCCATCAGCGTGTCGGCGAAGCTTTTCTCTTCCTGTTTGGCAGGCACCGGCCTGGCTTTCGCGGCAGGCTTGCTTGCCGGGCTTGCCGGCTGATTGGCGGGGACTTGGGCGGCCTTGCCTGCAAGGGCGCCGGCCGCGCTGCCTGCGGTCACGCCGGCGGCATTCTGCGCTTCGCTGCCGGAACGGCTCTTCACCGTCATCAGGTTCTCGAGCTCGTTGACGTTCTTTTCGAGTTCCCTCACTCTAGCCTGGGCCTGCTCC
The DNA here is from genome assembly GCF_059685695.1 of Telluria sp. PB2R4. NCBI lineage: Bacteria > Pseudomonadati > Pseudomonadota > Betaproteobacteria > Burkholderiales > Oxalobacteraceae > Telluria > Telluria sp. PB2R4. Next base: position 173,874 of record NZ_JCASIC010000004.1, on the reverse strand, counting down.
AGTTCGCGCTCGCGGGCGATGCTGTCTTCGGCGCTCGCCGTGGCCGCACCGCTTGCTCCCTGTGCGCCGGCGGCAGCGTGCGTGGCCTTCGACAGGCGCAGCTGGTCTTGCGATTCGTTGGCGGCGGTCGGGCGTTCCTCGACCTTGGCGGTGATCTTGCCGGCGGCGCTCTGGCCGGCCTGAGGGATGCGCTGAGGGGCGGCGTTGGCAACCTGGCCGGCCAGCTTGTTGCGGTAGGCGTTGAAATCGGCCGCGTGCGCGATCACGACGCCGCGCGCCTCGGCGTCGCCGCCGCCATTACCGCGCATGGCGCCGGAGTCGGGCACCGACAGGATCTGGCCCGACTTCAGGCGGTTCATGTTGTTGCCGATGAAAGCGTCGGGATTGGCGCGGTACAGCGCCACCAGCATCATGTCGAGCGAGATGTCGGCCGGTTTCAGCTTGGTCGCGATCTTGCCCAGGGTATCGCCCGGGCGCACGCGGTAGCTCGATGCGGCAGCACCCGCGCCTGCATCGGCCGCGGCGGCGCGTGGTGCCGGCGCCGGAGCTTCACGGCGCGGCTGCTCTTGCTGCGGCTGCTGCGCCACCGGCGCGGCCGCTTGCGCCGCCGCCGGGCGCGGCTGGGTCGCTGCCGGGCGGGTGTCGGCCGCCACCTGGGCCGGCTGCGTATTGCGCAGTTCGGCCGGGTCGAGCAGGAAGGTGTATTCGCGCACCAGGCGGCCGCTATTCCACGACAGCTCGAGCAACATATCCACGAAGGGCTCGTTCAGCGGCTGGGTCGAGCTCAGGCGGATGAACTGGCGCCCGCCGCGCTGCTCGACGTTGAAGCGCAGCGACAGCAGGGCCGGGTTGAATTCGATGTTGGCGGCGCGGAAGGCTTCCGGCGACGCCAGCTTCACTGCCAGGCTGGACGCATCCTCGCCGGCGGTCGTCGTCAGTTCGATCTCGGCGCGCAGGGGCTGGCCAAGTGCCGACAACACCGTCAGCTTCCCGAGGCCGGCAGCGTGAGCGGCAGGCGACAGGAACACGGCGCTGGCCACGGCCGCGGTGACTGTTTTCAGCGCAAATGCCATGAGCGGAGGACGGTGTGGAAAATGCATAATTGGCAGAGGACGTTATCCAGAAAGTTGGCCAGGGGAAAGACAATTCCCGGGAGTCTCAACATATCATCATGCTTTAGAGCATGCAAGCTTCCCGCGCACAAGGAAGGCGCAGCGACGGTGGATGTGTGGCCAGAATGACCGATGCGGAGTGAAATCGATAGCGTTTGATTACAAGCGCTTAGCAATTTTACAGGAGGTGTGGCAAGGGTGCCAACAGGGGATGGTGGGCGGACGCCAAGGCCGCCCGCCCACCTGCAATTACTTGTCGAGGACGATACGCAGCATGCGGCGCAGCGGCTCGGCCGCGCCCCACAGCAGCTGGTCGCCGACGGTGAAGGCCGACAGGTAATCATTACCCATCGACATCTTGCGCAGGCGGCCGACCGGGATGCCCAGCCCGCCGGTGACGGCGGCCGGCGACAGCTCGCGCATCGAGGCTTCGCGGGTGTTCGGCACCACCTTCACCCACTGGTTGTGCGAGGCGATGATGTCGTTGATCTCGTCCAGCGGCACATCCTTGGTGAGCTTGATGGTCAGCGCCTGCGAGTGGCAGCGCATGGCGCCGATGCGCACGCACAGGCCGTCCACCGGGATGGCCCTGGTACCAGCGAAACCTTCGCCACGACCCAGGATCTTGTTGGTCTCGGCGCCGGCCTTCCATTCTTCCTTCGACTGGCCGTTGCCCAGGTCCTTGTCGATCCACGGGATCAGGTTGCCGGCCAGCGGCACGCCGAACTGCCTGGTTTCCTCCGCGCTCAGGCCATGCTGGGTTGCCAGCACGGTGCGGTCGATCTCGAGGATGGCCGAAGCCGGGTCGTCCAGCAGCGGCTTGACGGCGCCGTTGATAGTGCCGAACTGGGTCAGGAGTTCGCGCATGTGCTGCGCGCCGCCGCCCGATGCCGCCTGGTAGGTCATGGACGTCATCCACTCGACCAGGCCCTGCTCGAACAGGCCGCCCAGGCCGATCAGCATGCACGACACGGTGCAGTTACCGCCGATGTAGTTCTTCACGCCGCGCGACATGGCGTTCTTGATGACGTCCTTGTTGACCGGGTCGAGCACGATGACGGCGTCGTCGTTCATGCGCAGGGTCGATGCGGCGTCGATCCAGTAGCCGTTCCAGCCGCTGGCGCGCAGCTTCGGGAACACCTCGGACGTGTAGTCGCCGCCCTGGCACGAGATGATGATCTCGCATTTCGACAATTCAAGGATGTCGCTCGCGCTTTTCAGGGTGGTTTCGTTCTTCGCCATCTTCGGCGCGGCGCCACCCGGGTTCGAGGTGGTGAAGAACACCGGCTCGATGTGGTCGAAATCGCCCTCTTCCTGCATGCGCTGCATCAGGACCGAGCCCACCATGCCGCGCCAGCCTACCAGGCCTACTAGTTTCATCATCTTCTCTCAGGTATAAAAATTTATTGAAGTGCGGAGACCACCGCGTTACCCATTTCTTCGGTACCCACCTTGCTGGTACCTGCTTCGAAAATGTCCGGAGTGCGCAGCCCCTTGGCCAGCACGCGCTTGACCGCGTTCTCGATGCGGTCGGCCTGCTCGGTACGGCCAAAGGTAAAGCGCAGCATCATCGCGGCGGACAAAATCGTGGCCAACGGATTCGCCACGCCCTTGCCGGCGATGTCCGGCGCCGAGCCGTGCGACGGCTCGTACAGGCCCTTGTTGTTGGCGTCGAGCGAGGCCGATGGCAGCATGCCGATCGAGCCGGTCAGCATGGCCGCGGCGTCCGACAGGATGTCGCCGAACATGTTGCCGGTGACGATGACGTCGAACTTCTTCGGCGCGCGCACCAGCTGCATGGCGGCGTTATCGACGTACATGTGCTCGAGCTCGACGTCCTGGTATTCCTTGTGCACCTCGGTGACGATGTCGCGCCAGAACTGGAAGGTTTCCAGCACATTGGCCTTGTCGACGCTGGTCACGCGGCGGTCGCGCTTGCGCGCGGCCTGGAAGGCCACGTGGGCGATGCGGCGGATTTCGCCTTCGGCATAGCGCATGGTATCGAAGCCCTCGCGCTGGCCGGCGAACGGGCCGTCCGGGCATTCGCGCACACCGCGCGGCTTGCCGAAATAGATGTCGCCGGTGAGCTCGCGGATGATCAGGATGTCCAGCCCCGACACCACTTCCGGCTTGAGCGTCGAGGCGCCGGCCAGTTCCGGGTACAGGATGGCCGGACGCAGGTTGGCGAACAGGCCCAGTTCCTTGCGCAGGCCGAGGATGGCCTGTTCGGGGCGCAGCGCGCGCTCTAGCGCGTCGTACTGGTAGTCGCCGACGGCGCCGAACAGCACCGCGTCGGCTTGCTTGGCCAGCTTCAGGGTGCCCTCGGGCAGCGGATGGCCGTGGACCGCGTAGCCGGCGCCGCCTACTTGCGCCGTTTCCATCTCGATCGGTTCGCCCAGCGCGTTCAGGACCTTGACCGCCTGGTCGATGATCTCCGGGCCGATGCCGTCACCCGGCAGGATTGCGATTTTCATGCGGTCTCTCTTTTAAATTTTCTAGATGGTATTCGCCAGCCACGGCTGGGCGGCCAGGTGGCGTTGTTCGAACGTGCGGATGTCGTCGGCGTGGCGCAGGGTCAGGCCGATGTCGTCCAGGCCATTGAGCAGGCAGTACTTGCGGAAGTCGTCGATGGCGAACGCATGCGAGATGCTGCCGTCCGCGCTGCCGATGCGCTGCTGCTCCAGGTCCACCACCAGCTTGAAGCCGGGGTTCGCCTCCACCGTCTTGAACAGGCCGTCCACCGCTTCTTCGTCCAGCACGATCGGCAGCAGGCCGCTCTTGTAGCAGTTGTTGAAGAAGATGTCGGCGAAGCTCGGCGCCACGATGGCGCGAAAGCCATACTGCTGCAGCGCCCAGGGCGCGTGCTCGCGCGAGGAGCCGCAGCCGAAGTTCTTGCGAGCCAGAAGAATCGAGGCGCCGGCGTAGCGCGGCTGGTTCAGCACGAAGTCCGGGTTCACGGGGCGGCCGCTGCAGTCCTGGCCCGGCTCGCCATGGTCCAGGTAGCGCCACTCGTCGAATAGATTCGGGCCGAAGCCGGTGCGGCGGATCGATTTCAGGAACTGTTTCGGAATGATGGCGTCGGTATCGACGTTGGCGCGATCCAGCGGCGCCACCACGCCTTCGTGTACGGTGAATTTATCCATGCTCGCTCCGGCTCCTTGTAAGGTATTTAACTATTATTTGCCGCCGGCGCCGGTAACGACCTGGCCGACCTTCTGCACGTCGCGGCCGATGCCGGAGATGGTGTTGCAGCCTGCCAGGGTGAGAGCGACGAGCGAGGTGACAACGACTTGAGCGATTACTTTTTTCATGATTTCCTGTTTCGGTGTTACGGGTTAAATCTGCATTAACGCATCAGAGTGCGCGTACGTCGACAAAGTGGCCGGCGATGCCCGCCGCCGCCGCCATGGCGGGCGACACCAGGTGGGTGCGGCCGCCCTGTCCCTGGCGTCCTTCGAAATTGCGGTTCGAGGTCGAGGCGCAGCGCTCACCCGGCTCGAGGCGGTCGGCGTTCATTGCCAGGCACATCGAGCAGCCCGGCTCGCGCCATTCGAAGCCGGCTTCCTTGAAGATGAGGTCGAGGCCTTCGCGCTCGGCCTGCTCCTTGACCAGGCCCGAGCCCGGCACCACCATCGCCAGCTTGACGTTGGCTGCGCGCTGGCGGCCGCGCACCACATCGGCGGCGGCGCGCAGGTCTTCGATGCGCGAGTTGGTGCAGGAGCCGATGAAGACCTTGTCGATCCGGATCTGGTCGATCGGGGTGTTGGGCGCCAGGTCCATGTAGGCCAGCGCCTTTTCGATGGCGCCGCGGCGCACCGCGTCGGTCTCGAGGCGAGGATCCGGCACGCGGCCGTCGACCGAGGTCACCATCTCGGGCGAGGTGCCCCAGGTGACCTGCGGGCGGATCTCGGATGCGTCCAATCTCACGACGGTGTCGAACTGCGCGCCGTCGTCGGTATGCAGGGTGCGCCAGTAGCCGACCGCCTGCTCCCATTGTTCGCCCCTGGGCGAGAACGGACGGCCCTTGACGTAATCGATGGTGGTGTCGTCCACCGCGACCATGCCGGCGCGTGCGCCCGCTTCGATCGCCATGTTACAGACCGTCATCCGGCCTTCCATCGACAGCGCGCGGATGGTCGAACCGCCGAATTCGATGGCGTAGCCGGTGCCGCCGGCGGTGCCGATTCTGCCGATCACGGCCAGCACGATGTCCTTGGCGGTCACGCCCGGCGGCAGGTCGCCGTCGACCTGCACCAGCATCGACTTCGATTTCTTGGCCAGCAGCGTCTGGGTGGCCAGCACGTGCTCGACTTCCGAGGTGCCGATGCCGTGCGCCAGGCAGCCGAATGCACCGTGGGTGGACGTGTGCGAATCGCCGCAGACCACGGTCATGCCGGGCAAGGTCGCGCCCTGCTCCGGGCCGATCACGTGCACGATGCCCTGGCGCTTGTCGTTCATGTCGAAGTAGGTCAGGCCGAAGCTTTTCGCGTTCGCGTCCAGCGTTTCGACCTGCAGGCGCGAGGTGGGGTCGGCGATGCCGTGGGCACGGTCGGTGGTCGGCACATTGTGGTCGGCCACCGCCAGGTTGGCGGAGGTGCGCCATAGTCCGCGGCCGGCTTCGCGCAGCGCCTCGAAGGCTTGCGGGCTGGTGACTTCGTGCACCAGGTGGCGGTCGATGTAGAGGACTGTGGTGCCATCGGCGTCGGCACGCACGACATGGGAATCCCACAGTTTGTCGTAGAGCGTTTTTTGCATGGTCTATCCGGTGAAGGCGCCCCCCAGGAATGGCTGACTGCGCAGGGACGGTTTTTGATTATGCCATAATTGTGCACTGCCGCACCAAGCCGGGGCAACGCATTTTTCTGCTAATCAATCGGAAAATGTGCAAATAATATTTGTATAGACAAGCTCAGATGCAAATAAAAAAAGCCTGAGCAGGCTTGCTCAGGCTTTTGTATGCGCTTTTGTCACAGAGCGGAAACAATCCCCGCTTTGCGCACTGCGGTAACTACTTATGCGGCCAAACGCACGTTGCTGCGGCACCCATCCATCAGGAAGGACAGCCCCACCACCAGCACCAGTTCACCCTCGGCCGAACGCGCGGTACCGGTGATGCCCTCGACCGACAGCGCGGTCATCGGCTTGATCACCAGATCGGCCGTGCCGTCCACCGCTTCCACCGCCAGGATATAGGGCTGGGGCGCGTTGATGACGATGCCGACGCGTTCCGAGCAGGCTTCGTAGCCCAGCGCCAGCGCCAGCGAGCGCACCGGCAGCGGGCGGCCCTGGTCTTTCAGCACCGGGGCGCCGCCCACGCACTGGAACTCTTCCGGCAGCTCGACCACGCGCTCGACGACGGCCATCGGCAGCGCCAGCGAGGCGCTGGAGGTCGACACCAGCATGGTCGGGACGATCGACAGTTCGATCGGCAGCCGGATGGCGAACTTGGTGCCGTGCCCTAACGAGGAGTCGATGCGGATCGCGCCGCGGTTCTTCTCGACCGCGGTCTTGACCACGTCCATGCCCACGCCGCGGCCCGAGACCGAGGAAGCCACTTCCTTGGTCGAGAAGCCCGGCAGGAACACCAGCTGGTAGGCGTCGTCGTCGTTCGGCGCGCCGTTCTCGCCGATCAGGCCCTTGTCGATCGCCTTGCGACGCAGCCGGACCGGATCCATGCCCTTGCCGTCGTCCTGCAGCACGATCATGACGCTGTTCGCTTCCTGCCAGGCTTTCAGCAAAATGAACGCCTTGGCCGGCTTGCCGGCGGCGACACGCTCTTCCGGCGACTCGACACCGTGGTCGAGCGCATTGCGCAGCATGTGCACCAGCGGGTCGTACAGGCTGTCCACCACGACGCGGTCGACTTCGGTCTCGGCGCCTTCGATGGTCAGCTCGACGTCCTTGCCGAGGTCCTTGGCCAGTTCGCGCACCAGGCGCGGGAATTTCTGGAACAGGCGGCCCACCGGCTGCATGCGGGTCGCCAGCGTGGCGCGCTGCAGTTCGGCCGAGTAGCGCGAGGCGCGCTCCAGGGTCTCAGTCAGCGTTGCCATCAGGGCTGCGGCCGGACCTTCGAACTTGAACTGCTGCAGGCGCTCGAGCAGCACGGCAGCCTGGTTGGCGGCCTGCACCGATTCGCCCGCCACTTCCAGCAGCGCGTCCAGCTTGACCGCATCGATACGGATGCTCTCGTCCTTGGCCGGAGCGGCGGCGGCGCGCGCATCGGCCACCTTGTCGTGCTGGCGGCGGTCGACGCCGTCCCAGCCAGATGGCTTCCCGGCCGGCACGGATTCGGCGGCCGCGGGTGCGGCGCTTGCAGCGGCAGGCGCAGAGACAGGCACAGCAGCCGCGATCGCAGCGCCGGCCGGCACCACGGCGTTGTACATGCCGACCCAGTCCAGACCATCGTTATCCGCGGCAGCCGGCACGGCAGCCGGGGCTGCGGAGACAACCGGGGCGGCTGCGACGGGTGCGGGGGCGGCGGCAGGCGCCGGCGCGGCAGCGGCAGCGCCCTTGCCTTCGATCGCGTCCGTCAGGATACGCTCGAGGGCTGCCGGCATCTGCGCCAGGCCTTCCGGCGGGGTACCGTTGTTCAGGTCATTGAGCTGGTCGGCCACGAAGCCCGAGGCTTCGAGCGCCGCTTCGATCGCCAGCGGGGTCACCGGCGCCTGTCCGGTGCGCAGGGCGTCGAACAGGTTCTCGGTCAGGTGGCAGGCCGCGACCAGCGCGGGCAGGCCCATGAAGCCGGCGCCGCCCTTGATCGTGTGGAAGGAGCGGAACACGGCATTGAGCGTTTCCTTGTTGTCCGGATCGCGTTCGAGGCGCAGTAAATGTTCTTCAACATTTACCGCAAGGTCCATCGCCTCGACGACGAAGTCCTTGAGCATATCGTCCATTAGAACCCCAGATCGGCCAGAAGATCGTCAACGTTGTCCTGGTTCAGCGCCGAATCCGGCACCGACGGGCCCGACATCAGCGGCGCAGGCGGCGGCGGAACTTCCTTCTTCGCCAGCTTTTCCTTCAGGTCGGCCGGCGCGTGGTCGCGCAGCAGCTGCGCCAGTTCCGACTCCACCGTCTGGGTGATCTTGACCACCTTCTTGATCAGCTGGCCGGTAATGTCCTGGAAGTCCTGCGCCATCATGATCTCGAGCAGGCGCGCCTTTTCGGCTTCGGTCGCTTCGTTCACGCTTGCCGCGAACTGGCGCGAGTCGCCGGCGAGGGCCTTGAACTCGTCCAGGCTCAGCTTGCCCGAGAACAGATCGGCCCAGCGGTTTTCCATGTCCTTGGCCTGCTTCGACAGCAGGTCCTGGGCCGGCATGCCGTCGTCCAGGGTGTTCAGCACCTTGTTGGCGGCCTGTTCGGTCAGCGTGGCGACGTATTCCAGGCGGTCCTGGGCGTCGACGATGGCCGAGGAAGCCTCGGTCAGCGCCTTGTCGTAGCCGAGCTCGCGCAGCGAATCGTGCAGCAGGCGCACGATGCCGCCGAGGCGTTCGAACATGCCGTGCTCGCCCTCGGCGCCACCCGAAACAGCCGGAGCCGAGGCCGCGACCGGAGCGGCCACGGCGGCCGATTCGGCCACTGCCGGCGCGCTCGACGCGGCGACCTGGTCGAACAGGGACTCGAGGTCGTCCTCGTCCGCGGCAGCGGCCGGCGCGGGCGCGGCCGCCGGTGCCGGGGCGGCAGCGGGGGCGCTGGCGCGCTGTGCAGCCACTTCCTCGAATAATGCGTCGAAATCGTCAGCGGCGTCAGTCATAATCCCTGCTTCTCCATGGTGTATAAGTTCGCAATACGCGTTGCGTCAGTGTATTTAATGCGGCCATCGGGGATGGTCCAAATCTGCATGGGAGTGTAGCAGCGTGGTTGCCGTAGGTAAATCTCGGCGACGGACACGCAACGAAATGGACAGTTAAACTTAATTCCGCGACAATCAAATGACGTGGTTCCTGACTGTTTACACAAGAGAGGTGTTGTTTTTCGTAACGCGACGGCCTTGCTCGGCACGACGTTGTTGTTTTCCCGAAATAAACGGGCAAAGATTGATCGAGCTCAACAGTTTGCGTTCTTGCAATCGCCGCCGCGCCTGCTACACCGCAGAATGGCGTGGCCATTGGAGGAGTCATCATGTACCGCAAAATCCTGATCACCACCGACGGCTCGGCCGTGTCGCAGCATACGGCCTGCGCCGGCGTCAAGTTTGCGCAACAGATGGGCGCCGAGGTGCTGGCGCTGTTCGTCGCGCCCGACTATCAGTATCCGGTCTACGTGGAAATCATTCCGCCGTCCTACCCGAGCGAAGAAGAATACATGGCGCAGATGCGCCGCCTGGGCGAAGAGTACATGGGGAAAATCATGCACTCCTGCGCCGGCGCCGGCCTGAAGCACGCCTGCACGACCGCGTTTGCCGACAACGCGGCCCTGAAGATCGTCGACGTCGCCGAGCACGAAGGCTGCGACCTGATCTTCATGGGATCGCACGGCCGCAGCGGCTGGGGCCAGCTGCTGCTGGGCAGCGTCACCAACAAGGTGCTGTCGCACACGACCAAGCCGGTGCTGGTGCACCGCCTGATCAGCGAACCGGCGCCCGCATGACGAAAGCACGACAAATGACCGTGCGATCCTGTGCTAGCCTGCCCTGGTCACCGTCGCTTTCACCCTGAAGGATGTCTCTATGATTCGCATCGTAATAGCCGACGACCATACGATCATGCGCGAAGGACTCAAGCGTATTCTCGATGGTGCGCCGGATATCGAGATCGCCGGCGAAGCCACCAATGGCTTCGAAGTGCTGGCCCATGTGCGCCAGGGCGGTTTCGACCTGCTGCTGCTCGACCTGTCGATGCCGGGCCGCAGCGGCGTCGACCTGATCCGCCAGGTACGCAGCGAAGCGCCCAAGCTGTCGATCCTGATCCTGACCATGCACGAGGAAGAACAGTACGCGGTGCGGGCGATCCGCGCCGGCGCCCAGGGTTACCTCACCAAAGAGAGCGCGGGCACCCAGCTGGTCGGCGCAATCCGCAAGGTCGCGTCGGGCCGTCCTTATATCAGTACCGAAGTGGCCGAGCAGCTGGCGCTGAACATCATGGCGCCGAACGAACAACTGTTGCATAAACAGCTATCCGACCGCGAATTCGAGGTATTTTCGCACCTCGTCGGCGGGAAATCGATCACCGAGATCGCCAACAGCCTGCACCTGTCGGTCAAGACCGTCAGTACCCACAAGACCCGCATCATGCAAAAGATGGGCATGGCCTCGCTGTCCGAAATGGTCCAGTACGCCGTGGCGCACCGCTTGTTGTCGCCGATGAAAGCCTAGGACTAAGGCGTTTTAGACACACTATTAGTGATTTTGTGCCGCTGTTTGCCCCCTCCTGGGGGACGCTTTCGCTGTCCCCGCCCTGCCTCTTCCCACCACCGCCGGCCTGCCCTCTCTCTCTCTAATCGATGCTTGAGGGTCAGAATATTCCTACAAAGGCGTCATCCTTCCTACCTACATATTCAGCCATCGCTGATATCCGTACCGAACTCGTGTTGGCATACTGAATTCAGCGTTTCGACTTGCTTGCGATCCAAGTCCCAGCGTGAGCCAGCCTGCGGCGCGATGCGTCCCACGGCGCCGGTTTCGAGCTCCGCCAATGTGGTCGCCGCCTGAAACCCTGAGTTTTTTACCTGGAGATGAGCATGCAGTCCCAGCCAACGTCAGAACAACGCAACGTCACTCAGCCGACCCTGCATACCCCCATGGAAGCTGGCCGCCAGCGTCAGGGACGTCTCTGGTCCAATCTCAAGGAAGTCTGCGACCTGCTCCGCATCCCGGCCAGCGTCTCGGTGACTTCCGAAGAATTACTGTTCCAGCATGTCCAGTTCAAGACCGGCCAGCGTGTCCACACCATCGGCCAGGCCTTCGACACCCTGTACATCGTCAACTCCGGCTTCCTCAAGACCGTACTCATTGACGAGTTCGGCAACGAGCAGGTGCTGAGCTTCCCAATGAAGGGCGACATGCTGGGCGTGGACGGCATCCACACCCGCCACTACGCCTCCGAGGCCGTGGCCCTGTCCGACTGCGACCTGATCCTGCTGCCCTTCAAGAAGCTCACCGCCCTCGGCCGCGTCCACGCAGAGCTCGAGAACATGATGTACGGCGTCATGAGCCGCGAACTGGTGCGCGAGCAGACCATGATCGGCATGCTCGGCGCCCTCTCCGCCGAAGCCAGGGTGGCCCGCTTCCTGGTTTCGCTGGCCGACCGCTTCGCCGCCATGGGTTACTCGAGCAAGCTGTTCAACCTGCGCATGACCCGCCACGAGATCGGCAGCTACCTCGGCCTGACGCTGGAAACGGTCAGCCGCACCCTGTCGGCCTTTAATGAAATCGGCCTGATCACCGTCGACCAGCGCACCATCGGCATCAAGGATGCCGAAGCGCTCAAGACCCTGCGCCGCCTGCCGCCCTCGCGCTCGCGTACCAAGGGTGCGGCCAAGCAGAAGGCCGAGAGCGAACAGCCGGGTGACGATCAGGTCTTGGCAACTGCCTGATTCGACTATCTGGATATATGTAGGGTGGGCGGGTCTCCCGCCCACGCGTTCAAGCAGTGCATGAGTAGCAAAAGGATTTGCCTCTGAGCTGAGAGGGTTTGAACGCGTGGGCGGCAAAGCCGCCCACGCTACGTGTAGATAACGCGTGCCTTACTGGTCGCGCGACAACACGCCCTTGTTCACCCGCACCCGATCGCCCTGGCGGAAACCCGGATCGTTCTCGTACTGCAGCGTCTGGGTCGCGCCGCTATTGGTATAGCGCACCAGCACTTCATAGCGCTGCTCGCGGTTCATATTGCGCTGGACGTTGCGTCCGGCCACGCCGCCGGCCACGGCCCCGGCCACCGTCGCGGCGGTGCGGCCGCTGCCGCTGCCGACCTGGCTGCCGAGCAGGCCGCCGATGACGGCGCCGCCCGCCGTGCCCAGGTAGTTGCCATTACCCGACACTTCGATCACATTGACCGCCTCGACGGTCGCGCAGTTGGTGCAGTAACGCGCCTGGCGCGGCTCGCTCACGCGCGCGCCAGCCAGCAGCGGCCGGCCCAGCACCGAGGTGGTGTAGCGGCCATTGGCGCGAATGGTGGCGGTCACGCGGCTGTCCGGGGCAATCCGGTCCGCGTTGCGGATCCTGTAGACGGCGTCGTATTCGCCCGGCCGCACTTCCGGCAGGAAGAACACGCCGCGCGCCCCCGTGAGGGCCACTTCCACCCGGCCGCCCGGGGTGCCGAAGACGGTGAAGCGCAGCTCGTTGCCCGGGCTCAGGTCGGGGCTGCCCTGCACCTCGAAGCGCTGGATCGCCGGCGCCGCCGCCAGTTCGCCGCGGCGCTGGCCGCGCGGCGCGTTCGGCTGCAACAGGGATTCGCTCAGCAGGCTAGTCGCGACCTGGTTGCCCAGGCGCAGGTTGGCAGTCACGCCGCTTTCCGGACGGATGCGGTCGTGGGTGCCGATGGTGTAGGTGCCGCTGTACTGGCCGGGCTCGACTTCGGTCAGGTTCACGTTACGGGTGGCGCCGTCGATGCGCAGGGTTCCGGTGCCGCCCGGGCTGCCGTACAGGTCGAAATGCAGCTCCACGCCCGGCGTCAGGCGGCGTACCTCTTCCACATTGAATCCGTTGATCACCGGCCCGTAGGCGCGGTTGTTCTGGTATTGCTGGGCCTGGGCGGTGATGCTGCCCGTCAGGACTGGTCCCAGCATGATCGCGGCCGTGAATGCCGCCTGCATCAGCTTGCTGAAATACATGGTTTCTCCCCCCTTTTCGTTGGCGATACTGAATCACCTCTTTAGCTGAGAAGAATTTACTCTGCAGCACGACAGGGGGTCGGTACGTTATCGTACGCAGTGCACGGCCTCGCCAGAGGTGACATAGATGCTGTCGCCCGGCTCCGGCCGGATCGCGTGGCCGCCGGTGAAGGAACCGAACGAGGGCAGGATCATGCGGTCCTGTCCGACCACGAAGCACGGCAGGCGCAGCGCGTCGAAACGGGTGGCCAGCACGTAGACGGGATGGATGTGGCCCGCCAGGGCATAGCCTGCTTCTCCCTCTCCCATGGCCAGGTCGGGGTGGTGGCAGAACGCGAACGGCCCGAGCGCGTGCGGCTCGTCCACCATGTCGATGCCGAGCGCCGCGGCCGGGTCGCCGGCATGGCGGTCGTGGTTGCCGCGCACCAGCGTGAGCGCCAGGTCGCGGTGGCGCTCGCGCCAGGCCAGCATCGCCATCTGGGTGGCGCTGGCGTGGGCCGCGCGCGCATGCAGAAAGTCGCCGAGGAAGACGATGTGGCGGGCCCCGTGCGCGTCGACCAGGGCGTCGAGTCCGAGCAGGTTCTCGGTGGTCGTCCCGCGCGGCACCGGCACCCCGAGCGCACGAAAGGCGGCGGCCTTGCCGAAGTGGATGTCGGCGACGACCAGCATCTTCTCGAGCGGCCAGTACAGCGCCTTCTCGGGCAGCAGCAGCAGCGACTCGCCGGCCACCCGGACCGCCACACTGCCGCTCATGCCGCGGCTGCCTTTTCGAGTTCGCGCACCATGCGCGCCACGCGGTCGGACAGCTTCTCGGTGCTGACCTTTTCGCGGAAGCGCTCGACCATCAGGGCGAAGCCGAAGGGCGTGGCGCGCTTGACTTCGCGGAAGGCGACGCGCCGCCCGTGCAACTCGATCAAGGTCTCGCGCAGGCGCGTGAGCTCCAGCTCCTGCTCCAGCACCTCGCGCTGCGCCTGGGTGAGCAGCAGGTTGCCGGCATCGTGTTTGCGGAACACCTCGAAGAACAGCGACGACGAAGCCTGCAGCTGGCGGTTCGACTTGGGCTGGCCCGGATAGCCCTGGAACACCAGCCCGGCGATGCGCGCCACTTCGCGGAAACGCTGCTGCGACAACTGGGTCGCGTTCAGGCTGCCCAGCACGTCCTCCAGCAGGCAGTCGGTCGTGAACAGGTCCACCTCGGCGCCCGTTCCGGCTTCGAAGATGCGGTCCCACGCGACCGGTTCGGGTGTGAGCAGCTCGAAACCGTAATCGTTGATCGCGATCGAAAAGGTCGCGGGCTGCATGCGCCCGAGCCGGTAGGCGAACAGCGAAGCCAGCCCCATGTGCACCGAACGCCCAGCGAAGGGATAGACGAACAGGTGCCAGCCTTCGCGGCTCTTCATGCTCTCGATGACCAGGGTCTCGCTGGTCGGCAGCGCCGACCAGCGGCACTGGATCTCGATCAGCGGGCGGATCGCCTCCATCTCCGGGCCGTCATAGATGCCTTGCGCAGCCAGGCGCAGCTCTTCCAGCGCCGCGTGGGCGAGTTCCGAGGACATCGGCATCTTGGCGCCGCTCCAGCGCGCAATCGCGCCGCGGTTGCTGGTGGCGCGCTTCACGAATGCCGTCATCTCGTGCACGCGCACGAACTCGAGAATGCGCCCGCCGAACAGGAAGTGGTCGCCCGGCTTCATGCGCGAAATGAAGGATTCCTCGACGCTGCCGATGCGCCCGCCGCTCATGTACTTCACCGAGATGGTGGAATCGGACACGATGGTGCCGATGCCCATCCGGTGGCGCCGCCCGATGGCCGTATCCGGCACCCGGTAGACGCCCTCTTCGTCCGGCAGCACGCGCCGGTATTCCGGGTAGGCCAGCAGGCTCTGGCCGCCGCGCGCCACGAAGTCGATCGCCCACTGCCACTCTTCCTCGTCCAGGTTGCGATAGGACCAGGCGCGCTTGACCTCCTCGTACAACTCCGCGGAGCGGAAGCCGCCGCCCAGCGCCACCGTGACCAGGTGCTGCACCAGCACGTCGAAGGGCTTGTTCGGCACGTAGCGGCCTTCGATGCGGCGCGCCGCCACCGCCTTCCTGGCGCCGGCCGCTTCCAGCAGCTCCAGGCTGTTGGTCGGTACCAGGGTCACGCGCGACACCCGGCCCGGCGCATGGCCACTGCGGCCGGCGCGCTGCAGCAGGCGCGCGATGCCCTTGGCGCTGCCCACCTGCAGCACGCGCTCGACCGGCAGGAAATCCACGCCCAGGTCCAGGCTGGCGGTGCAGATGACCGCCTTCAGCTGGCCTTTTTTCAGTCCCATCTCGACCCACTCGCGCACCTCGCGGTCGAGCGAGCCATGGTGCAGCGCGACCAGGCCGGCCCAGTCGGGGCGCTCGTCGATGATGTTCTGGTACCAGATCTCGGACTGCGCGCGGGTGTTGGTGAACACCAGCGTCGCCTCGTGCTGCTCGATTTCGCGGATCACCGGTCCCAGCATCTGCAGGCCCATGTGCCCGCCCCAGGGGAAGCGCGCCACGTTCTCGGGGATCAGGCAGTCGACCGCGATCTTCTTGCGCAGGTCGCCCTCCACCAGCACGCCAGGATTGTCGGGAGGCGCCGCGCCCAGCAGCACCTGGCGCGCCAGGTCGAGGTTGCCCATGGTGGCGGACACGCCCCAGACCAGCAGCTCCGGACGCCACCGGCGCAGCCGGGCCAGCGCCAGTTGCACCTGCACGCCGCGCTTGCTGCCCATCAGTTCGTGCCATTCGTCGATGACGATCATGTCCAGGTGCCTGAACTGCTCGGCGGCGGCGGCGTGGCTGAGCATCAGCGACAGGCTTTCCGGGGTGGTGACGAGGGCGGTCGGCCAGCTGCGCGACTGGCGCGCGCGCTCGGCCGAGCCGGTGTCGCCGGTCCGTGCGCCGATCGTCCAGCCGGGCGCCAGCTCGGCCGCCGACGCCTCCAGCGCGCGCTGGGTGTCGGCGGCGAGCGCGCGCATCGGCGTGATCCACAGCACCCGCAAGCCTGCCGGCTTCTTGCCCTTGACGAGCGCGCCGCGCTGCAGGGCGGCGAACCAGACGGCGAAGGTCTTGCCCGCACCGGTATTGGCATGCAGCAGACCGGATTGCCCGGCGAGCGCAGCCTTCCAGACTGCGCGCTGGAACGGAAACACCGTCCAGCCGCGCGCCGAGAACCAATCCTTGACGACGGTCGGCGAGGGGCCGCTCATGCAGCCGTGACGGCCGTCGGCCTGGACGAAATGGCGCGCATGCTGCTGAAACGGATGGGTGTCGGGCTCATGTCCGGAAGTCTAGCACCGGGCATTTCCGGCTGGCGCAGGCCAAGCCGGTGGCGGGTCCGCCGCGCCCGCTAAGGCAAGCTTCAGAAAGAATATTTCCAAGAGGTACGTCGTCACGAAATAGCGCTTGTGGTGGATGGTTTGGGTGTATGGTTGTTGTTTGCATCAGAACGACTGTCCGGGTTCCGGAACGGTCGAGGTCATGGAATGAGCGAGCGTCAGAAACGGACTGATATCGATACGGCAAACGTGGTCACGCGCGGGGTGAATATCCTGTTTGTGCGCGGCCGCTCGGTGGCACGTCACTACATGGAATACAAGCATGTTCCGCCGGATGTCATCGACCGGGTGCTGGACCGCCCCTGCTTGCGGCGCGTGCCCAGCGCCGAGCAACTGAGGTCGGAAGCGATCACGCCCTTTCCTCCTGGCCCTACGGACGAGTAGCGGCGGCCAGCAGCCCCTTGAGCGTATCGAGGGTATCGGCTTCTTCCACCGGCTTGTCGAGGCGCCGCCGCAGGATGCGCGGGAAGCGCACCGCGACCCCGGCCTTGTGCCGGGTCGACAGGGCGATGCCCTCGAAGCCCAGTTCGAACACCATGGTGGGCTTCACCGAGCGCACCGGTCCGAACTTCTCGACGGTGGTCTTGCGCACGACATTGTCGACCTGGGCGATCTCGGCATCGGTCAGGCCCGAATAGGCTTTGGCGAAGGGCACGAGCTTGCGCTCGTCGCCCTCCCCGTCCCACACGGCAAACGTGTAATCGGTGTAGAGCGAGGCACGCCGGCCGCTGCCGGCCTGGGCGTAGATCAGCACCGCGTCCACCGTGTAGGGGTCGATCTTCCATTTCCACCAGGTGCCGACGTCCTTGGTGCGGCCCACGCCATACTGGGCGCTGCGCGCCTTGAGCATCATGCCTTCGACGCCGCGTTGACGCGATTCGGCGCGCAGCAGCGCCAGCGCGTCCCAGCTGTCGGCCTGCACCACCGGCGACAGGCGCAGCTGCGGCACGTCGATCGCCTCCACTTCCGTCTCCATCAGCGCGCGCCGTTCGTGCTGGGGCAGCGCGCGCAGGTCGACGCCGCCGAATTCAAGCAGATCGTAGCAGCACAGCACGGCCGGCAGTTCCCCCAGCAGCTTGCTGCTCAAGGTCTTGCGGCCGATGCGCTTCTGCAGGTCGGCGAAGGGCGCGGGCGCGGCGCAGCCCGGCTGCCAGATCAGCACTTCGCCGTCCAGCACCGTGCCTTCCGGGAGGCGCACATTCGCCAGCTCCGGGAAGCGCTCGGTGATCAGGTCTTCGCCGCGCGACCACAGGAAATTCTGGCCGCCGCGGCGCACCAGCTGGGCGCGGATGCCGTCGTACTTCCACTCCACCTGCCAGTCGTCGACTTCGCCCAAGGCAGCAGGCTCGCCCTGGAGCTGGTGCGCCAGGAAGAAGGGGTAAGGCTGGCCGCCGCGCAGCTTGTGTTCGTCGTCCGACTGGGCGGCGATCAGCTGCAGGAAGCTGGTGGCGGTGGGCCGTACCGAATTGTCGGTCCAGCCCATCAGGCGCTGGGCGATCAGCTTGCTGTCGACGGCGGCAATCGCCGCCAGCGCGCGCGTGACGAGCAGGCGCGACACGCCGACGCGGAAACCGCCGCCGATGAGTTTGACGAACAGGAAGCGTTCGCGCCAGTCGAGTTCATCCCAGGCCGCGAACAGGGCGTCGCGGATGGTGCCGGGGTCGGCGCCGCGCAGCGGGCCGATCCGGGTCTCCATCCACTCGGCCAGCCCGACGCTGCTCTGCCGCGTCGGCGCCGGCAGGATATGGGCGATGGTCTCGGCCATGTCGCCCACCGCATGGTAGGACTCGTCGAACAGCCATTCGTCCAGCCCTGCGTATTCGATCGCGTACTGGCGCAGCAGTTTGGTCGGCACCGCCTGGCGCGGCTTGCCGCCGGCCAGGAAGTAGACCGCCCAGGCCGCGTTCTCGGGCGCGGCCTGGGAAAAATACGACTGCAGGGCGTCGAGCTTGCGGGTAGTGGACGTGGTTTCGTCGAGTTCGGCGTACAGGCGGGCGAATTCACGCATCGCGCGCTTCCTCCGTTGCCTCCGCCGGCGCCTCCGCAGCCGCTTCTTTCGCCACCCCGGCGCCGGCCGGCGGCAGCGCCTCGTCCTCTTCCTCGTCGCCGTATTCGGTATCGAAGCCCTTGGCATCCAGCCCGTTCTGGCACAGCCAGCGCACCATGGTCGGAATCGAGCCGTGGGTCACGATGACCTGCTGCGCCTCGGTGGCCTTGATGGCGCTCATCAGGCCGGGCCAGTCGGCATGGTCGGACAGCACAAAGCCGCGGTCGACGCCGCGACGCCGGCGTGCGCCGCGCAGCAGCATCCAGCCGCTGGCGAAGGAATCGCTGTAGTCGCCGAAGCGCTTCATCCAGGGCGAGCCGCTGGCCGACTGGGGCGCGATCACGATCGCGCGGCGCAGGGCCGCCTTGTCGATCTCGCTGACCATGACCGTTTCGGGCAAGGCCACCCCACCGGCGCGGTACACGCGATTGAGCGGTTCCACCGCGCCGTGGCAGACGATCGGGCCGATGGACGCATCCAGGCGCGAAAGGATGCGCTGGGCCTTGCCAAAGGCGTAGGCGAACACCACGCTGCAGCGCCCCGCCTCGGCATTGCGGCGCCACCACGTATTGATCTCGTCGATGGTCTGCTGCTCCGGCTCCCAGCGGTAGATCGGCAGGCCGAAGGTCGATTCGGTGATGAAGGTATCGCAGCGCACGGGCTCGAAGGGCGCGCAGGTTTTATCGGGCTCGACCTTGTAGTCGCCGGATGCGACCCAGACCTCGCCGCCGCACTCCATGCGGATCTGCGCCGAGCCGAGCACGTGGCCGGCCGGATGCAGCGAGATCGCCACGCCGTTATGCGTGATGCTTTCGCCGTATTCCAGCCCCTGGACATTGATCTCGCCCAGCCGGGACTTGAGCACGTTGACGCCCGGCGCCGCCGACAGGTAATGGCCGTGACCGTAGCGCGCATGGTCGCCGTGGGCGTGCGTGATGATGGCCCGGTCCACCGGGCGCCACGGGTCGATGTAGAACCCACCCGGCACACAATACAGGCCTTCCTTGCGGACGACGACCATGTCTCCCATGCAGTCCTTTCTTTTTACGCAGGCGCGAGAAATTCGGCCAGGAAGGTGCGCGGCTCTTCCTGGTCTGGGAATGTCAGTGTCACCTGGTCGCCGGCCACCGCGACGACGGTGCCCTCGCCGTATTTCGGCGCCCTGGCGCGGCCGCCGACCTCGAACTGCGGTCCGGAAGGCATGGGCGCCTGCTCGCGGTCGAATTCGTCGTCGCGGATCTCGATGTCCTCCAGCAGCGCCGCCGGCGGGTTCAGGCAGTTGTCGCACTTGCAGCACTTCTCGAAGCCGTCGACCGCGTCGCCGAAATAGTCCAGCAACAGCTTCCAGCGGCAAAAACCGCTTACTGCATAGCCTACCATTTGATTCAGCGCCTCGCGGTCACGTTCAGCCTTCTGAACATAGACCTCGGCCAGTTTGCGAAACACATGCGGTTCAGGGTCCCCCTTGGCCGGGATGAACTCGAGCTTGCGGTTCTGGCGCAGCAGTTTGCCGTCCTTGAGCAGTTTCAGGCAGACCTTGAGCTTGGCTTCGCCCGCCTCTTCCAGCGCCGCTTCCAGGCGCCCGGCGATCACGGCGCCTTCCTCGGCCAGCTCGCGCACCACCGCATAGACAGTCCGCAGCTCGGCTTCGCCCGGATAGTGCTTGACCAGGAAAAACTGCTGGATGCGCTTGTCGTCCTGCAGGAACAGCAGCGTGCATTGCGCATCCAGCCCGTCGCGCCCGGCGCGGCCCGACTCCTGGTAATACGACTCCAGGTTGGCCGGGATCTGCAGGTGGATCACGAAGCGGGTGTCGCTCTTGTCGATGCCCATGCCGAAGGCGTTGGTGGCCACCATCACGCGCCGCTCGCCGTTCATGAACATGTCCTGGTTCAGCTTGCGTTCGCCTGCCGCCAGCTTGCCGTGGTAGATCGTGACCGACTCGCCGGCCTCTTCCAGCACGGCCAGCATTTCCTCGGCCACCTTGACAGTAGCGGCGTAGACGATGCCGACGCCCGGTGTCTCCTGCACCAGCTTCAGGGCCTGGGACAGCTTTTCCTGCGCATTGGTTACCTGCACCACGCCATAGTGCAGGTTGGGCCGGTAGATACCGGTATTGATGACGGTGAGCTTGCGGCCCAGCTGCTTGCCGATGTCGGCTACGACCTCCTCGGTCGCGGTCGCCGTCAGCGCCAGCACCGGCGGCTTGCCGAGGGCGTCGATGGCGGCCGACAGCCCGATGTAGGCCGGGCGGAAGTCGTGCCCCCACTGCGAGATGCAGTGGGCCTCGTCGATGACGACGATGTCGAGCGTGACCGCCTTGAGCACCGCGATGAATTCGGGCGAGACCAGGCGTTCCGGGGTGCAGAACACGATCTCGCAGGCTTCGCTCGCGATCGCTTCGATGGCGGCCGCTTCCTCCTCGGCGCTGAGGCTGCTGTTGACCTGGACCGAGCGGATGCCGAGCTCCTCCAGCTTCT
The DNA here is from genome assembly GCF_059685695.1 of Telluria sp. PB2R4. Classification (NCBI taxonomy): domain Bacteria; kingdom Pseudomonadati; phylum Pseudomonadota; class Betaproteobacteria; order Burkholderiales; family Oxalobacteraceae; genus Telluria; species Telluria sp. PB2R4. The sequence goes on along the minus strand of NZ_JCASIC010000004.1, from coordinate 153,116 downwards.
CGAGTTGGTCCTTCATCAGCGAGATCAGGGGCGAGACGACGATGGTGATCCCCTCGAGCATCTTGGCGGGAATCTGGTAGCACAGCGACTTCCCGCCGCCGGTGGGCATGATCGCCAGCGTGTCCTTGCCGTCGAGGACGCTGTCGATCACGTGTTGCTGGCCTTCGCGCAGCTGTTCGATTCCAAAGGTGGAACGCAGCAGGCGGCGGATGGTGTTGCGGCGCACGGCGAGCAGGCCGCGGTGCAGGAGTGTGGGTTCGTGTCGGGTCATGATGGAGGCTACTCTATGCCCGCCGAATGGCCCGGACTATAGGACGCGGCCTAGCTCTCCCGTAGGAGCTCAGCGATAGACACGCTATTCCGGCAACTCAAAAACGTGGTGACAATGTCACAAGGTTTACTCCTACAACTCGGCGGTGTTTTTGCCGATGGCAACAGGCAGATGGAGTGGATAAGATGGAATCATCATAACTACACATCCACCGAACGGGGAGTCTCATCATGGCACGCCATCATCCAAAGACCTGGACCGCACTGCACCTGGCACTGGCCAGCGCGGCGACATGGCTGCTGCTCGAGACCGAGGCCCTCACCGGCGCGCTGCTGGTCGCGTTTCACTGATCCGGCAGGTCGGCGCGCGCGTGGGTCAGCCCTCGCGTATATACGCCGACCGCCTTGCCGTATATCTCGGTTTCCGATTCATAAGCCATGCCAAGACGCCTGGCAACGCGCAGCGACGATTCATTGGCCGGAGCGATGAGAGCCCGCACTTTTGGTTCGCGTCGGTTCTCGAGCGCATGATTCAAGGCTGCCGCCGCCGCTTCATTCGCGAATCCCTGGCCCCAAAAGGCGTGATAGGTATTCCAGCCAAGCTCCATCACGGTGGCGTCCTCGCGAAAGAATGCGCCGACATTCCCGACGACCCGGCCCGTCTCCTTTTCCTCGACAGCCCACCATCCGGCGCCATGGATGAGCCATAGTCCTGCCTGTGAACAGAAGATGCGCCATGCAGCCTGGCGGTCGGCCGGGACCAAATGGGCCGAGCTTACCGGGTCGGCGCAATGCGCTGCGAATGCGTCAAAGTCCTCGCGTCGATATTCACGAAGCATGAGTCGCTCCGTATGAAGGTAGGGAACAGAAGTGGTGAACTCGCTATTCATGAACTGGATTCCATGTTTGGCTTTGGTAGCGGTAAGGGACGCTGGGAGCCAACGCGCTGGACGATGATGTAGAGGTGCTTCTGCGGGTACTGGTCGAATTCCAGGTGCCTGCACACACATCCTGCTTCCCCAATCACCCCGAGCAGCCCAGGTATGCCAAGGCTGGCGTAATAAACCTCCGGCCCCATGTACGAATCGACGTGCTCGGACGGCGCATCCAGCCCCCCGATCGAGAAGATGAACACTCCGCCGGGAGTCAGTGTACGCATGAGTTTGTGCAGCAGGACCGCCTGGTCCGCAAGCTGGACATGCCAGATGCTGTCCCAAGCGGAAATAAATCGATATTCGCGTTCCGGTTGCCAGGTGACGGCGTCGGCATGGTGCAAGGTGACCGACGGATCCGCTTCCTTGGCCAATGCCAACATGCGTTCCGAGATATCGATGCCCTCGATGCGCAGTTTGCGCGCGTGCAGGAGCGGATTGAAGCGCGTATTGCATCCGCAACCGACGTTGAGTGCCCAAGCGCCTGGTCCATCGTCTTGAGCGTCCGCTAAGAAAGCCAACGCGCGTTGGTGCTGCTCGATGCCGTTGGCCTGGTTAAACTGATCGTCCAGCCAACGCTCCGCCAGTAGATTGTAGGCGGAAGCGATAGGCAAAGCTTGCATCAGGGCTCCTCTTTGTCAGTGCTACTGTACTTTCATCTGGCAATATAGATTCGAATTCTGGTATATGCCTTTTCTCCGGTACCCCCCCCGTTTTTAGAGCACACGAAAATTAGAGGTTAAGCGGCCAATGCCAATTTCTTTTTTGGCGTAATACCGCCGAGTGCCATATTAGGCCGGGCGTGATTGTAGGTCCACAGCCAGTAGGTGGCAAATTCCTGGATTTCGTAGAGCGTCTTGAACAGCCGTTGAACTTAGCATAGCACTTCCCACGGCTCATAAATCGCCCCCCATCACGCAAGATAGGTCCGCCTCGAATGAAATTCTAAAAGCCTGACCCGAGCATCGAGTATGATATTTACATGCCTACTCAACCAAGAAAATCATTTGCCGGACCTAATCCCGCGTTTCTACAGCAATCACGAGCCTTGAATGGGCGGCACTATTCTCCAAAGCGCTTGATACCCCTCGCCTGCACCACGTTGGCACTGGTGGCGACGAACGCCCTGGCCGCATCCTGCGGCGCGCCGCCCTCCGGCGAATTGAAGGCCGAGCGCGTCGCCGCCGTCGCGGCCTCGCGTGCCGAACCAGGCTTGTATGAAGGGCCGGTGTGGATCCGCGACGCACTCTACTTCTCCGACTTCAGCTTTGCCAAGGGCTTTCCCTCGCGCGTGCGCAAGCTGGCGCCGGATGGGACGGTCGGCACCGCGATCGAGGACAGCGGCAGCAACGGCCTGGCCGTGGACGCAGGCGGCAACCTGGTCGCCGCGAGCCACAAGGACAAGGCGCTGGTGCGCCATACCCGGGAAGGCAAGCAGGTACGGCTTGCCGGCAGCTTCAAGGGAAACGTCTTCAACTCGCCCAACGACATGGCCCTCGCACGTGACGGCACGATCTACTTTACGGATCCCGACTGGCAAAAGGCGGCTGCGCCCGGCGGACAGCCCGTGACCGGCATCTACCGCGTCGGCACGGACGGCGCAGTGACCCTGGTGGACGGCACGCGCGCCAATCCCAACGGGATCGCGCTGTCGCCTGCCGGAGACGCCCTGTACGTGAACGCCAGCGATGGCCTGCTGGTGGCCTATCCCATCGTCAAGGGCGTGCCGCAGGCTGGGCGCGCGCTGGTGAGCGGGCTCGAGGGAGCGGACGGCATGACGCTCGATTGCCACGGCAACCTGTACGTGACCGAGCATGGCGCGAAACGGGTGCGCGTGTTTTCGCCCCAGGGCAAGGGGCTGGCGACCATCCGGGTGGACGCCAACGTCACCAATGCGGCCTTCGGCGGCGCCGACGGCAAGACCTTGTACATCACCGGCGCGGGCGCGCTGTGGCAGCTGGCGCTGGACGTGAGCGGTATGCCGTATTAAAAAAAAAACGCCATCCCGATGACGGAATGGCGTTCTTGCTCGATGGGCCACGCAAGCCTTGCGGCCTGCCCTCGCATCCCATCCTCACATCATGCCGCCTTGGCTTCCTCGACGACGCTCTCTTCTTCCACCGGCAGGCGCATCAGGTAATCGAAGGCCGCCAGCGAGGCCTTGGCGCCCTCGCCCACCGCGATCACGATCTGCTTGAACGGCACCGTGGTCACGTCGCCCGCGGCGAACACGCCCGGGATCGAGGTCTGGCCCTTGGCGTCGACTTCGATTTCGCCATGCGCCGACAGGTCCATCGTGCCCTTGAGCCATTCAGCATTCGGCACCAGGCCGATCTGCACGAACACGCCTTCCAGGTCGACCCGCTTCATGTCGCCGCTGTTGCGGTCCTTGTAGCTCAAGCCGTTGACGATCTTGCCGTCGCCGTGGATCTCGGTGGTCTGCGCCGACTTGATCACGGTGACGTTCTTCAGCGAGTACAGCTTGCGCTGCAGGACCGCATCGGCACGCAGCTCGGCGCCAAACTCGACCAGGGTCACTTCCTTGACGATGCCCGCCAGGTCGATCGCCGCCTCGACACCCGAGTTGCCGCCGCCGATCACGGCCACGCGCTTGCCCTTGAACAGCGGACCGTCGCAGTGCGGGCAATACGCCACGCCGTGGTTGCGGTATTCCTTCTCGCCCGGCACGTTGATTTCGCGCCAGCGGGCGCCGGTGGCGATGATCACCGACTTGCTCTTCAATACCGCACCGGTCTCGGTGTGCACTTCGATCAGCTTGCCTTCGACCAGCTTGTTGGCGCGCTGGGTATTCATGATGTCGACGTCGTAGTGCTTGACGTGCTCTTCCAGGGCGACGGCGAATTTCGGGCCGTCGGTTTCCTTCATCGAGACGAAGTTCTCGATGGCGAGCGTGTCCAGCACCTGGCCGCCGAAGCGGTCGGCCAGCACGCCGGTACGGATGCCCTTGCGCGCGGCATAGATCGCCGCAGCCGCGCCGGCAGGACCGCCGCCGACGATCAGCACGTCGAACGGGTCTTTCTTGTTCAGCTCGAGCGCCTTGCGGGCGCCGGCGCCGGTGTCGATCTTGGCCAGGATCTCTTCCACGCTGGTGCGGCCCTGGCCGAAGTGCTGGCCGTTCAGGAACATCATCGGTACCGCCATGATCTGGCGCGCTTCGACTTCGCTCTTGAACACGCCGCCGTCGACGGCGACAACCTTGATGCGCGGGTTAATCACCGACATCGAATTGAGCGCCTGCACCACTTCCGGGCAGTTATGGCAGCTCAGCGAGATAAAGGTTTCGAAGACGTAGTCGCCTTCCAGGTTCTTGATCTGCTCGATGACCGAGGCGTCGAGCTTGATCGGGTGGCCGCCTACCTGCAGCAGCGCCAGCACCAGCGAGCTGAATTCGTGGCCGAGCGGGATGCCGGCGAAATCGACGCCGATATCGGTGCCCACGCGCTTGATCGAGAAGGAAGGCTTGCGGGCATTGTCGCCGTCGTTGCGCACGGTGATCTTGTCGCTCAACGCGGCGATTTCGCGGAGCAGTTCATCCATTTCGCGCGCCTTCGGCGAATCATCCAGCGATGCAACGAGCTCAATCGGCTGCACCACTTTTTCCAGATAGGCTTGCAACTGCTTCTTGAGGGTTGCGTCCAGCATGATGGTTTCCTTGACGATGACGTTATTCGGGTTCCAGAAACGAACCGGGCCGCCACGGCGGCCCGGGTCAGTACTACTGCACTGCTACTTAGATCTTGCCGACCAGGTCCAGCGACGGGGTCAGGGTTTCAGCGCCTTCGGTCCACTTGGCCGGGCACACTTCGCCCGGGTGCGATGCGACGTACTGGGCAGCCTTCACCTTGCGCATCAGTTCCGATGCGTCGCGGCCGATGCCGTTGTCGTGCACTTCCATCAGCTTGATCTGGCCTTCCGGATTGATCACGAAGGTGCCGCGCAGCGCCATGCCTTCTTCTTCGATCATGACTTCGAAGTTGCGCGACAGGGTGCCGGTCGGGTCGCCGATCAGCGGGTAGTTCACTTTCTTGATGGCGTCCGAGGTGTCGTGCCATGCCTTGTGGGCAAAGTGGCTGTCGGTCGACACGCCGTAGACGTTGACGCCCATCTTTTCGAATTCAGGCTGGAAGGCAGCCAGGTCTTCCAGTTCGGTCGGGCAGACGAAGGTGAAGTCAGCCGGGTAGAACATCAGAACCGACCAGGTGCCCTTGAAGTTCTCTTCCGTCAGATCGATGAACTTGCCGTTGCTGTAAGCGGTTGCCTTGAACGGCTTGATCTGGGTGTTGATGAGGGACATGTATTCTCCTGTTTTCGGGTTGTTGAAGAGTTGATAGACGCCAGTGTACCGAGCTGGTCGTCTTTTGTGAAATTGATTGATGCGATACTGCCGATTGATTTTAACTATCGAACAAGCATTGCTTTCCCCTATTGAGGGTATACCGCGACGGCAAGCCGGCGCGATCCGTGAAGTGTGGACGAAACGACAGCAGTGTGCAACCCGTGCTTCGATTGGTGCCAAGGGGAGGATGTTCGTAGGGTGGGCGGCTTTGCCGCCCACGCGTTCAACTATCCGATCAAAAGCCGCAGCGTCAGTTCAACCGTAATTTGAACGCGTGGGCGGGAGACCCGCCCACCCTACGCGGCAGTAACCGCCCCCACCGTCCGCTCGCAGGTCGGCAGGATCAGGGTGAACGTCGAGCCTTCGCCCGGCTTGCTGGTCACGCGCAATTCTCCGCCATGCGAAATCGCCAGCTGGCGCGAGATGTACAGCCCCAGGCCCAGCCCCTTCGGCTCGCCATTGCGGGCGCCGCGCTCGTAGGGTTCGAAGATGCGTTCCAGGTCGCTCGGGGCGATGCCCTTGCCCTCGTCGCGCACGTGGATGCTCACCGTGTCGTCCGCATACTGCACGCTGACTTCGACCGGCTGCCCGCCGCCGTAGCGCAGTGCGTTGGTCAAGAGGTTGACCACCACCTGCTCGATGCGGAATTCGTCCCAGCAGCCTTCCACCGGCGGGTGCGGATGGAGCGACATCTTGCAGCCGGTGGCCGTGGCCTGCAGCGACAGATCGCTGACCACGCGCTCGAGCAGGTCCATCAGCTGGACCTGGCCCGGGCGGATCGACAGCTGGCCGCTGCGCATGCGCGAGACGTCGAGCATGTCGTCGATCAGGCGGATCATCGCCTTGATCTGGCGTTCGTCGCGCCGGATCATGGTCTCGAACTGGTCCGGATTGATCGAGCCCAGCGTACCGCGCTTGAGCTGCAGGGTGCGCATCTGGGTTTCCAGGAACAGCGTGTTGAGCGGCGTGCGCAGTTCGTGCGCGACCAGCGACATGAATTCGTCGCGCATGCGCAGCGAACGCTGCAGTTCTTCCTGGGTCTGGTTCAGCTCGCGCAGCAGGGTTTCCTGCTCCTGGCGGCTGCGCTCGAGGGCGGCCATCTGGCGCTGCATCTGGCGGCGCTGCTGGTCGAGCGTGACGAACACGTTCACCTTGCTGCGCACCGCGTCGGAATCGAGCGGCTTGTACAGGAAGTCGACGGCGCCGCTCTCGTAGCCCTTGAAGGCGTAGTTCAGCTCGCGCCCTGCGGCGGACACGAACACGATCGGGATGTTGCGGGTACGCTCAGTGCCGCGCATCAGTTCGGCCAGTTCGAAGCCGTCCATGCCCGGCATCTGCACGTCGAGGATGGCGAGCGCGAACTCGTGCTGGAGCATCAGCGCCAGCGCTTCGTCGCCTGACGAAGCCTGGTAGACCAGGCGTCCTTCGCCGCGGATCAGGGCGTCGAGCGCGCGCAGGTTTTCCGGCAGGTCGTCGACGATGAGAAGTTTGCTTGGGTCCTGGACGCTCATGGGTTCTCCAACTGGGGCAGCAATGTCCGGATTCCGGACAGGGGCAACACGAGGTGCGGCGCGCAGCGCCGGATGGCCTCGGCAGGCATGGTGCTGGCCTGCGCTTCAAGCGGGTCCTGCACCACGGTCAGCCCGCCGCGTTCGCGAATGCAGCGCATGCCCTCGGCGCCATCCATGTTGGCGCCGGTGAGCAGGATGCCGGCCAGCGCCGCGCCATAGGCGTCGGCGCCCGATTCCATCAGTACGTCGATCGCCGGGCGCGCGAAATGCACCGGCGGCTCGCAGCTGAGCGAGAACGTGCGGTCGCGCTCGATCGACAGATGATACCCTGCGCCGGCAAAATAGATCACGCCCGGCTCGACCGGCTCCTTGTCGCGCGCCTCGCGCACCGGCAGCGCGCTGCGCGCGGCGAACAGCTCGGCCAGCCGGCTCTCGCGGTCGGCCGGCACGTGCAGGATGCAGGCGACGGCGGGCCGGTAGCCCGGCGGTAGCGCCGGCAGCAAGCCGATGAGCGCGTCCACGCCGCCGGCCGAGCCGCCGATCACCACCAGCTCGATGCGGCGGCCGGCCAGGGCCTCCTGCATTTCCTGCGTTTTCTGTACAGCGGCGGTCACGCAATCCCCTTGCGAAAGATCCGCTCACGCCGCGCCACCGGGTCGAAGCGGTCGGCATAGGCCGAGAAGTCGATGCTTTCCTTGCTGCCCAGGCCGAGGAAGCCGCGGTAGCACAGCGACTCGTGGAACAGGCCGAGCACGCGGTCCTGCAGGCGCCGGTTGAAGTAGATCAGCACGTTACGACAGCTGACGAAGTGGGTTTCCGAGAACACGCTGTCGGTGGCCAGGCTGTGGTCGGCGAAGGTCACGTTTTCCAGCAGCGCGCGGTCGAACAGGGCGCCGTCGTAGGCGGCGGTGTAGTAATCGGAAAACGCGCTGCGCCCGCCCGCGCGCTGGTAGTTTTCGGTATAGGTGCGCATGCGCTCGAGCGAGAACACGCCGCGCCGCGCCGCCTCCAGCGATTCCGGGTTGATGTCGGTCGCGTAGATGATGCTGCGTTCGAGCAGGCCCTCTTCCTTGAGCATGATCGCCATCGAATACACTTCTTCGCCGGTGCTGCAGCCTGCCACCCAGATTTTCAGCGAGGGGTAGGTCCTCAGGAAAGGCACGACCTGCTCGCGCAGCGCCAGCCAGTATTCCGGGTCGCGGAACATCTCGGTCACCGGAATCGTCAGGTATTGCAGCAGCTGGGCGAAGCCGTCCGGCTCGTGCATCACCCTGGCCTGCAGGGCGGACACCGTATCGCAATCCATCTCGCGCATGGCCACCAGGATGCGGCGCTTCTGCGAGGCGCCGGTGTAGTCGCGGAAGTCGTAGTTGTACTTCAGGTAGACCGCCTCCACGAGCATCTTCAGCTCGATGTCGAAGTCGTCCGGCGGCTCCACCAGGCTCGGGATGTTCAAATGCGCTCCAGTGCCGGCATCCACACCCGCAGCAGCGAGTACAGGCGGCTCAGGTCGATCGGCTTGGCCAGGTAGTCGTTGGCGCCGGCGGCCAGGCACTGCTCCTGGTCGTCCTTCATGGCCTTGGCCGTGATCGCGATGATCGGCAGGCGGTCGAAGCGGCCGTCGGCGCGGATGCGGCGGGTTGCTTCCAGTCCGTCCATCCCCGGCATCATCACGTCCATCAGCACCAGGTCGATCCCTGGGACCGCGTCCATCTTGTCCAATGCTTCGTACCCGTTTCGGCCGACTTCCACCTTGGCGCCGCGCGATTCCAGCGCGCTGGTCAGCGCGAACACGTTGCGCACGTCGTCGTCCACCAGCAGGATGGTGCGCCCTTCGAACACGCGGTCGCGGCCGCGCACCGCCTTGAGCATGGTCTGGCGTTCCGACGACAGCTCGCTCTCGACCTTGTGCAGGAACAGCGTCACCTCGTCCAGCAGGCGTTCGGGCGAGCGCGCGCCCTTGATGATGATCGAGCGCGAATACTTGAGCAGCTCGGCCTCTTCGTCGCGCGTCAGGTTGCGGCCGGTGTACACGATCACCGGCGGGAAGGAGCACAGTTCCTCGGCCGACATGCGCTCGAGCAGCTCCCTGCCCTGCATGTCCGGCAGCTTGAGGTCGATGATCATGCAGTCGAAGATCTGCGCTTTCAGCAGGGACAGGGCTTCGCCCGCGGTACCGACCGCCGCGATCTCGACGTCGGCGTCGGCGATCAGCTGGACCACGCTATCGCGCTGGCGCTCGTCGTCCTCGACCAGCAGCACGCGCTTGATCTTCTGGCTCGATTTTTCCTGCAGCTTGTGGAACACCTCTTCCAGCTGCTCGCGGCTGGTCGGCTTGAGCGCATAGCCGATCGCGCCCAGGTGCAGGGCTTCGCCGCCGTTCTCGATGCTCGAGACAACGTGCACCGGGATGTGGCGGGTGGCCGGGTTGTCCTTGAGCTGCTGCAGCACCGACAGGCCCGAGCTGTCGGGCAGGCGGATGTCGAGCAGCACGGCGTCCGGCTTCTGGCTGGCGGCCAGCGCCAGCCCCTCGCCGGCGCTGTGCGCCACCAGGCAGCGGTAGTCGAGTTCATGCGCCAGGTCGAACAGGATGCGCGCGAATTCGGGCTCGTCCTCGATGACCAGCACGGTGCGCGATCTTGCTCCGGACACGGCGGCCGGCTCGTCGCGGTCGTCCGGGAAGCTGGCCAGCGGCTCGGTCTGGGACTGGACCGGTGCCGGGGCTTGCGCGGCCGGCGCCGGCGCGGCGGCCACGCTCGCGGCATGGACCGGCGCCAGCGTGGGCGCCGCCGGCGGCGTCGCCGCCACCGCACCGCTGCGCGGCAGGCTCAGGGTGAACAGGCTGCCTTCGCCAGGCTGGCTGGCCACGTTCAGGGTACCGCCCAGCAGGCTGGTCAGGTCGCGCGAGATCGACAGGCCCAGGCCGGTGCCGCCGTAGCGGCGGCTGGTGGTGCCGTCGGCCTGGTGGAAGGCGTCGAAGATCTTGTCCTGCTGCTCGGGCGCGATGCCGATGCCGGAATCGCGCACGCCGAACTGGACCCATCCTTCCGGGGTCACGCTGACGCTCATCGCGACCTTGCCGCTGTCGGTGAACTTGATTGCGTTGGACAGCAGGTTCTTGAGGATCTGCTCGACGCGCTGGCGGTCGGTGAGGATCGAGGCCGGCACGTCCGGATCGATGGCGATGCTGAAGTCGAGCGCTTTCTGGCGCGCCAGCGGCTCGAAGCTGCGCGCCATGCCCTCGACCATGCGGCGCAGCGGCACTTCTTCCGGCACCAGCTCGAGCTTGCCCGCCTCGACCTTCGAGATGTCGAGGATGTCGTTGATCAGGTGCAGCAGGTCGTTGCCGGCCGAGTAGATGGTCTGGGCGAAGCGCACCTGCTCGTCGTTCAGGTTGCCGGCGGCGTTATCGGCCAACAGCTTGGCCAGGATCAGCGAGCTGTTGAGCGGCGTGCGCAGCTCGTGCGACATATTGGCCAGGAATTCGGACTTGTAGCGGCTCGCGCGTTCCAGTTCCAGCGCGCGCTGGCGCAGCTGTTCCTGGGCGCCGGTCAGGGCGGCGTTCTTCATGTCGAGGCTCAAGGCCTGCTCGGCCAGCTGGTCGTTGGTGGCGCGCAGTTCCGACTGCTGGTTTTCCAGCGCGGTCTGTGATTCTTCCAGCGCGCGCGACTGCTCTTCCAGCTCCTCGTTGGCGGTGCGCAGCTCTTCCTGCTGCACCTGCAGTTCCTCGTTCAGGGTCTGGGTTTCTTCCAGCGCGTGCTGCAGGCGCAGGCGGTACAGCACCGCCGCCATCGCGGCGCCGACGCTCGGCGCGATCAGCTCCATGAATTCGCGGTCGCGCGCACTTACAGGATGCAGGAAGCCGATCTCGATCACGCCCTTGATCTTGCCGTGGTTGTGGACCGGCGCGATCAGGAGTTCGCGCGGCGCGGCCTCGCCCAACGCGGAGCCCACCTTGATATAACCGGCCGGCAGGTCATGCAGCACCACGATGCGCTTCTCGACGGCGGCGCGGCTGGCCAGCGAATCGCCCGGCATGATCACCTGTGCGTCGTCGTCACCGTCGAAAGCGAATCCATAGGCGCCGATGCGGCGCAGGACGCCGTCTTCGCCGTACACATACATGGCCGCCACCGCGCCGTCCAGGTAGCGCGTCACGTAGCCCAGCACCGCTTCGGCCAGCGGCTCCAGCGAATGGATGCCGGCGCTCAGGGCCGACAGTTCGGTCTGGCCCGAGCGCAGCCAGTCCTGGTGGCGCAGCTGTGCATTATGCTCGGCCTCGTGTTCCAGCGTCTCGTGGTAGGAATTCGACAGCGTGACCAGCTGGCGGCGGCCGAACAGCGCCAGGCCGGCGCCCACCAGCAGGCTCAGGAGCAGGAAAGAGACCACCGACCAGGTCGTGACGCGGCGCGCCTCTTCGTTACGCTCGCGCAGCAGGCGGCGCTCCAGGTCGAGGAAATCGTCGAAGGTGCGGCGGATCTCGTCGGTCAGGATCTTGCCGCGGCCGCTGCGCACGGCGTCGAGATAGGCGGGATCGTTACGGCGGCGGCGCTCGATCATCTCGGTCGCGAAGGCTTTCCACTGCGTCTGCGCAGCCTGGATCCGCTTGATGCGGTCGACCTGGGCCGGATTATCGGCCACCATCTCGCTCACCCCTTGCAGACCGCTCTGCACGCGCTGTAGCGCCAGCAGGTAAGGCGACAGGAAGGACTCGTCGCCGGCCAGCAGATAGCCGCGCATGCCGGTTTCCATGTCGGCCGCCAGCTTGCTCACTTCCTGGGCATTGCCAATCACCCGCTCCGAGTGCTCGACGCGATTCAGGACATTGATCAGGTAAGCGATGATGCCGACGAAGACGATCGCGGTGACGACGCTCATGCCCAATGGCAGGGCCACATTGCGGGTCAGGATGCGGCGGAATTGGGAATTATCGATGGATGGGCCGGCCATGCGTGACGAGAAAATAAGAAATGTTAGGAAAAAAATATCCTAAGTGTAACGCATGAAGTCGCTTTCCCGTCACACAATTGGATGGCTACAAGACATGTCAATTGTTAAACAGGAAATTACATTTCGACAAATTCACTTACTTCAGGTGGACCGCCAGATAGGGGGCCGTACGGCTCGCCTTGCACGCTGCGACTTCCTGCGGCGGCCCCGCGCAGATCAGCTTGCCGCCCTCGTCGCCCGCACCCGGACCGACGTCGATCACCCAGTCGCAGCCCGCCACCACGCGCATGGTGTGCTCGACCACGATCACCGTGTTGCCGGCATCGACCAGCCGGTTCAGTTGGGCCACCAGGCGGTCGGCGTCGAGCGGATGCAGGCCGGTGGTCGGCTCGTCCAGCACATAGAGCGTGTTGCCGCGTCCGGCGCGTTGCAGCTCGGACGCCAGCTTGATGCGCTGGGCTTCGCCGCCCGACAGTTCGGTGGCGGGCTGGCCCAGGCGCAGGTACTCCAGCCCCACCTCGCGCAATACCTCGAGCGCGCGTTCGACCGCCGCTTCGCCCTCGAAGAAGTCGATCGCCTCCCCTACCGTCATGCCCAGCACCTCGGCAATGTTCTTCCCACGATAAGTCACCTCCAGCGTCCTGGCGTTATAGCGCGCACCCTCGCAGGTGGGGCATGGCGCGTAGACGCTCGGCAGGAACAGCAGCTCGACCATGACGAAGCCCTCGCCCGCGCAGTGCTCGCAGCGGCCCTTGGCCACGTTGAAGGAGAAGCGGCCGGCGTCGAAGCGGCGCTTCTTCGCGCCCGGGGTGGCGGCGAACAGCTTGCGCACCCCGTCGAACAGGCCGGTATAGGTGGCCAGGTTGGAACGCGGGGTGCGGCCGATCGGTTTCTGGTCAACCCGCACCATGCGCCGGACGCCCTCCATGCCGGCGACGATGCGGCCTTCCAGCGGCAGGGCCGCTTCCTGCTCGAGGCCCGGCTCCTCACCTTCCGGCGCGTCCGCATCGGGCGCCGCCTGGCCGAGGGCGGCGCTGACCAGCTCCACCAGCACCTGGCTGACCAGGCTGGACTTGCCCGAGCCGGAGACGCCGGTCACGGCGCTCAGGACGCCCAGCGGGAATGCCGCATCGATGCCGTCCAGGTTGTTGCGGCGCACGCCCTCCAGCCGCAGCCAGCCGGTGGGCTGGCGCGGGCTGCGTCGCGCCAAAGGCGCTTCGTTGAACAGGTAGCGGCGCGTCTGCGATGCGGCGACCTTTTTCAGGCCGCCGGGCTCACCGCTGTACAGCACCTGCCCGCCCTTCTCGCCCGCTTGCGGCCCGACGTCGACGATCCAGTCGGCCTGGCGGATCACGTCGAGCGCGTGCTCGACCACGAACAGCGAGTTGCCGGCCGCCTTCAGCTGCGCCAGCGCGTCGAGCAGGGCCTCGGTGTCGGCCGGATGCAGGCCGGCCGAGGGTTCGTCCAGCACGTAGACCACGCCGAACAGGTTCGAGCGCACCTGGGTGGCCAGGCGCAGGCGCTGCAGTTCGCCCGGCGACAGCGTCGGCGTGCTGCGCTCCAGCGCCAGGTAGCCCAGGCCCAGGTCGAGCAGCACGCCCAGGCGCGCGCACAGGTCTTGCGCGATGCGCTGGGTGACGATCATCTGCTCGGGATGTTCCTTCGCGCGCTTCTTGTCCGCCTTGGCAGTGCCGGCCGCATAGGGCGCGAGCAGTTCGCCAAGCTTCGCCAGAGGCAGGCGCGACAGCTCCATGATGTCGATGCCGGCAAAGGTCACCGACAGCGCCTCCCGGCGCAGGCGCTTGCCGCGGCACATCGGGCACTCGGTACTCACCATATAGCGCGCCACCCGCTTCTTCATCGATGCGCTCTCGGTATTCGCAAACGTCTGCAGCACGTAGCGGCGCGCCCCGGTGAAGGTGCCCTGGTAGCTGGGCGTCTCCTTGCGCCGGAGCGCCGCCCTGGTTTCCTTGGGGGTGAGGCCGGCATAGACCGGCACGGTCGGGGTCTCGTCGGTGAACAGGATCCAGTCGCGGTCTTTCTTCGGCAACTCGCGCCACGGCGTGTCGACATCAAAGCCCATCGTGACCAGGATGTCGCGCAGGTTCTGGCCGTGCCAGGCCGGCGGCCAGGCCGCCACCGCGCGTTCGCGGATGGTGAGCGTGTCGTCCGGCACCAGCGACTGTTCGGTTACTTCATAGACCCGGCCCAGGCCCGAGCACTGCGGGCAGGCGCCCTCCGGCGTGTTCGGCGAGAAGGACTCCGCGTACAGCAACTCCTGCCCCGGCGGATAGTCGCCGGCGCGCGAATACAGCATGCGCAGGGAATTCGACAGCGTGCTGACGCTGCCGACCGACGAACGCGCGGTGGGCGAGCCGCGCTGCTGCTGCAGGGCGACCGCCGGCGGCAGGCCGTCGATTTCGTCGACTTCCGGCACCGGCATCTGGTGGAACAGGCGGCGCGCATAGGGCGACACCGATTCCAGGTAGCGCCGCTGGGCCTCCGCATACAGGGTGCCGAAGGCGAGCGAGGACTTGCCCGAACCGGAAACGCCGGTGAACACCACCAGCGCCCCGCGCGGGATGTCGACGTCGACGTTCTTCAGGTTGTGCTCGCGGGCGCCGCGTACCCGGACATAGCCTGCGCGGCCTTCGCCGGCAGCGGGCAGCTCGGTTTGCTTGCGGTCGGCGTGCTTGTCGCGCATGAATTCCCCGGCATCGTAAGGTGGATATCGTATTTCATCCCATGCGCGAGAAATTTACCGTGCGCTTGCCAACAATTCACGGGACAAAGCTTGCCAGCCGCTCGCACAGCGGCGCCAGGTCGGCGGGACTGCTGATGGCGGCCACCCGGCGGCAGGCATCGGCCATTTCTTGATTGCCGACAATTCCTGCCAGGCGCTGCCGCAGCCTTGCAGGCGTGAGGCGGCCCGCGCGCAGGCTGTCGCCCACCCCCAAGGCCCTCACCCGGGCCGCATTGTCGAACTGGTCATGCGCCAGCGGCACCACCAGCTGCAGCGTGCCGGCGCGCAGGGCTTCCGCCGTCGTGCCGATCCCGCCGTGGTGCACCAGCGCGGCCACATGCGGCAACAGCGCGCGCAGCGGCACATACTCCTGCCACAGCACCGGCGTGGGCAGGTGGGCCGGCAACTGCGCGCGGTGCGGCGTCAACAGGATGGCGCGCTGGCCCAGCCGCGCGCAGGCGTCGAGCGCGCACAGGAAGTAATCCAGCGCCTGGCGGTTGCCGGTGCCCGGCGTGAACACCACCGGCCTGGCGCCGCCTTCCAGGAAGCGCGCCACTTCCGGCGACAGCGCGGCCTGGGGTGACGGGTCGTACAACGGAAAGCCGGCACGCTCCAGGGGCTGGGGCCAGTCGGGCTGGGTGTGGGCAAACCAGGCCGGGAACAGGGTCACCGACAGATCCGGCACCGTGACGATGTGGTCGATCAGGTCGGCGACCGGCGCCAGCCCGTGCGCCGCGCGCGCCGCATTCACGTCGGGCAGCGCCACCGGATTGATCAGGGCTTGGCCAAGGCGCCGCCACAGCCAGCGGCGCGCCGCCAGCGGCACCCAGCGCGGCACCGGCCAGGGGCCCAGCAGCAGCGGATCGTGTACGGTCGGCAGGTTCGAGGGCGCCAGCCAAGCCGCCGCCACCTTCAGGCCGGGGCGGCGCGCGCGGCACAGGTCGGCCTCTGGCAAGGCCAGCGGGTGGACCAGCAACACGACCCGTTCGCCAGGTGGCAGCGCGGCCACGAAGGCCGGCACCTGCGCCATCGCCGGGCGCGTGGCGCGCCAGACCACGGCCAGGCCACGCGTCGGGTGCCACAGGTCGGGATGGTCGAGCACTGCCTCGTCGGCCGGCAAGCCGTGAAAGTCCAAGCCCGTCGGCGCCACGTAGGGCCCGTGCTGGGACGGGCCGAGCATCGTGACCCGGTGGCCGTGCTCGCGCAAGGCCAGCGCCACGCGCATGAACGGGAACAGGTCGCCCGCCGAGCCGATGGTGACGACCACGAAATGCGGCGCGGACATCGTACGGCTCAGAAGCTGAGCGTGCCTTCGATGGAATCGTCCAGGGTCTTGCCGAGCACCGCGCCGACCACGATCTTCGCGCCGGCCACCGCGTCGCCGTGCTTGTTGTCCCAGTAGTAGCCCTGGCGCGGGATGACGCGGATGGCCGTGATGCGCGGGTCATCCTCGCCTTCGGTGAACCAGGTCTTGAGCATGAAGTTCCACAAGTCCTTGATGCGCCCGCGGTCGGTGATGACCTCGGCATAGCCGTCAACCTCCAGGAAGCCCGAGTGCGCGCCCTGCTGGAAATACAGCTTGACACCCGGGTGCGCCGCCAGCTCCGCATTCTTGTGACTGTCGGCGGCGCTCAGGAACCATAGCTGGCCGGCGTCGTCGACTTCGCGCACGCTCATCGGCCGCACGCCCCGGCTCGGCCCGATCCCGCCCTGGGTCACGAAGAAGCAGCTGTCGGCGTCCTTCGCCATCTCTTTCAGGCACTGCACGGCCTCCGGGCCGCTGAGGTCGAGGCGGTTTGGTTCCGGCTGGTTGCGGTTGATCGAATCCATGGAGTCTCCCGGTCTGCGTTGGCGAATGGGTCGACTCTACCCGCGCCGGGCCTGCGGGTATGTGGGCGCGCGTACACTGGCGGTCAAAACGGCCGCAAGCACCAACTAAGGAATCAGCTTCTCCGCGCGCAACTGGCCGAACAGGTCGAAGAAGGAATCGTCGGTAGCCTGGTAGGCCGCGAAGCCGAGCTTGCGGCTGCGCGCCATGTCGGTCATGACTTCGATCGGGCGGCCGAGATCGAGGTCGGTGTGCCAGGGCGAGGCCAGGCGGTCGAGATCGGCCTCCTGCAGCCCGTGGCGCGCGGCGATGTCGCGCCACACGGCGTGGTCCTTCGCCATCGCCGCCTCCAGCGGCTGGACAGTGCCGTTGAAGCCCGCGGGCTGGACGCCGAACCAGTCGGCGATGCGGCCCCATAGCCAGCTCCAGCGGAACAGGTCGCCGTTGACGATGTTGAATGCCTCGTTGCGCGCCGCGTCGTTGTTCGCCGCCCAGACCAGCTGCCTGGCCAGCATGCGCGCATCGGTGACGTCGGACAGGCCGTTCCACTGCGCGCCTGAACCTGGAAACTGGAAGGGCCGTCCGGTTTCCTTGCAGATGGTGGCGTACACCGCCAGCGTGGTGCCGAGGTTCATCGCATTGCCGACCGCCATGCCGACGATCGAGTGCGGGCGGTGGACGGTCCAGGTGAAGCGGTCGCGCTCGGCCGCCGCATACACCTCGTCTTCCTGGGCATAGTAGAAGTTCTCGACGGGCAGGCGCGGCTGGCTTTCGCGCAGCGGCGTGTCCGGCAAGGTGCCGGAAGCCGCATAAGCCTCGAACGGACCGAGGTAGTGCTTGAGGCCGGTGACCAGGGCGACGTGGCGCAGCGTCTTCCTGCTCGATAAGGCGGACAGCAGGTTGCGCACCATCGCCGCATTGACGCGGATGTTCTCGGCCTCGGTGGCCTGGCGCATCCAGGTGGTGATGAAGACGTGGGTCGGCGAAACGTCCGCCAGCGCGGCGGCCAGGCCCGCTTCGTCGAGCAGGTCGGCCGCGACCGGGGTCACGCCGGGGATGCCGTTGCCGGGACGGCGCGCCAGTCCGTAGACCTGCCAGCCGTCCGCCACCAGCGCGCGCGCCGTCGTGTTCCCCCCGATACCGCTGACGCCTACTACCAGTGCTGTCCGTTGCATTGCCGTCTCCATCATGTCGAGGGAAGACGGTAGCACGGATGCCGCCTGCGACGCGTCCTAGAGGAAGCGATCCAGGATCTTGCGACTGTGCTTGTCGATATGAAACATGTCGCGCACCAGGTAGTTGATGCCATGGTTATCCGCGATCAGCAGCGAGGTTTCGCCCACGCGGCGGATGTCCTCGTCCACCTTGAGCACGAATTCGGTGTCGCCGCGGTCGGTTTTCACATACCAGGTGCAGGGCGTGGCAAAGCTCGACACCTGTTTGATGTGCTCGATTTCGGGGATGAATTCGCGCCCTTCGATCTCGGCCTGCACCAGTTCGCGGATCTCGCCGGACACCTCGGCCAGGTCGTCGATCCAGGCGACTTCCTTGCCGCCCTCGCGCACCAGCGAAATGCCGCGCGTCGGCGCCTGGATCGGGAAGGCGCGCACCGGGATCACGCCGACGTGTTCTTCGCCATCCAGGGTGGTGAGCACCAGTTTGCCGAAGCTGTCGCGGCGGAGTTGAAACGTGCTGCTCATTTAGTTGTCCTCGTCATCCGGATCCCCATCCACGTTGCGCGCCTGCGCTTCGTAGAGGCGGTGGTAGGCGCCTTCGCGCGCCATCAGCTCGTCGTGGTTGCCCTCTTCCACCACCACGCCGCGATCCAGCACCACCAGGCGGTCGGCCCGGTGCAGCGTGGACAGGCGGTGCGCGATGGCGATGGTGGTGCGGCCCTGCACCAGGTTGTCGAGCGCCTTCTGGATTTCCTTCTCGGTTTCCGAGTCCACCGAGGACGTCGCTTCGTCCAGGATCAGGATCGGCGGGTCGATCAGCAGTGCGCGCGCGATCGAGATGCGCTGGCGCTCGCCGCCCGACAGGCCCTGGCCGCGCTCGCCCACCATCGAGTCGTAGCCCTGCGGCAGGCGCAGGATGAACTCGTGGGCATGGGCCGCGCGCGCCGACGCGATGATTTCTTCGCGGGTCGCGTGCGGTTTGCCGTAGGCGATGTTCTCGGCAATCGTGCCGAAGAACAGGAAAGGCTCCTGCAGCACCAGGCCGATGTGGCGGCGGTAGTCGGCCACGGCAAAGGTGCGGATGTCGCGGCCGTCCAGCAGGATAGCGCCTTCGGCCACGTCGTAGAAACGGCAGATCAGGTTGACCAGCGTACTCTTGCCCGAGCCCGAATGGCCGACCAGGCCCACCATCTCGCCGGCGCGGATGTTGAGCGAAATGCCGCGGTTGACCGCGCGGTTGCCGTAGCGGAAACCGACTTCGCGCAGCTCGATATTCCCTGCCACCTTGTCGACCTTGACCGGGTTGACCGGGTCCGGCACGCTCGACACATGATCCAGGATGTCGAAGATGCGCTTGGCCGCCGACGCCGACTTCTGGGTCACCGACACGATGCGGCTCATCGAATCGAGCTTCACGTAGAAACGGCCGCTGTAGGCGATGAAGGCCGTCAGCGTGCCCACCGTGATCTCGCCGCGCGACACCTGCCAGATACCGAAGATCCAGATCACCAGCAAGCCCATCTCGGTCAGCAGCGAGACGGTCGGCGAGAACAGCGACCAGACCTTGTTCAATTTGTCGTTGACGGCCAGGTTGTGCTTGTTGGCTTCGCGGAAACGCGCCGCTTCGCGCTTTTCCTGGGCAAAGGCCTTGACCACGCGGATGCCGGGAATGGTATCGGCCAGCACGTTGGTGACCTCGCCCCATACCCGGTCGATCTTCTCGAAGCCGGTGCGCAGCCGGTCGCGCACCACGTGGATCATCCAGGCGATGAAGGGCAGCGGCACCAGCGTGACCAGCGCCAGCCAGGGGTTCATGCTGAACAGGATCAC
The DNA here is from genome assembly GCF_059685695.1 of Telluria sp. PB2R4. Classification (NCBI taxonomy): domain Bacteria; kingdom Pseudomonadati; phylum Pseudomonadota; class Betaproteobacteria; order Burkholderiales; family Oxalobacteraceae; genus Telluria; species Telluria sp. PB2R4. The sequence goes on along the minus strand of NZ_JCASIC010000004.1, from coordinate 133,520 downwards.
GCCCGTCATGATGATCAGGAGGACGTCCGACAGGAAGTCGAGCAGGTGCAGCGACAGGAAGACGCTGATCCGGTCCGAACCGCTGCCGATGCGCGACATCAGGTCGCCGGTGCGTTTGCCGCCGAAGTATTCCAGCGACAGGCGCAGCAGGTGTTCATAGGTGGTCGAGCGCAGGTCGGCGCTGATGCGCTCGGACGCCAGCGCCAGCACGTAGGTCTTGCCCCAGCCCAGCGCCCAGGCCAGCAGCGCCGCCCCGAACAGGCCGCCCATATAGAGATAGACCAGCGAGTCGTCAATGCTCTGGCCGTTCTGGTACGGAATCAGGACATTGTCCATCAGCGGCTTGGTCAGGTAGGGCGGGATCATGTGCGCCCCGGTCGAGCCGACCATCAGCAGGAAACCCAGCAGCAGCTGGCCCTTGTAGGGCCGGGCAAAGCGCCACAGGCGGAACAGGGTCCAGGTGGAGGGCGGGGTGTGCAGCACCTTGGCGCACACCGCGCACTCGGCGTCGTCGGCCTCGAGCGGCGCCTTGCAGCTCGGGCAGGTGTGCTGGTCGGGCAGCGTCACCGGCACGCTGGTGATGGCGCTCTTGAGCTGTTCGGCGAAATGGTCGACCACGCGGATCGCGTTCAGATTCTGGCCCAGCGTGAAGCGCCAGGCCCCCAGGAGGCCTTCGGTATCGACCAGTTCGAGGTGACCGACGCCAGCGTGGTCGTGGTGGCGCAACGCCAGGCCGGGGCGGTAGGCCCACTCGCGCCAGGCATCCTCGCCGGGAGCCTTGGCCAACAGCCGGCGGCTGGTGACCACCAACATTCCCTTCGTGAAACGTAATTTCACATCGAGGTCAACCTCGACGCCGGTTAAAACGTTTTCCCCTGGTGCAAGCTGTTTCGCAACGTCATTTTGCCAATGGTCAGGCAAGCCATTAGCGGATACCGCCAGGGACGACGGAATAGCAAGTTGTTGAGTTGTCATGTATTGCGCCTGAGATCAGGCATGTGGTTCTAGTGCGGAGTGCAAGGGGCTAAACGGATGTAACGTTTCTGCGCATCCTTTGGATGACAGGAAACAGTATGTCAATCAGTGAATTGGCAAAAAAGGATGCGGCCCGGTAAGCTTCGGGCCGGCAAGTAAAAGGATGGTCTGCGGATGTGCGCTACGTAGCGGCGTCTTCCGGTACCGTAGCAACAGGCAGGCAACCAAAGGTAAAGACGCTGGCGCGCAGGAAGCCCGCAACCGGCGAAGACATTTTTTCATGAACAAGAAGAACGACATCAAGTTCCTCCGCGTGACCCACCTGCGCGGCCCGAACATCTGGACCTACCGGCCGGTCATCGAGACCTGGCTCGACATCGGCGAACTCGAAGACTTCCCTTCGAACACGCTACCCGGCTTTACGGAGCGCCTGACCGCCTGGTTGCCGGGCCTGGTCGAACACCGTTGCGGCGTCGGCAACCGTGGCGGCTTCCTGGAGCGCCTGCGCGACGGCACCTGGGCCGGGCACATTCTCGAGCACATCGTGCTCGAGCTGCAGAACATGGCGGGCATGAAGACCGGCTTCGGCAAGACCCGCTCCACCGACCAGCGCGGTGTTTACAAGATGGCCTTCCGCACCCGCGACGAGATCGTCGGCCGCGCCGCCCTGGCAGCGGGCCACGACCTGATCATGGCGGCCATCAACGACACCCCGTTCGACATGGCGGCCACGGTGCAGCGCCTGACCGACCTGGTCGACCGCTGGTGCCTGGGGCCGTCGACCGCCCACATCGTCGACGCCGCCACCGAGCGCCGCATCCCGTCGATCCGCCTCACCGAGGGCAACCTGGTGCAGCTCGGCCACGGCGCGGCACAACGCCGCATCTGGACCGCCGAGACCGACCGCACCAGCGCCATCGGCGAAGGCATCGCGAGCGACAAGGACCTGACCAAGACCCTGCTCTCCTCCTGCGGCGTGCCGGTGCCGGAAGGCGCCCTCGTTCGCAGCGCGGAAGAAGCCTGGGAAGAAGCGCAGGACATCGGCCTCCCGGTGGTGGTCAAGCCGGTCGACGGCAACCACGGACGCGGCGTGACCCTGAACCTGATGAGCCAGGCCGACGTGACCGCCGCCTATGCGATCGCCGCGGAAGCCGGCGATAGCAGCGCCGTCCTGGTCGAGCGTTTCATCCCCGGTAACGAACACCGCCTGCTGGTCGTGGGCAGGCAGGTGGTGGCCGCCGCCAAAGGCGAATCGCTGTGGGTGACGGGCGACGGCAGGTCGAACGTCATCGAACTGTGCGACAGCCAGATCAACACCGACCCGCGCCGCGGCGAGAACGAAGAACATCCCTTAGGGCGCGTCACCCCGCAGGACAGCGAAATCATGCTGGACCTGAAGCGCCAGGGCCTCACGCCGGAATCGGTACCGCAGCTTGGGCAGAAGGTGCTGATCCAGGTGAACGGCAACGTCGCCGACGACGTCACCGACCAGGTCCACCCGTCGGTCGCGCATGTCGCGGCGCTGGCCGCGCGCATCGTCGGCCTGGACATCGCCGGCATCGACCTGGTATGCGAAGACATTTCGCGTCCGCTGGAAGAACAGCGCGGCGCGATCATCGAAGTCAATTCGAGCCCGGGCCTGCTGGCCCACATCAAGCCGGCCAGCGGCACGCCGCGCAATGTCGGCAAGGCCGTCATCGAGCACCTGTTCGACGAAGGCGAAAGCGGCCGCATCCCGGTGGTCGGCGTCACCGGCACGCTCGGCACCAGCCTGATCGCGCGCCTGGTGGGCTGCCTGGTCCACATCACCGGCAAGCACGTGGGCGTCGCCAATGGCGAAGGCCTGTACCTCGACGCGCGCGAAGTGAGCAAGCGCGACTCCACCGGCTTCGAGGCCGGCCAGCGCCTCCTGATCAACCGCACCGTGCAGACCGCCGTATTCGAATCGAACGCGCGCTCGATCCTGTCCGGGGGCCTGCCCTACGACCGCTGCCTGGTCGGCGTCGTCACCGACATGGAAGGCCTGCAGGACGTCACCGAATTCCACATTGCAGACCAGGACGGCCTGCGCAACGTGATCCGCAGCCAGGTGGACGTGATCCTGTCCGAAGGGACGGCGGTGCTGAACGCGGACATCGATTCGGTGGCGGCGCTGGCGGAGCTGTCGGACGGCCGCGTGATCTTCTACGCGCTCGACGAGAACAACGAGGTGGTGGCAAGCCATCGCGCCCAAGGCGAACGCGTGGTGTTCGTGCGCGACAATCGCATCGTGCTGGCCGAGGGCTTCGACCTCGAGGACGTGCTGCTCGACCTGGCGAAGATCCCGCCGGCCACGGTGAAGCATCCGGCCAGCGTGCTGGCGGCGGTAGCGGCGGCCTGGGCGCTGGGCGTGCCCTCCGACCTGATCTGCGGGGGCCTGCGCGCCTTCGATGCCACCCCCAAGAAAACGATTCACTAAATAAGATTGAAGGTTTATGGAAGTATCTCGCGTCAGGGCCCTGCGTGGTCCCAACCTCTGGAGCCATCACACCTCGGTGGAGGCGATCGTCTCGTGCACGCCGCAGGAAGAATCGATCCGCGAGCTGGCCGGCTTCGAGACGCGCCTGCGCGCGCGCTTTCCGCAAGTCGGCCAACTGCAGCCCTACGGCCATGACGACACCGTGCCGCTGGCCCAGGTGCTGGAACGCGCGGCGCTGGCGCTGCAGGCCGAAGCCGGTTGCCCCGTCACCTTCAGCCGCACCACCGCCACCGTCGAGCGCGGCATCTACCAGGTCGTGGTCGAATACAGCGAGGAAGCCGTCGGCCGCCTGGCCCTGGCCCTGGCCGAGCAGCTGGTGGACGCCGCCCGCACCGACCAGCCCTTCGACCTGGAAGGCGCGCTCGCGCGCCTGCGCGAAGTCGACGAAGACGTGCGCCTCGGCCCGTCGACGGGTGCAATCGTGCAGGCCGCCGTCGCCCGTAACATCCCCTTCCGCCGCCTGACCGAAGGCAGCCTGGTGCAGTTCGGCTGGGGCAGCCGCCAGCGCCGCATCCAGGCCGCCGAAATCGACGCCACCGGCGCCATCGCCGAAACCATCGCCCAGGACAAGGAACTCAGCAAGCGGCTGCTCGATGCCGCCGGCGTGCCGGTACCGATGGGCCGCAGCGTGAGCGATCCGGAAGACGCCTGGCTTGCGGCCCAGGAGATCGGCCTGCCGGTCGTGATCAAGCCGAAGGACGGCAACCAGGGCAAGGGCGTGACCGTCAACGTCACGACCAGGGAACAACTCACCGCCGGCTTCCACACCGCCGCGGAGTTCCGCGACGACATCCTGGTCGAGCGTTACCTGCCGGGCCACGACTTCCGCATCCTGGTGATCGGCGACAAGCTGGTGGCTGCTGCGCGCCGCGACCCGCCTTTCGTGCTGGGCGACGGCGTGCACAGCGTGCGCGAGCTGGTCGAGCAGGTCAACCTCGACCCGCGCCGCGGCGAAGGCCATTCGACCTCGCTGACCAAGATCCGTTTCGACGATATCGCCCTGGCGACGCTGGCCGCCCGCGGCCTGGATGCCGATTCGGTGCCGGACAAGGGGCAGCGCGTGGTACTGCGCAATAACGCCAACCTGTCGACCGGAGGCACCGCCACCGACGTCACCGACGACGTCCATCCGGAAGTGGCGGAGCGCTGCATCGCCGCCGCCCACATGGTGGGCCTGGACATCTGCGGCGTCGACCTGGTGTGCGACAGCGTGCTCAAGCCCATCGAAGAGCAGAACGGCGGCATCGTCGAAGTCAATGCCGCGCCCGGCCTGCGCATGCACCTGTCGCCCTCGTTCGGCAAGCCCCGCCCGATCGGCGAAGCGATCGTGGACACCCTGTTCCAGGACGGCGACGATGGCCGCATCCCGGTGGTGGCCGTGACCGGCACCAACGGCAAGACCACCACCGTGCGCCTGATCGCCCACCTGCTCACCGCTTCCAGCCTGCGCACCGGCATGACCAACACCGACGGCGTCTACATCGAAGGACGCCGCATCGACAGCGGCGACTGCTCGGGCCCGCGCAGCGCGCGCAACGTGCTGCTGCACCCGGACGTCGACGCCGCCGTCTTCGAAACCGCGCGCGGCGGCCTGCTGCGCGAAGGCCTGGCCTTCGACCGCTGCCAGGTGGCGGTGGTCACCAACATCGGCGCCGGCGACCACCTCGGCCTGAACTACATCACCACGCTCGAAGACCTGGCCGTGCTCAAGCGCGTCATCGTCCAGAACGTGGCGGATGGCGGCATGGCCGTGCTGAACGCGGCCGACCCGGTGGTGGCCGCGATGGCGGAAACCACCCGCGGCGACGTTACCTTTTTCGCGCTGGATGTCTTCAATCCGGTCATGGCCATGCACCGCGCCCAGGGCCGCCGCGTCGTCTTCGTCGAAGACGGCCAGCTGGTTGCGGCGCAGGGCAAGATCGAGCACCGCGTGCCCCTGGCCGAAGTGCCCATCACGCGCAACGGCGCAGTCGGCTTCCAGGTGGAGAACGTGATGGCTTCGGTGGCCGCCGCCTGGGCCGTCGGCATCGACTGGGACAAGATCCGCCTCGGCCTGAAGACCTTCGTGGGCGAGAGCGACAATGCGCCGGGCCGCTTCAATGTGTTCGACTACCGCGGCGCCACCGTCATCGCCGACTACGGCCACAATCCGGACGCGATCGCCGCACTGGTCAACGCCGTGGAAGGCATGCCGGGCAAGCGCCGCTCGGTGGTGATCAGCGGCGCCGGCGACCGCCGCGACCAGGACATCTCCCAGCAAACCGAAATCCTCGGCAAGGCGTTTGACGACGTGCTGCTGTACCAGGACCAGTGCCAGCGCGGCCGCGCCGACGGCGAAGTGGTGGCGCTGCTGCGCCGTGGCCTGGAGGGCGCCACCCGCACCAGCCACGTCGAGGAAATCAATGGCGAGTTTGTCGCCATCGACCGCGCGCTGTCGCGCCTGGAACACGGCGACCTGTGCCTGATCCTGATCGACCAGGTGGACGCGGCGCTGGCGCACATCAAGCAGCGCGTCGCCGAAGGCTGATGCCTGCTGCTTCGATTTCCCATGTGCCGGCCCTGCCGGCCATGGGTGTTGTCACGCTGTTACGGGCGCTGCTCAAGCGTCCGCAGCGTCCCTTTCCGGCATCGATGCCGGATCTTGTCACCGAATTCGGCCTCGACCAGCTACCGCTGGACGACATTGCGCGCTACCGCGCGGCCTTCGGCTTCGCGGGTGACCGCGTTCCGCTGACCTGGTGGTATCTGCTGGCCCAGCGCGCCCATCTGGCAACGATGCTCGATTCACGTTTCCCATTCAGGATCGTGGGACTCGTCCACATGGAGAACACCCTCGAAGAGCTCGGAACTGTCGCCGCTGGCCAGTCGCTCATCGTGCGGACGGTGCTGCGCCTGCTGCCGCCCTCTTCCAGCGGCGCCCTGCGTTGCGTGCTGGAGACGACGGGCAGTGCGGATGGCGCGCCGATATTCAGCTGCACCAGTACCTACCTGATCCGGCGCGGCCAAGCTGGCGGCGCCAGGCAGCCCGACGCCGTTCCCGACCTGTCCGCCCCGATCCTGGCGCAATGGCAGCTCGATCCGGTGGCAGGCCGTCGCTATGCCCGCCTGTCCGGCGACTGGAACCCAATCCATTTATATAGCTGGAGCGCCCGGCTGATGGGCATGCGAACACCGATCATTCATGGCATGCATTCGCTTGCCAAGGTGTGCGCCGCGCTCGAACACAACAGTGGCCGTGCGACCACCGGGATCGCGTGCCGCTTCCGCGCTCCTGTTACCCTTGGCAGCACCGCGACGCTGCGCATGCAGCCCGGCAGCGGTGAATTCGTCGTTGAAGCCGCTGGAAAACCAGCGGTGACAGGGACCTGGATGCCGGCGTGCTAACGTGGTGGACAGACCGGTCGATTCCCTTTTTGGAGACGTCATGAACATCAAGCTGATCGCAATACCTCTGTTGACGCTCGCTGCCGCCTGCGCATCCGACGCCGACGCGCAACAGGTCAACATCAAGCCGGGGCTGTGGCAGCTGGACATGCGCTTGCCAGGCCAGCAAACGGGGCCCGCCATGGCGGGCTATGTCGAGCAGATGAAGGCCCAGATGGCCTCGATGCCGCCCGAGCAGCGCAAGAAGATCGAATCGGCGCTGGCCCAGCTCGAAGCAAGAGGCACCGAATTCACGGGTGACGGCTTACGTACGAAACAGTGCATAACGAAGCAGAACCTCGCGGATTTCGACTTCCTCGGCAAGAAGGGAATGGAGTCCTGCACCAAGCAGGCGACACCCAAGCCGGGCGGGATGAATGTGAGCATGCGCTGCACGCGCGCCCAGATGAAAGTCGATGCCAGCATGACGTATCAAGGCGACAAAGCCTATACCTTCGAGTCGACTGCAACTGTGACAGGGCCTGACGGCAAGCCGACGACCCATCAAACCAGCGGTACCGGAAAATGGCTGGGCAGCGATTGCGGCAGTATTGCGCCGGCATCGGCGAACCAGTAAGCGCCTGGCGCCCTCGAAAGAGCGCCCGACGCCAGTCAGGGTTTGCGCCCCGGCTCGACCGCGACCTTGATCGACTTGTAGAACACGGCGCTCTTTGCCTCGAAACCGGAATCGATCCCGAAGAAGACCCAGATCTCACCGTTTGCATTGCTGGTGACCGCCAGCGGCGCCGTGCTCTTGAGCAGCTTGGTCTGGTAGACCTGGGGGCCGCAGTCCGGGACCGCGTTGGCGACGTTGCCGAGCACCTGCGATGCGGGGCCCGGCGTTGCCTGGTTGCCGCGGTCGAGGTTGACGGTGTATTCGCCGTTGGTCTGCACGGTGCGCGGTTCGGTCGGCGCCGCGCCCGCGACGACGTAGACACTTTCGCCCGGCGCGCCGCCGACACCCACGCAGCCGGAGGACTGGTTGGTGGCGATCTCGATTTCAAAGCTCAACAAGTAGGAAGTGGACGGCGCATAGCCGCTGAATTTCTTCTTATTGTAGATAAACAGGTCGTCGCTGCGATTCGTACCGCCTGTGTAGTAGGCCTGGCCCGACAGGGGCGCCGGCAGGGCGCGTGCTTCCCACACGACGTCGGTCGGCGCGGTCTCGGCATGGTAGTCGGCGAAGCCGCCCTGCCAGCCATCGGCCGAGGCGGTGAAGGTCGTGGCAATTTGCGGCGTGGGGGCATCGATGCTGTCGCCACCGCATGCGGCAAGGAGGCAGGCAGAGCTGATCATGCCCAGGACGATTGTTCTTTGAATGGACATCGGCGTTCCTGTATGTATGGATGAGAAAGCCGAGGATAGGTCAGCCTCGTGTCAGGAAGTAGCCGACATTTGTCCAAGATTTGTAGAGCGCCGCAAACTTTGGAGATACTTCGCACAGGAGCAACATTCGCCCGCCGGGTTGCCTGTTTTACAGCGCCCGCCGATCCGATCGCGGTAAAATGACAAGCTCTGGCTCAGCACCTGCCCCGCCGTACCGAAACACGACCACATGAACGCTCCCAACGAAATCAACGCCGCCGCCCTCAAGGGCAGCCCGGCCGAAAAAGTCACCCCCATGATGCAGCAATACCTGCGCATCAAGGCCGATTACCCCACCATGCTGGTGTTCTACCGCATGGGCGATTTCTACGAGCTGTTCCACGACGACGCCGAAAAAGCGGCGCGCATCCTCGGCATCACGCTGACGGCGCGCGGCAGCGCGAACGGCCAGCCGATCAAGATGTGCGGCGTGCCCTTCCACTCGCTGGACGGCTACCTGGCCAAGCTGGTCAGGATTGGCGAATCCTGCGCCATCTGCGAGCAGATCGGAGACCCTGCCCTGTCCAAAGGCCCGGTCGAGCGCAAGGTGGTGCGCGTGGTTACGCCAGGCACCCTGACCGACAGCGACCTGCTGCCCGAAAAGGCCGACCGCCCGCTGCTGGCCATGTGCATGCTGGCGCAACGCAAGCAGGTGACCGTCGGCCTGGCCTGGCTGTCGCTCGCCAGCGGCGTGCTGCGCCTGATGGAGTTCTCTGGCGACGCGCGCGCCGCCGAAGCGCGCCTGGCGCAGGAACTCGAACGCATCGCGCCGGCCGAGATCCTGCGCGCAGATGGCGCCGACCTGTTCGACGCCGAGCCGGTGGCCCATACCAACCGCGTGCCGGAGTGGCACTTCGACGTCCTCAAGGGCCACCAGGCGCTGTTGGAGCAGCTGGGCGTGGCCACCCTCACCGGCTTCGGCGCGGACGGGCTGGGCGCGGCGTTCGGCGCGGCCGGCGCGCTGCTGCGCTATGCGCAGTCGACCCAGGGCCGCGGCCTCCAGCACGTCAAGAGCCTGGCCTGCGAACAGGAGAACGAATACATCGGGCTCGACGCCGCCACGCGCCGCAACCTGGAACTGACCGAGACCATCCGCGGCCAGGAAGCGCCGACCCTGTTCTCGCTGCTCGACGGCTGCCGCACCGCGATGGGTTCGCGCATGCTGCGCCACTGGCTGCACCATGCGCGCCGCAACCAGCGCGTGGCGCGCTCGCGCCACGAGGCGATCGAAGCGCTTGCGCAAGCGGATGCAACGCCGGGGCTGTCCGCCATCCTGGCCAACGTGCCCGACATCGAACGCATCACGACCCGCATCGCCCTGCTGTCGGCGCGCCCGCGCGACCTGTCCTGCCTGCGCGATGGCCTCAAGCAGCTGCCGGCACTTCGTGACCAGGTGGCGCGCTGCTTTATCCCGGGCGACACCTGCCTGCTGCGCGAGATCCACGACCTGCTGGCCCCGCCCGAGGCCTGCGTCGACCTGCTCAGCCGCGCGATCATGGACGAGCCGAGCGTGATGGTGCGCGACGGCGGCGTGTTCGCGCGCGGCTTCGACGCCGAGCTGGACGAACTGCGCGCGCTGTCCGAGAACGCCGGCCAGTTCCTGGTCGACCTGGAGACGCGCGAGCGCGCCCGCACCGGCATCGCCAACCTGCGCGTCGAATACAACCGGGTGCACGGCTTCTACATCGAAGTCACCAACGGCCAGGCCGACAAGGTGCCGGAAGACTACCGCCGCCGCCAGACCCTCAAGAACTGCGAGCGCTACATCACGCCGGAACTCAAGGCCTTCGAAGACAAGGCCCTGTCGGCGCAAGACCGCGCCCTCGCCCGCGAGAAGATGCTGTACGACGTGCTGCTGGGCGAGCTGGCGCCGTTCATCGGCGCCCTGCAGTCGATCGCCGTCGGCCTGGCGCAGCTCGACACGCTGGTGGCCCTCACCAGCCACGCGCTGCGCAACAACTGGTGTGCGCCGCATTTGGTAGACGAGCCCTGCCTCACCATCGTCGAAGGCCGCCACCCGGTGGTGGAAAACCAGATCGAGCGCTTCATCGCCAACGACTGCGCCTTGTCGAACGACCGCCGCATGCTCCTGATCACCGGCCCGAACATGGGTGGTAAGTCGACCTTCATGCGCCAGGTGGCCTTGATCACCCTGCTCGCCTACGTCGGCAGCTACGTGCCGGCTAGCCAAGCAGTCATTGGCCCGATCGACCGCATCTTCACCCGCATCGGCGCCAGCGACGACCTGGCCAACGGGCGCTCGACCTTCATGGTCGAGATGACCGAGTCGGCGGCCATCCTCAACGGCGCCACCGAGCAGTCGCTGGTGCTGATGGACGAAGTGGGCCGCGGCACTTCCACGTTCGACGGCCTGGCGCTGGCCTGGGCCATCGCGCGCCACCTGATCGAGAACAGCCGCAGCTTCACGCTGTTCGCCACGCACTACTTCGAACTGACCCAGCTGCCGGAGAACCACCCGAGCGCAGTGAACGTGCACCTGTCGGCGGTCGAGCACAAGGACAGCATCGTGTTCCTGCATGCGGTGCAGGACGGCCCGGCCTCGCAGAGCTACGGCCTGCAGGTGGCGCAGCTGGCCGGCGTGCCGCCCGCCGTGATCCGCGCCGCGCGCAAGCACCTGGCGCGCCTCGAGTCGCAGGCGCTGGATGCGACGCCGCAGCTGGACCTGTTCGCGGCGCCTTGCGACGAAGCCGACAATGCGCCGGCGCCGCCTGCGATCACGGACGATGGCGCCCAGGACGAATTGCAGAAAGCGCTCGCCGCCATCGATCCGGATGCCTTGAGCCCGCGTGAAGCGCTCGAACGGCTCTATGAGCTGAAGAGGCTCGCCGCGTAATGCCGGCGCGCCGCCCCCTCCTCCTCGCTGCCCTGCTTGCGGCTGCCGCCATCACGGCGCCGGCCCTGGCGCGTGACAAAAAGAAGGAGGCGGACAAGCCGAAGGACCCGAATGTCCACGGATTCGCCGTGGTGGGGCACCGCGCGGCCGAAGGCGGCGAGGAGGCCCTGAAAGACGTGCTGCAGGGCGCACGGGACGAGGACCTCGCCTTCCTGGTCGTCACCGGCATCAAGGGAGCACAGGAAGGCTGCGGCGACCGCCTCTACACGAAGCGGCGCGAGCTGTTCGACAAGGCCAGGCGTCCCGTGATCGTTTCCCTGAGCGGCAACGACTGGACCGGCTGCCGCAACTCGGCGGGCCGCTCAAATGCCATCGAACGCCTGAACCGGCTGCGCGAACTGTTCTATGGCGAAGCCGAATCGCTCGGCAAGGACAAGCTGCCCGTGACGCGCCTGTCGAGCAGCCCGCGTTTTCGCAGCTATGCCGAGAACGTCCACTGGCAAGTCGGCAAGGTGCTGTACGCCACCATCAACCTGCCCGCGGCCAACAACCATTACCTGCCGGCGGCGGGACGCAACAGCGAATACGAAGACCGGACGGTGGCCAACCGCTTCTGGCTCAACCGGCTGTTCGCGATCGCCAAGCAGGACAAGGTCGATGCGTTGGTGCTGTTTTCGGAAGGGAATATGCAGCCCTTGCTGCAGCCGGCCAATGGGCTGCGCGCCCTGCTGCAGCGGGCGCCGGTCATGCACGACGGCTTTGCCGCGACGCGCCGCCAGGTGCAGCTGCGTGCAGCCACCTTCAAGGGACAGGTGCTGGTCGTGGACAGCGCGGGGCTGCCCAAGGATGCGCGGCCGGCGATCGCGTGGCGCGCCAACCTGGGGCACCTGTCGGTCGGCGCGCACGCGGTGGAGGTGCGGGTGACCGACAAGGGAGAGAATGTGTTCAGCCTGGGCGAGGCCTTGCGCTAGCCTCGCCCGCCTGCCAATCAGTTCAGCGGCTGGCTACGGAAATGGTCGCCCTGTTCGCTGTCGTCCATCTCTTCGTGATGATGGCCATGCGCGCCGTGCACGTGGCCGTGCGCGATTTCTTCGGCGGTGGCTTCGCGCACGTCGATCACCGACAGGTCGAAGCGCAGCGCCATGCCGGCCAGCGGATGGTTGCCGTCCAGGACCACCTTGTCGTCCGCGATGTCGGTGACGGTGAAGATGGTCGGCTCGTCGTCCACGCCTTCGGCCACGCCTTCGAACTGCATGCCGACTTCGAGCGGCTCCGGCAGGCGCTTGCGGTCTTCGACCTTGACCAGTTCCGGATCGTAGTCGCCGAATGCATCTTCCGGCTCGACCTGGATCGTCGACGCGTAGCCGGTTTCCTTGCCGTCGAGCTCTTCTTCGATCTTCGGCAGGGTGTTTTCGTAACCGCCGTGCAGGTACACCATCGGCTGGTTGCCCTCTTCGATCACGTTGTTCTGGGCGTCCGACAGCTTGTAGTTGACCGACACGACCGTATTCTTGGCAATCTTCATCGCAGATCCTTTCGTTGTAAGCCCCGGATTATACCCTCACCGAGCCAGGGTATCTTTGCCAAGCTTACCTTGTAGGCTGGTTATAATGGCGCATGAAAAAATTACAGCTTCTCGGGAATATTACTCCCGCTCAGTTCCTGCGCGATTACTGGCACAAGAAACCCTTGCTGATCCGCGGCGCGATCCCGGGCTTCAAGCCCCTGCTCAAGTTCGACCAGCTGGCCGAACTGGCCCGCCAGAACCACGTCGAATCGCGCCTGGTAAGCCTGCGTGACGGCCAGTGGGACATGCAGCACGGCCCGCTCACCGAGCTGCCCGCGCGCGACGAACGCGAATGGACCATGCTGGTCCAGGGCGTCAACCTGGTCGACGAGCGCGCCGACGAACTGCTGCGCCAGTTCCGCTTCGTGCCCGACGCGCGCCTCGACGACCTGATGGTGAGCTACGCCACCGACGGCGGCGGCGTGGGCCCGCATTTCGATTCGTATGACGTATTCCTGCTGCAGGCGCAGGGCAAGCGCCGCTGGCGCATCAGCGCGCAGCAAGACCTGTCCCTGGTGGAAGGCTTGCCGCTCAAGATCCTGGCCAATTTTGAAGCAGAACAGGAGTTCGTACTCGAGCCGGGCGACATGCTCTACCTCCCGCCCCACTACGCCCACGACGGCGTGGCCGAGGGCGAATGCATGACCTACTCGATCGGCTTCCGTTCGCCCTCGTTCCAGGAACTCGGCGAAGCCTTCCTGCAGTTCATGGCCGACTCGATCGACCTGCCCGGCCGCTATGCCGACCCGGAGCTGCAAGAGCCGAAGAACCCGGCCGAGATCCCGCGCGAGATGCTGTCGACCATCACCGAAGAACTCAACAAGGTGCGCTGGGACGAGGAAGACGTCACCATCTTCCTGGGCGAACACCTGTCCGAGCCGAAGCACAACGTATTCTTCACCGGGCCGGCCAAGCCGCTGACCATGGGCCGCTTCATGGAGACGGCGGGCAAGAAGGGGCTGAAGCTGTCGAGCAAGAGCCTGATGCTCTACCGCGGCAAGAACGTCTTCATCAACGGCGAATCCTTCGCCGTCGGCCGTGCCGACAAGGCCGTGCTGGACGTGCTGGCCAACGAGCGGCGCATCGGCGGCGGGCTGCTGGCCAAGGCCACCGACGACGTGCTCGAAGCCCTGTACACCTGGTACCAGGATGGATGGGTGGAACTGGGCTGAATGGAGAACGCCATGGGGGAGCCGATCAGCGGGGAAGCGCTCGTTCGTTTCGACACCCGGGCCGGATTCGAAGCCCAGTTCCGCGCCTGCCTGGCCGCTGCCCGCACCCGCCTCGATGTGTTCGATCCCGACTTTGCGGTATTTCCGCTCGGGACGAGCGATGTGGATGCGGCGCTGCGCAGCTTTCTCCAGCATGGCGGCGTGCTGCGTCTGGCGCTGCATTCGCCCCGGCACGCGGAACGCTACTATCCACGCTTTCTGCGCCTGCTGCGCGACTACAGCCACGCCGCCGAATGCCGCCTGACGCCCAAGACACTGCATGGGCTGACGGATTCCTTCTGCATCGCGGACGACGCGCATGTGGTACGGCGCGTCCATAGCGACCACATGCGGGGGGAAGCGATTTTCGGCTCACCCGGCGCCGTCGACTTGCCGCGTCACCGATTCGATGCGCTCTGGGATGAATCGCGGCCCACTTTATTGTCAACCAATACGGGCTTGTGAACGTTATAAGGGGGCCAATGCTTGTCGAAGGATTCTACGAGTTGCATCTTGTAACAAGATAAAGCTTGTTGGAGCATAAAATACTTTCATGCAAGCATGAGTTCGCTATTGCGATTCAGTAAATTTGGCTATAATATCAGGTCAGGAAGGTTCCGTTGCCTGTCTGACAGGTTTGCTTTTATCGAAAGCACGAGAATTCCACTGAGCAATAATTACCGGTAATTATTATTCAAACAAGCAGTACTTACTTTTGAAATATTAAGGAAAATCATGAAAAAATCCCTGCTGATCGTTTCCCTGATGGCTGTTGCTCTGGCTGCTTGCAGCAAGAAAGAAGAAGCTGCTCCAGTCGCTCCAGCTGCTGTTGAAGCACCTGCTGCTACCACCGACGCTGCTGTCACCACCCCAGCCGCTACCGACGCAACCACCGCTGCTCCAGCTGCTGACGCTGCTGCTGCCGCTGCAACCGCAACCGACGCTGCTGCAACCGCAACCGACGCCGCTGCAACCGCAAACCAGGCTGCTGGCGCTGCTGACGCTGCTGCTAAGAAGTAATCAGATTTTTCTGATTCAGAACCGGCCTGCGGGCCGGTTTTTTTACGTCCGTATGTCGGACGAAGCTTCCGGAAACACCTCCCGCTTAAACCGTCGCCGCATAAAAAAACCGGCCACGCGGGCCGGTTTCTCATCAAGCACCGAAGCGCCCGATTTATTTCAACTCGTCCGTCAGCAGCTTCAGGATCTTCGCCCCGGTCTCGCCGGTATCCGATTTGCCGTCATTGGTCTGCACCGACACCTGGCTGCTTGACGCGCCCTGCTCGGCCTTGACGATCACGCGGTAACGCTGCGCTTCCTTGGCCTTGTCGTCCGAGCCGAAGGTGAACAGCTTCTTGAAGAAGCCGTCCTTGTTGGCCGCATCCGGATCGACGTAGCGGACGAAGTACACGCCCTGCACGCGGTCGCGGTCTTCGACGGTGAAGCCGACGCGGTCGAGCGCCAGGCCGACGCGGCGCCATGCACGGTCGTAGCCCTCGTTCAGTTCCACGGTATTGCCCACCAGCTTGGCCTGCTGCGGCGCCACCGGCGTGCTCGCGACCATGGTCTCGGCCTGCTTGGTTTCCTTGACGCCGGTCAGTTGCGCCACCAGGCGGCCCAGGAACTGCGCTTCCAGGCCAGGATCGTTCGGACGCACGGTCCAGATCGTGGTTTCCTTTTGCGCGCCCTGCAGCACTTCTTCGGCGCCGCGGTGGCTGATGTAGACCTCGGTCGAACCGTCCGGCAGGCGCTCCAGGCGGGTACGGAACTTGTCGCGCTCGCCGGTCGAGTAGGCGCTGTCGAACACCCTGCCGATCGAGCGGCGGATGAAGTCCTGCGGGATCTTCGAGCGGTTCTCGACCCAGTTGGTTTCCATGGTGCCGGTCGTGGTCGATTCGGTCTCGACGGCGAAGCCCTGGTTTTCCCAGAACTGGCGCAGTTGCGGCCACAGCTGTTCCGGGGTCTGCTTGACCACCAGCCAGCGCTGGTCGCCGTTGCGCTGGACGCTGACGGCGTCGGTGGAGACCGGACCGATCGCCTGCATCGAACCGGCCATAGGTACCGTGCCAACGGGCGCGTTCTGCGCCCCCATCTGCTGCTGGAAGCCGGAGGCGGTTGCCACGCCCTTGCCGTCGGGGACGGCGTAGCGGTTGTCGCGCTGCAGCGCGGTCAGGTCGGGCGGGACTTCGAGGTTGGCGGCCTTCTTGGCGCCACGGTAGTCGACCTTGTCCGATTCGAAGATGGTAGTGCAGGCCGAGACGCTCAACGCGATCGCGGTCAGCGTCAGCACGCGCGCGGCGGCAGGAGTCTTGTTGGTGCGGTTAGTCATGGCTTTCGATATCAGGTACTGGAAACCGGAACCCTTGCGGGTTCAGGCAGAGAGAAGGCCCGCCTGGGCCAGTGCGTCACGTACGGTGGCGTGGAAGGACGAGCCCAGCGGCGCGAGCGGCAGGCGCAGGCCGGACGGGATCTTGCCCATCTCGGCCAGGGCCCACTTGACCGGCACCGGGTTCGGTTCGACGAACAGCTTGGCGTGCAGGTCGAGCACGCGATTGTTGATCTCGACCGCGCGCGCCACGTCGCCGGCCATCGCGGCCACGCACAGCTCGTGCATGGCGCGCGGCGCGACGTTGGCGGTAACCGAGATGTTGCCGGCAGCGCCGCAGAACATCAGGGCCATCGCGGTCGGGTCGTCGCCCGAATAGACGCCGAAGGACTTGTCGACCATGCGCAGCAGTTCGATGCCACGGCCGATGTTGCCGGTCGCATCCTTGATGCCGACGATGTTGTCGATCGGCGCCAGGCGCGCCACCGTCTCGTTGCTCATGTCGGCAACCGTGCGGCCCGGGACGTTGTACAGGATCACCGGCAGGTCGACCGCTTCCGCGATCGCCTTGAAGTGGCGGTACATGCCTTCCTGGGTCGGACGGTTGTAGTAAGGAACCACCTGCAGCGTGGCGTCGGCGCCGACGTCCTTGGCATGCCGGGTCAGTGCGATGGCTTCGACGGTCGAATTGCCGCCAGCGCCGGCGATGACGGGAACGCGGCCGGCGGCGTGTTCCACCGCAATCTTGATCAGTTCGGCGTGCTCCTCGGGGGAGACGGTGGCCGATTCACCCGTGGTGCCGACGATGACGATACCGTCGGTGCCTTCCGCGATGTGCCAGTCGATCAGCTTGCGCAAGGAATCGCGGTCAAGACTGCCGTCCTCGAACATCGGGGTGACGATTGCTACGATGCTGCCCTTAATCATATGCGTTGACGGTGCCGGAAAGTAAATAAAAGTCTGATTGTAGCGGATCGCCCGCCTCTATGGTTCATTCGTGACGACATAATGGTCGAGCCTGGCTTCGGTTTTGGCAAAGGCCGGCCCCGCCGCGCACAGGCGCTGTACCTGTGCCGGGTGGGGGCGATCGACGTGGCCATCCTCGTAGGCCAGCACCTGCAACCCGCCCTGGCGGGCCAGGCCGAGCAGTTCTTCCGGCGCCAGCAGGAAGTCCGGGTTCGACGGCTTTCCGTAGATCTGGTTTCCGTGCGCAAAAGTTTCGTAAATCAGGATGCCGTCCGGGCACAGGCTGGCGGCCAGCTGCGCAAACAGCGGCCGGTGCAGGTAATTGGTGACGACGATCAGCGCGAACCGGCCCGGCGCGAAAGGCCAGACGGCGTGCTCGGCTTCCAGGTCGTGCACCAGGGTGGCGACATTCGGACCGGCGAGGGGAGCCAGCAGCTCGGGGTTGCGGTCGAGCGCGGTCACTGCCATGCCGCGCTCCGCCAGCATGCGTGTGTGGCGACCGCTGCCGCAGGCCAGGTCGAGCGCCTCGCCGGCCTTGGCCAGCGGCGCGAAACGCGCCACCCACGGCGACACCGGCAGCTTCATCATGTTCACGTCAGCAGCAGCGTCAGGGGCGAAGCGATCAGCTGCAGCAGCACGCGGCCCAGCGTCATCACCGGCATCACCCAGAAGGCCAGCAGGTTGAAGAAGATCAGCCCCAACACGATGAAGAAGCCATACGGTTCGATCCGCGCGAATTGATACGCGAGCTTATTCGGCAGCATGCTGGTGAGCACGCGGCCGCCGTCCAGCGGCGGGATCGGCAGCAGGTTGAAGGCGAACATCAAGAGGTTCGCGAACAGGCCGGCCTGCGCCACCTTGTGCGGGAATTGCTCGTTCACGTTGAACGCCACCAGCAGCACCGCCAGCACCAGCCACAGGAAGGCCATGATGAAGTTCGCGGCCGGCCCGGCCAGCGCCACCCAGGCCATGTCGCGCTTCGGATTGCGCAGGCGCGCGAAATCGACCGGCACCGGCTTGGCGTAGCCGAACACGAACCCGGTGGTCAGGTACAGGGCGATGGGAATGACGATGGTGCCGAAGATGTCGATGTGCACCAGCGGGTTCAGGGTCATGCGCCCGGCGGCGTAGGCGGTGTTGTCGCCGAAGTAGCGGGCGACGTAGGCGTGGGCGGCTTCGTGCAGGGTAATCGCAAAAAGAACGGGCAGCGCGTAGACAGCGATGTTGCGTATGAGTTCATCCATGTGCGCGATTCTATCAGAGGCGCGCAGCCCGGCAGTTAGGGGATGCTGAAGCATCGCCTAACGCGATGCTGAAGGCCGGCGAGCCGGACCTTACAACCCGAATGCCGCGGGATCGCCCCTGCCCTCGCGCACCAGCGCGGGGGTCGGCCCGGTCAGGTCGATGACCGTGGTCGCTTCAAGCGTGCCGGCGCCGCCGTCGATCACCAGCTCGATCTGCTTGCCCAGGCGCTCCAGCACTTCATCAGGATCGGACAACATGTGGTCGTCGCCGGGCAACTGCAAGGTGGTGCCGATCAGCGGCTCGCCCAGTTCCTCGATCAGCGCCAGCATGATGTGGTTCTCGGGGACGCGCACGCCGATGGTCTTGCGCGAGGGGTGCGACAGGCGCCGCGGCACCTCGCGCGTGGCTTCCAGGATCACGGTGTAGGGCCCCGGCATGGTGGCCTTGAGCAGGCGGTACTGGGTATTGTCGACCCGCGCGAAGTGGGCGATCGCCGACAGGTCGCGCACCAGCAAGGTCAGGTGGTGCTTGTCGTCGACACCGCGGATGCGGCGCAGCTTCTCGACCGCGGCCTTGTCGTCCAGGCGGCACACCAGCGCATAGGCCGAGTCGGTCGGCGCGGCCACGATGCCGCCGGAGGCGATGATCTGCGCCGCCTGCTTGAGAAGGCGCGCCTGCGGGTTCTCGGGGTGGATCTCGAAGTATTGGGCCATCGGCGGCTGCCTTTCTATTGTTAGCGGAGCGCCTGCAGCGCCGCGATGCGCTGTTCCATTGGCGGGTGGGTCGAGAACAGCGCGCCCCAGCCGCCGCCGCTGCCCGAGATGCCGGAAGCGGCCATCGACGAGGGCAGCGCGCCCGGCGCCAGGCCGCCGAGGCGGGCCAGCGCGTGCTGCATCGGCACCGGGGTGCCCATCAGCTTGGCGGCGCCGGCGTCGGCGCGGAACTCGCGCCTGCGCGAGAACCAGGCCACGATGATCGAGGCCAGGATGCCGAACAAAATCTCGCACACGAACACCGTGATCATGTAGCCGATGCCGGGGCCGCGGTCGTCGCTGCGGAACAGCAACTTGTCGACGAAGAAGCCGACCACCCGAGCCAGGAATACCACGAAGGTATTGACCACGCCCTGGATCAGGGTCAGCGTGACCATGTCGCCATTGGCGATGTGGGCCACCTCGTGCCCGAGCACGGCCTCGACTTCGTCCTGGTCCATGCTGGCCAGCAGGCCGGTGGACACCGCCACTAGCGCCGAATTCTTGAAGGCGCCGGTGGCGAAGGCGTTCGGCTCGCCATCGTAGACGGCGACCTCGGGCATCTTGATGCCGGCGCGTTCGGACAGCTTGCGCACGGTATCGATCAGCCAGCGCTCGGTGCCGTTGGCGGGCTGCCCGATGACGCGCGCGCCGGTCGACCACTTGGCCATCGGTTTGCTCATCAGGAGCGAGATGAAGGAACCGGTGAAGCCCACTACCAGCGAGAACACCGCCAGGGAGCCGATGTCGATCCCCTGCCCCGTGACGGCACGTCCCACCCCGAGCAGGTTGAGCACGAGCGACACCACCAGCACGACGGCCAGGTTGGTGGCAAGGAACAGCACGATACGTTTCATGAACAGGCCTCCGGGTAGCATGACGATGTCAGGCTGCCAAGATTGGGCTGTCCAGTAGTTTTTTCAAGTCGTAGGGTGGGCAGGGTAATTTCGGGCAGTGCCCGGAATTACGCCCACGCGTTCAAATCACGGCAATGCTGCCCGCTCGGCTGTTTATCTGCCGGTTGAACGCGTGGGGTAATCTGGTCCAGTGGACCGGATTACGAGCCGCCACCCTACCAGTCGTGCCACACCGGCTTGAGCCCGGCCGGTAGCGGCGGCAATTCGGCAAACTCCACGCGCGACTCGCCCGGGGCATGGAAGTCGGTCCCGCGCGAAGCCAGGAAACCGTAGCGCCGCGCCAGCTCGGCATAGGTCTGGTACTGGTCCGGCGTATGGCTGCCGGTCACCACTTCGATGGCGTTGCCGCCGAGCTGGCGGAATTCGTCGAACAGCGCGCCTTCGGCCGTGTCGCTGAACGGATAGCGGCCCGGGTGGGCGATCACGGGGACGCCGCCGGCGCCGCGGATCCAGCCGACCGCGTCCGCCAGCGTCGCCCAGCGGTGCGGCACATAGCCAGGCTTGCCCTCGGTGAGGTATTTGCGGAACACCTCGGCGGTCGAGCCGCAGGCGCCGACTTCGACCAGGTAGCGGGCGAAGTGGGTGCGCGAAATCAGGTCCGGATTGCCCACGTAGTGCAGCGCGCCATCGTAGGCGCCCGGAAAGCCGGCGCTCGCCAGCTGGGCCGATATCTCGTGCGCGCGTGCCTGGCGGCCGTTGCGGGTGGCGGCCAGGCCGTCGACCAGGGCCCGGTTGTCCTCGTCGACCTGCAGGCCGACGATGTGCACGGTCTCGTTGGCCCAGGTGACCGAGATCTCGACGCCGGCCACGAAACGCATCCCGAGCTCGCCGGCCGCCTGGCGTGCGGCCTTGATCCCTTTGACTTCGTCATGGTCGGTCAGCGCCCAGAGGTCGACGCCGCCCTTGCGCGCATAGGCGGCGACGGCGGCGGGCGCGAGCACACCGTCGGAGACCCTGGAATGGCAGTGGAGATCGGCTTTCATAGCCGAACATTGTACGCGGCAATCGGTCAGCCGGGAACGTCGGCGCCGGCCAGGAAGGCCTCGAGCATGGCAGCCAGCATCTCCGGCTGGTCGTGGTGGAGCATATGCCCTGCCGCCGGCATCGTGCGTGCCGTCACGTCCGCCAGGTGCGCGCGGCGGCGGTCGATCTCGGCCCTGGCCTGCTCCTTCGGCCCCATCCAGCGCCACATCTCGGTCTCTTCCGCCTCGATCCACAGTACCGGCGCCGTGATCTGGGTCCAGCAGGCCAGCACTTCATCGGCGTGGTACAGCAGCGGCCCGGTCATCTTGTGCGCCGGGTCGCCCAGGATGCGCCACTGGCCGTCCGGATCCTGGGCCGACCAGTGGCCGGCCAGGAAGGCGGCGCGCTCGTCGGACAAGCGCGGATTCGTCTTTTGCAGCCGCGCCGCCACTTCTTCCCGGCTGGCATAGCCGCGCATCTCGGGCCTGGCGCGCAACTCGTCGAGCCACTTGGCGAAACGGCCAGGCGCCTGCGACGGACGGGTTTCAGGCAGGCCGAAGCCCTCCAGGTTGACCAGCTTCGCGATGCGCTGCGGCCGCACGCCCGCATACAGGCTGGCGATGTTGCCGCCCATGCTGTGGCCAAGCAGGTTCACTGCCTCGCCCGGCGCATAATGGTCGAGCACCGCTTCCAGGTCGGCCAGGTAGTCCGGGAACCAGTAGGTGTCCGAAGGCGCGCGTTCGCTCAGCCCGAAGCCGCGCCAGTCGAAGGCGATCACGTGCCAGTCGCCCTTGAGGGCGTCGACCACGAACTGGAACGAGGCCGACACGTCCATCCAGCCATGCTGCATGAAGATTGTCGGGGCGCCGGCACGGCCCCAGTGGCGCACGTGGGTGCGCAGGCCGCGGATGGTGAGAAACTCGGATCGGGAGGGATTCATGGAAATCAGGATAAGGGTGGCAAGCACAGCTAAAAATAGTACGGTCGTTCGCATTATAGCCGTGTGCTTGATATTGCGCTGAGCACCCCCACCTTCGAGCGACCGGACGATCGCGGAGACAGGGTTTACAATAGCGGCATTTCAACCCTCCGCGAGCACATCCATGGCGATTTACCAGCTGGGCGAGCATGCGCCCGAGATCGACGCCTCAAGCTTCGTGGCCGATTCGGCAACCCTGATCGGCAAGGTCACGCTCGAGGCGAATGCTTCGGTGTGGTATGGCGCGACGCTGCGCGGCGACAACGAACGCATCACCATCGGCGAGAACAGCAACGTGCAAGAGGGCACGGTGATGCACACCGATATGGGTTTCCCCCTTACGCTGGGCAAGAACGTCACCGTCGGCCACCAGGCCATGCTGCATGGCTGCACGGTCGGTGACGGCTCGCTGATCGGCATCCAGGCGGTAATCCTGAACGGCGCCCGGATCGGCAAGGGCTGCCTGGTGGGTGCCGGCGCGCTGGTTACCGAGGGCAAGGAATTCCCGGACGGCTCACTGATCCTCGGCTCGCCTGCCAAGGTCGTGCGTAGCCTGACGGAAGAAGACATGCTGCGCCTGCAGGCCAGCGCCGCGAGCTATGTAGCGCGCGGCCAGCTGTTCAAGGCGCAGCTCAAGCAGATTGGATAAAGAATGACGAACGACGTGATGACCGAAAAGCGCGACACCCTGCAAAAATTTATCTTCGACAACGCTGCCGTGCGCGGCGAGCTGATCGAGATTTCCGATACCTGGCGCGAGATCCAGGCCCGTCACGCCTACCCGAAAGCGGTGCGCACCGCGCTTGGCGAGATGGTGGCGGCCAGCGCCCTGCTGTCGGCCAACCTGAAGTTCAATGGCGCCATCGTGATGCAGATCTTCGGTGACGGCCCGGTACGCCTGCTGGTGGTCGAGTGCGACGCCGACCTGCGCATCCGCGCCACCGCCAAGCTGGCGCCGGACGCCGACATCGCGGAAGACACCACCCTCGAGCAGATGTTCAACGTCCACGGCAAAGGGCGCTTCGTCATCACCCTCGACCCGACCGACAAGATGCCGGGCCAGCAACCCTACCAGGGCGTGGTGCCCTTGACAGGCGACACCATGGCGACCGTCATCGAGAACTACATGCTGCGCTCCGAGCAGATGGACACGCGCCTGTGGCTGGCAGCCGACGACCAGGTCTCGCGCGGGCTGCTGCTGCAAAAGCTCCCGCGCCACAGCGGCAAGGACGACCAGCTGCAGCAAGCCTCGGAAGCCGAAGACCTGGAAACCTGGAACCGCGCCGTCATGCTGGGCCAGACCCTGAAGCGCGAGGAGTTGCTCAGTACCGGCATCGAGACCCTGCTCAAGCGCCTGTTCTGGGAAGAGACGATCCGCGTCTTCGAGCCGCAGTATCCGCAGTTCCACTGCAGCTGCACGCGCGAAAAGGTCGGCAACATGCTCAAGATGCTGGGCCAGGAAGAAGTCGATTCGGCGCTGGCCGACCTGGGCGAGCTGGGCATCAATTGCGACTTCTGCGGCAAGCACTACGCCTTCGACAAGGTGGATTGCGCCCAACTGTTCGCCAGCGACACGCCGGTCGAGACCATGATGCCGCCGAGCGGCAGCATCAACTGATCAGCTATCCTGTCGGGTGGCCGGCGCTGCCGGCCACCTACTTCGTCTCCTCGGCGAATTCATACACGACCAGCGCGTCGTCCTCCCAGCTCTTGTCCCGCAGCGGCGCCATGTAGCCGGCTCCGCCGGTATGCAGCGCCAGCCTGGCCCTGCGCTCGCCCGACACCACCGTGGCCGAGGCCAGACGCTTGGGCGCCCGGAACACGTAGCCCACCATCGGCAGATTGCAGATGCCCCCCGCCGCCACCGCGCCGGCGCGGTACAGCAAGGGGATGTCCTCCTTGCGCACGGCTTGCTGCACCTCGCACTCGAGCCGCAGGTCGCCCAGCCGTCGCGCGTTGTCGGGTACACCCGGCGTTCGTACGCGCGGCCGCCAGCGCATCTGGTCCTTCTTGCGGTTGAGCACGAGGTCGGCCTTATCGTCCAGGGCGTCCTGGCTGCGCGGCAGCACGAACGTGGCGTCGGCGTCGATGGGGAGCGCGATATCGACCTTGTCGCCGGCCAGGCGCAGTTGCAGGCCATCGTGCGCCGCCGCCTTGCCGTCCAGCGTCAACAGCTCGAAGCGCAGGCTGGCGTTTGGCGCCAGCGCGCGCTTTTCTTCCCATGCATCGAGTCCACGCAGCATGCGGCCGTACGGCTGCAAGGCCGGATCCTTGATGCTGCTGACCTGGACCGTTCCTGCGCTGTCCGGCGCCGGCATGCCCTCTTGTGCGAACGATGGAGCTGCCACGGCCAGCAGCGCGGCGATGATGGAATGTCGTTTCATGCACGTCCTCGATTGGTGTTGGTGCATCGATTGTAAAGACGGCGTTCTCGCAAAGATGCGCACATTCTCACGCACCGCGAATGAACCGGGACACGCAAAATACGCATTTTTTCAAGCGGTGCTAAGCTGATGCATCTTCGACAGTGTTGTCATTTCCTTACGAACACTGCGCTTACCCACAGGAGAAAAACGATGCACATGGATACCGGAATTAACACCGAAGACCGCGCCAAGATCGTCGAATCGCTGTCGACGATCTTGTCGGACGCCTTCATGCTGTACCTGAAGACCCACAACTTCCACTGGAACGTTACCGGGCCGATGTTCTCGACTCTGCACGTGTTGTTCGAAGAGCAGTACACCGAGCAGTGGAATGCGCTCGACGAGATCGCCGAACGCATTCGCGCCTTGGGCCATTTCGCGCCAGCCACTTCGAAGCGTTATGTCGAACTGTCGAGCATCAAGGAAGAGCCGGAAGTGCTGTCGTCGAAAGAAATGATCCGCCAACTGGTCGACGGCAACGAGATCCTGATCCGCACCCTGCGCGAAGGCGTGAAGGTTGCCGACGAGCTGGACGATTATCCGACCGCCGACATGCTGACCACCCGCATGGAAGTGCACGAGAAGAACGCCTGGATGCTGCGCTCCTTCCTGGAACAGGGCGCCGGTTCGATGCAGGGTGAGGCTTCGTCGGAGTAAACCCCGCATACCTGCAGAACAAAAACGCGCCGGAAGGCGCGTTTTTGTTTTATGCCTTGCCCGACATGTGGAGGTCGACCACCTTCATGATCTCCAGGGTGAGATCGAGGTTGAATTCTTCCGCCACCAGCCCGGTGTACAGCGCGTCGCGCGGCATGCCGACGGCAGCTGCCAGCGCGCCCAGGCCCGGCGCCTGGGCCACGGCCTTCATGGCGGCAGCGATGGCCGCGCCATCGCCCTCCTCGAATGCATCGGCCAGGCAGTCGGCAATGGCGTCGAGCGAATCGAGCTGCGCCGGATTCGGCGGTGTTGGCTGGGTCATGCCTGCTTCCTGTTCTTGAATGAAGCCCGCATTCTACTCGATGGGGCATGCATTCCGGCCCGTCGCCGCTGGCAGACCATCCACTTCCGGTAACTTCTTTGTAGGCGTGATCCCACATGGAAGTCATATTGATATTAATCAGGAATGGTCCGACCACGAAAGCGTCAAATGTGCTCGTAGTTTGCGAAAAGCAATGTTGCACAGAGAAATCTTCGCATGAGCGCGGGATTATTTTACCGATTACACCCAAAGGAGTTCGAATGAAGCGCATGTCCGCAGCCAAGGTATCGTCGATCGATCACGAAGCGGGAGCGCCGCTGCCGGCGTTCAGGAAAGTGACGGCCCGGTACCCGATCGCCACCGTCGGGTCGTCGACCTTACGTGGCGGGAAGGTTGTCGTGTCCAATCATGAAGCGCATGACGACGGTTTCCGCGTCGCTTGCGTCGGCGACCGGGTCCGCTATCCGGACGGCAGCGAGAGCATCATCGTGTCGGGAGCGGGCAACGCCTCCACCTTCGGCGACCGCCCGATCGCGCTGGTCGGCAGCCATGTCGAAAACGGCGACCGTATTACGTGGAGCCACCAGAACATGGGCGAGCTGGTGCTGTTCGAAGGCGACGCGCCGATCGCAGGATTGCTGCAGCCGGGGTACATGCCGCCGCGCGGAGGCTGCGAAACCTGAAGCAGGCGGCCTCGCGGCTGCTCGCAGTTGCGCGCAGTTGCGCGCAGTTGCGCGCAGTTTCGATATATCAGCGGTCGCGCTTTTCCTTCGGTTCGGGCGGGGGCGGCGGCACGGTCATCGAGACCACTGGCTGCTCGTCCTTGCGCAGCACCTGCACGAAGATTTCATTCTGCTTGATCATGCCCAGCTCGTAGCGGGCGCGCTCTTCGACCGCGCCGGTACCGTCGCGCAGGTCGCGCACTTCCGATTCGAGCTTGGCGTTGCGCGCCTCGAGCAGCTCGGTCTTGTGGCGGGTGGTGCCGACCTGGTCGCGCATGTCGGCGACGGCGAGCCAGCCGCCCTTCCCCAGCCACAACGGGTACTGGATCAGCAGCAGCAGGATGGCAAGCGCGATGGTAATGAGTCGCATGGGGCATGCACGGGCCGGACCGCTTTCGAGGCGGTCCGGCCCATGTGGTTTACTTCAGATTGTAAAAGGCGTCACGGCCCGGGTAGCTGGCGACGTCGCCCAGGTCTTCTTCGATGCGCAGCAGCTGGTTGTACTTGGCCATGCGGTCCGAACGCGACATCGAGCCGGTCTTGATCTGCAGGGCGTTCAGGCCAACCGCGATGTCCGCGATGGTCGAATCCTCGGTCTCGCCCGAACGGTGCGAGATCACGGCGGTGTAGCCGGCGCGCTTGGCCATTTCGATGGCCGCGAAGGTCTCGGTCAGGGTGCCGATCTGGTTGATCTTGATGAGGATCGAGTTGGCGATGCCCTTCTGGATGCCCTCTTTCAGGATCTTGGTGTTGGTGACGAACAGGTCGTCGCCGACCAGCTGCACCTTCTTGCCCAGTGCGGCGGTCAGGGTGGCCCAGCCGTCCCAGTCGCCTTCGGCCATCGCGTCCTCGATCGAGATGATCGGGTACTTGTCGCACCAGGTGGCCAGCATGTTGGTGAAGTCGGCTGCCGACAGCGACAGGCCGCCTTCGCCTTCGAGCACGTAGCGGCCGTCCTTGTGGAATTCGCTGGCGGCGCAATCCAGGCCCAGCGCGATCTGGCTGCCGGCCACGTAGCCGGCCTGCTCGATCGCCTGCATGATCAGCTTGATCGCTTCTTCATGGTTGGCCACCGACGGGGCGAAACCGCCCTCGTCGCCGACCGCCGTGTTCAGGCCCTTCGAGTGCAGGATTTTCTTGAGGGTATGGAACACCTCGGCGCCCCAGCGCATCGCTTCCTTGAACGACGGTGCGCCGACCGGGATGATCATGAATTCCTGGATGTCCAGGTTGTTGTCGGCGTGAGCGCCGCCGTTGATGACGTTCATCATCGGGACCGGCATCTGCATCGCGCCCGAACCGCCGAAGTAGCGGTACAGCGGCAGGCCGGCTTCTTCGGCCGCGGCCTTGGCGACGGCCATCGACACGGCCAACATGGCGTTGGCGCCCAGGCGGCTCTTGTTTTCGGTGCCGTCGAGATCGATCAGGGTACGGTCCAGGAAGGCCTGCTCATTGGCGTCCAGGCCCATGATCGCTTCGGAGATCTCGGTGTTGATATTTTCGCAGGCCTGCAGCACGCCCTTGCCGAAGTAACGCTTCGGGTCGCCGTCGCGCAGTTCGATCGCTTCGCGCGAACCGGTCGAGGCGCCCGAGGGCACGGCGGCGCGGCCCATCACGCCCGATTCCAGCAGGACGTCGCATTCCACGGTCGGATTGCCGCGCGAGTCAATGATTTCGCGGCCGATGATATCAACGATAGCACTCATGTTTTACAGTCTCCGGAAGAGTAGAAAATTCAGTGTGGTCGGTACGCGCGCCCAGCCGCCGGGCGCGCTGCAGGTTTTACTTGAAGTCGGCTTCGATGAAGCCGGTCTTCTTGACGATGCGGTCGATCTCGACCAGGGTGCCCAGGAGTTCCTTCATGCGGCCGAGCGGCACGGCATTCGGGCCGTCCGACATCGCGTTCGCCGGATCCGGGTGGGTCTCCATGAACAGGCCGGCGACGCCGGCGGCAACCGCCGCGCGCGACAGCACCGGCACGTGTTCGCGCTGCCCGCCGGACGAGGTGCCCTGGCCGCCCGGCAGCTGCACCGAATGGGTCGCGTCGAACACCACCGGGCAGTTCGATTCGCGCATGATGGCCAGCGACCGCATGTCCGAGACCAGGTTGTTGTAGCCGAACGAGGCGCCGCGTTCGCAGGCCATGAAGTTATCTTCAGGCAGGCCGGCTTCGCGTGCCGCCGCGCGTGCCTTGTCGATCACGTTCTTCATGTCGCCCGGCGCCAGGAACTGGCCCTTCTTGATGTTGACCGGCTTGCCCGAACGCGCGCAGGCGTTGATGAAGTCGGTCTGGCGGCAGAGAAAAGCCGGGGTCTGCAGCACGTCGACCACGCTCGCCACCTGCGGGATCATCTCTTCGTCGTGGACGTCGGTCAGGACCGGCACGCCGATCTGCTTGCGCACGTCGGCCAGGATGTCCAGGCCCTTGTCGATGCCGGGGCCACGGAAGGTCTTGCCCGACGAGCGGTTGGCCTTGTCGAACGAGGACTTGTAGATGAACGGAATGCCCAGCGCGCTCGTGATTTCCTTCAGCGTGCCCGCGGTGTCGAGCGCCATCTGGCGCGATTCGATCACGCAGGTACCCGCGATCAGGAAAATCGGATGGTCGAGGCCGACGTCGAAACCGGCGAGTTTCATGCTGCATCTCCTTGTAGTGAGACCGATGCATGTGCCGACGAATTGTTCGCCGCCACGTTGGTGTTGGCTGCCTGGTGGTCCAGCGCCGCCTTGATGAACGCGCTGAACAGCGGGTGGCCGTTACGCGGGGTCGACTTGAACTCCGGGTGGAACTGCACGCCGATGTAGAACGGATGACCGTTGTCGCCACTGCGCGGCAGTTCCATGATCTCGAGCAGGTCTTCGTTCGGGGTACGCGCCGACACCACCAGGCCGGCCGCTTCGATGCGCGGCAGGTAGAAGTTGTTGCCTTCGTAGCGGTGGCGGTGGCGCTCGGTCACGACGTTGCCGTAGATTTCGGCGGCCAGCGTACCCGGGTTCACGGCGCAGGTCTGCGCGCCCAGGCGCATGGTGCCGCCCAGGTCGGAGTTGGTGTCGCGCTTCTCGACCTTGCCGTCATGGTTCTGCCATTCGGTGATCAAGGCGACCACCGGCTGGTCGGTTTCCGGATCGAACTCGGTGGAGTTCGCGTTCGGCAGGCCGGCCATGTGGCGCGCGTATTCGATCAGCGCGACCTGCATGCCCAGGCAGATGCCGAGGTAAGGGATCTTGTTTTCGCGGGCATAGCGGGCGGCCATGATCTTGCCTTCCACGCCGCGCTTGCCGAAGCCGCCCGGCACGAGAATCGCGTCGTACTTGGCTAAATGCTCACACCCGTCCTTTTCGATCTCTTCCGAGTCCAGGTATTCGATGTTGACGCGGCTTTCGGTGTGGATGCCGGCGTGGCGCAGCGCCTCGGTCAGGGACTTGTACGATTCGATCAGGTCGACGTACTTGCCCACCATGCCGATGGTGACTTCGCGCTTCGGGTTTTCCAGGGTGTGGATCAGTTTGGTCCACATCGACAGGTCGGCCTTTGGCGCCTCCAGGCCGATGGCTTCGAGGATGATGTCGTCCAGGCCCTGGTCGTGCAGCACCTGCGGGACCTTGTAGATGGTGTCCACGTCCCACACCGAGATCACGGCCTGCTCTTCCACGTTGGCGAACAGCGAGATCTTGGCGCGCTCGTCGTCCGGGATGCGGCGGTCGGCGCGGCACAGCAGCGCGTTCGGCGAGATGCCGATCTCGCGCAGCTTCTGCACCGAGTGCTGGGTCGGCTTGGTCTTGAGCTCGCCGGCCGATGCAATGTAGGGAACCAGGGTCAGGTGCACGAAGGCCGCGCCCTTGCGGCCGGAGCGCAGCGACAGCTGGCGCGCGGCTTCCAGGAAGGGCAGCGACTCGATGTCGCCGACGGTACCGCCGATTTCCACCAGCGCCACGTCGACGCCTTCGGCGCCGCGGCGGATGTAGTCCTGGATTTCGTTGGTGATGTGGGGGATCACCTGCACGGTCTTGCCGAGGTATTCGCCGCGGCGCTCTTTACGAATCACCGATTCGTAGATCTGGCCGGTGGTGAAGTTGTTCACCTTCTTCATGCGGGTGCTGATAAAGCGCTCGTAATGGCCCAGGTCGAGGTCGGTCTCGGCGCCGTCGTCGGTGACGAACACTTCGCCGTGCTGGGTGGGGCTCATGGTACCCGGGTCCACGTTGATGTACGGGTCGAGCTTGAGCATGGTGACTTTGAGGCCGCGCGATTCGAGAATCGCGGCGAGGGAGGCGGCCGCGATTCCCTTGCCCAGGGAAGATACGACGCCGCCAGTGACGAATACGAATTTGGTCATTTGTACTGAAGGTGCCGAATGGCACGCGCGGGAAATAGAAATTATACCTTAAACCCTGCCAGGTGCATGAGATGCCGGTGGCCTCGGCCGGCCTCGGCGCAAGGCCGAGCCGGGCGGCAAGGAGCGTCCGGCGTTGTAAATCGTTCATACGAGAAGCGATAAAAGCTGCACTGATGTTTCAGTTGGGCAATAATTCTTGCTTTCCATTTGCATGACGTGGCAGCGACCTGCGCGCCACCCCACCACCGACCCTATGCGCGCTTTCAATAACCTCGGCATCGGCACACGCCTTGCCGCCGGCTTTATCCTGACTCTCCTGATGGCGGTCCTGATCGCCGCTACCGGCATGTGGCGCCTCGAGCAGGTCTCCAGCGCCACCCGCGACACCCTGGCCACCCCGCTGGCGAAGGAGCGCCTGATCGCCGAGTGGTACACCCAGATCTTCGCGGCCGTGCGCCGCACCGCCGCCATCGTCAAGAGCAGCGACCCGTCGCTGACCGCCTACTTCAAGGACGACGCCGCCATGACCGCAAAGGCAGCGGCCGATCTCGTCAAGCAGATCGAGCCGCTCATCGGCGGGGAAAGCGAAACCGCCCTGTTCCGGCGCATCTTGGAGCAGCGCAAGCAGTACGGCGCCGCGCGCGACAATGCGGTCAAGGCCAAGGCCGAGGGCAACCAGGAACTGGCGGACCAGATTCTCGATCAGGCCTTCACCCCGACGGCGAAGGCCTACCAGGAATCGATTCATGAACTGGTCGCGATGCAGCGCGCGCACATCGCCGCCACCGCCGCCGGCATCGACGCCACCGCAAGGCGCGGCGAGATCGTGATCACGGGCCTGACCGGGGCCGCTGTGCTGATCGGCGCGCTGTTCTCGTGGATGCTCACGCGCGGCATCACGCGCCCGATTCGCGCGGCAGTGCAAGCCGCCGAAACCGTCGCCGCCGGTGACCTGAGCAGCCGCATCGAAGCCGCCTCGAAGGACGAGACCGGCGCCCTGCTGCGCGCCCTGCGCAACATGAACGACAGCCTGGTCAAGATCGTCAGCGAAGTGCGCAGCGGCACCGACACCATCGCCACCGGCTCAGCCGAAATCTCGGCCGGCAACTTCGACTTATCAAGCCGTACCGAGCAGCAGGCCAGCGCGCTGGAAGAAACCGCCGCCTCGATGGAAGAACTGACCAGCACCGTCCGCCAGAACGCCGACAACGCGCGCCAGGCCAATCAGCTGGCGATCACCGCCTCCAGCGTGGCGCTCGAGGCAGGCAGCGTGGTGAGCCAGGTCATCACCACCATGGGGTCGATCAACGATTCCTCGCGCAAGATCGTCGACATCATCGGCGTCATCGACGGCATTGCTTTCCAGACCAACATCCTGGCGCTCAACGCCGCGGTGGAAGCGGCGCGCGCCGGCGAGCAGGGCCGCGGCTTCGCGGTGGTCGCGTCGGAAGTGCGCACCCTGGCCCAGCGCTCGGCCGCTGCCGCCAAGGAGATCAAGACCCTGATCGGCGACTCGGTCGAACAGGTCGAAGCCGGCACCAGGCTGGTGGACCGGACCGGCGACACCATGGAACAGGTGGTCACCTCGATCCGTCGCGTCACCGACATCATGGCCGAGATCGCGTCGGCCAGCCAGGAACAGACCGGCGGCATCGAGCAGGTCAACCAGGCCATCGGCCAGATGGACCAGGTCACCCAGCAGAATGCCGCCCTGGTCGAAGAGTCGGCGGCGGCAGCCGCATCGATGCAGGAGCAGGCGGCCCGCCTGGCCCAGGTGGTCGGCGTGTTCAAGCTGGGCGCCAATGCCCCGGCCACCGCGGCGCCGGCCGCGGCCGCACCGTCACGCGCCCTGGCGCTGCAGGCCAAGCCGGCCGCGCGGGTGGCGAAACCGGCGCCGGCAAGCGCACGCCGGTCGACGCGCGCCGATGCCGAGGAATGGGAAACCTTCTGAGCTTTGCGCTAAGCTGACGACAACGCCCGGCCATCGTGCCGGGCGTTGTCGTTGATCGGTGCCGGATCGCAGGCACGAGGGGCCCGGGCGCGCGGTAGCGCCAAGCGAGCCCATCCAAGGCATCTGGTGCTACCTTGCCGGTCGGGGCTGCAGCCGGGGCGCGATGGCGGTACTATCGGCGCCGCATCCAACCCAGCC
This sequence comes from Telluria sp. PB2R4, assembly GCF_059685695.1. NCBI lineage: Bacteria > Pseudomonadati > Pseudomonadota > Betaproteobacteria > Burkholderiales > Oxalobacteraceae > Telluria > Telluria sp. PB2R4. The sequence goes on along the minus strand of NZ_JCASIC010000004.1, from coordinate 100,846 downwards.
ATCCTGATTGAATTCCATGCACCTGCTCAACCTGCCGCGCCTGAACGCCCCCTCCGTCCTGCTTGCCACCGTGCTGTCCGCCGCATGCGCGCCCACCGCCGCCGGCGTGCTGGACGAAGTGCCGCTGCCGGACATCGGCGCCGTCACCGACTACCGCCCCAAGATCCCGCTGCGGGTGTACTCGGCCGACAAGGTCCTGATCGGCGAGTTCGGCGCCGAGCGGCGCGACTTCGTGCCGATCGCAAAGATCCCGCCCCTGATGAAGGCGGCCGTGCTGTCGATCGAGGATTCGCGCTTTTATGACCATGGCGGCATCGACTGGATCCGCGCGCTGGGCGCCGCCAAGGCCAACCTGGCCGCACTGGGCGGCGGCTATCGCCAGGGCGGCTCGACTATCACCATGCAGGTGGCGCGCAACTTCTTCCTGTCGCGCGACAAGACCCTGCCGCGCAAGCTGACCGAGGTCGCGCTGGCCTACAAGATCGAGCAGGCGCTGTCCAAGGACCAGATCCTCGAGGTCTACATGAACCAGATCTACCTGGGGCAGCGTTCCTACGGCTTCGCCAGCGCGGCGCGCACTTATTTCGGCAAGCCCCTGGCGAGCCTGAGCCTGGCGGAGACCGCGATGCTCGCGGGGCTGCCGCAAAACCCCTCGCGCCACAATCCGGTCGCCAACCCGGAACGTGCGCAACAACGCCAGCGCGTGGTCTTGAGGCGCATGTTCGAGCTGGGGAAGATCGGCGAATCCCAGTACCGCCGCGCACTGGCCGAACCGCTGCGCGTACGGCGCGACGGCGGCGGCCCGGGCGCCGGCGCGGAATACGTCGCCGAACTGGCGCGCCAGGCTGCCCATGCGCGCTTCGGGCAAGCCGCCTACGAGCACGGCTACACGGTCACCACCAGCATCCATGCGGCGGAACAAACGGCCGCCTGGGAGGCGGTGCGCCGCAACGCCATCGCCTACGACCGCCGCCACGGCTACCGTGGCCCGGAAGCACGCATCGTGCTGCCGAAGGCTGGCGAGGAGCGCGAGGAGGCGATTGCGGAGGCGCTCTCGAAGCGCCCCGCGGTGGGCGGGTTCACGCCGGCCGTGGTGCTGTCGGCCTCGCCCAAGCGGGTGCGGGTCGCGACCCGCGATGGCGAGACGATCGAGATCAAGGGCGCGGGACTGGCCTTTGCCGCCCCTGCCCTGGCGCCGGCGGCCAAGGCCGGCATCAAGCTGGCGCCGGGCGCCGTGGTACGTCTTTCCCAGTCCGGCAAGGATGGATGGGTCATTACCCAGCTGCCCCAGGTGGCGTCGGCCTTCGTGGCGATCGACGCCCAGACCGGCAGCGTGCGCGCCATGGTCGGCGGCTTCGACTACCAGCTGCAGAAACTCAACCACGCCACCCAGGCATGGCGCCAGCCGGGATCGAGCATCAAGCCCTTCGTGTATTCGGCGGCGCTGGAGCGCGGCTTCTTCCCCGGCACCACCATTCTCGACGAGCCGCTCGATTTCTCCGACGAGAAGGCCTATGCCAACTGGGCGCCGCGCAACGACGACAATCTGTTCGAGGGCCCGGTGACGATCCGCCACACGCTCACGCATTCGCGCAATGTGCCGGCGGTGCGCATGCTGCGCGCGCTCGAGGTCGATTATGCGCGCGATCACCTGGGGCGCTTCGGCTTCGACATGGCGCGCCACCCGAGCAACCTGACGCTGGCGCTCGGCACCGGCGCGGTGACGCCGCTGCAGCTGGCCGGCGCCTATGCGGTGCTGGCGAACGGCGGCTACCGGGTCGAGCCGGTGCTGTCGATGTCGATCCAGGACCGTGACGGCCGGGTGATGTTCGAAAGCGGCAAGCCGCGTCCGCCACAAGAAGGAGCGCGCGTGCTGGATGCGCGCAACGCCTTCATCCTCGATTCGATGCTGCGCGACGTGGCCCGCTTCGGCACCGGGGCGCAGGCCTCGCGCCTCTTGAGTCGCACCGACCTCGCGGGCAAGACCGGAACCACCAGCAACGCCATCGACGGCTGGTTCGCGGGCTATGGCGGCAATGTGGTGGCGGTGGCATGGATGGGTTACGACGAACCGCGCTCGCTGGGCAGCCGCGAATTCGGCTCCACGCTGGCGCTGCCGGTCTGGGTCGACTATATGCGGGTGGCACTCGCCAGGACGCCGCAGCGCGAGCGCACGCCGCCCGAGGGCGTGGTGCGCGCCGGCGGCGACTGGGTGTATGCGGAGTTCGCCGAACCGGCGCCGGCGGTGGAGGAAGGTGCTGCTGCACCCGTAGCGCAGCAGTCACCGTGAGAGGCAGGGCGGGTGCCGGACACTGTGTCCTGCACACTGCCGTGTGATCGTTTACTTCGCAGGCGGGCCCGGGAACTGGATGACGGGGCCCGGGGGCGTGCGGTCCGGGGGCACCCAGCCTGGCGCCGGCTTGCCGGCCGGACCGAGGTGGCGCACGAAGCGGTAAATCGCGCGCAGGTCTTCCTTGTCCATCGCGTGCAGATTAAAGTACGGCATCGGCGGGCGCGCCTGGAAGGTCTGCGCCATCTTGATCCAGTCGTTCTCGCTCATCGCGTTCATCGACAGGCGCAGGTTGGTCGGGTAGGTCGTGCCCCAGGGACCGCGCCAGCCCAGCTGGTCGCCCTGGAGCCAGTCCTTTTCCGCGACCTTGCCGGCGCTCATGCCGTAGCCCGCGGTGTGGCAGTCGTTGCAGCCGCCCACCTTCACCAGGTAGCGGCCGCGCTCGATGTACTTCCCTTGCGCCGAGGCATTTGCCGGCGGGTGGATGCCGTTCTGGGCGGCGTGGGCCGGTATGCCGAAGGCCAGCAGCAAGGTGGCCTGCACGGCGGCGTGCATCCCCACATGGATGACGGCCCGCTGGGCCTTGTACAGAAGCTTGATCATGGTGGTCGTTCCTGGTGGTCTTGTCGATTCGCCACAAGATACCGGGCGTTCGCCGCCAATGGCAGCCCCACGCCGGGGGGGATGTGCGGACACGCCCCCCCCCGCCACCCGCCTTACGGCAGGCCCTGCACCGTCCCCTCTTTCGGATAGTCGATCACGTAGTCGACATGGAAGCGCGCCGTCTCGTTCGGCTTGAGGGTGCGTTCCCAGCCGACCAGCCCGCGCCGCTGCTGCCAATCCCTGATGGTCGGTTCCGGGCTCAGGCTGACCTTGGCGCCGATCTTGTCCGACTGGCTGACCGGGGTCGGCTCCAGCACCAGGATATCGACCGGCTGGCGGTGGAAGCTCGTTACCACGTAGGTATCGGCGATGCGTTTCTGGTTTTCGCGGTTGAACAGGCCGACCTCACCCGACTTCTCGTTGCGGCGCTCGATCGCCACCCGCACCAGCGGATCGCGGCCGAAAGCCATGCCGAGGCGCTCGCTGGCCCGCGGGTTCCAATACAGTACGCCGACATAGGAACCGTCGCGGCGCAGCTGCACCTGGCCCGGCAGCCAGTCGCCGTCAGGGCGCGCGGCATCGATGGTCAGCACCGCCACATCCTTGTTGTCGCGCGGCGCGATGCGCACCTGCTGTTTGACCGGCAGCTTCTGGGTCGACAGCGCGACCGAGATCTCGCGGCCGTCCGACGCCAGGTCGACCTGGGCCGGCACCTCGAACTCGGTGGTGAAGGCGCCTTGCGTTTCGATGACCGGGGCGATGTAGTCGTCGGCCTGGGCGACGCGCGAGCCGCTCACCATCACGGGCGCCGGCGGCGCCGGCGGCGCGATCGAGCGCGCCCGGTAGTTGTACTGGATCATTTCCTGGGCCACCTGCGGCGGCTGCCAGGTCAACAGCCACGGCGAAGGATCGGGCGCCTGGACGCTCAGGTTCGGCTGGCCGGTCGACAGGCGCAGCTTGACACGGCTCCAGTCCTCGCCGGTCTTTTGCGAGATCGCCGCCATCCGCTCCAGCTCGACGGTGGACGCGTTCGAATCGAGCGAGGCGCGGTAGGCCGGTTTCCAGCCGGCACGGTTGACCTGGTAGCTCAGCAGGATTTTGCCCGGCTGCCGCACCGCGACCGCCACCGTCATGCTGCGGCTTTCGCGGGTGCTGGCCTGGACCTTGGCCAGGTCGCGCTTGAGGACGTCGAGCTGCTTCGTCAGCGAGCGCTTCCTGACTTCGGCATTGTGCATGCGGGCCAGGGCATCGCTGCCGCCCTTGCGGATCGCCTCCAGGGTGCCCAGCAAGGCATTGGCGTCGCGCGGCGCGCCCGCGCCATGCTCGCCGCCGCCCAGGCGTTCGAGGTAGCCCTGGACCAGCTGCGCCGATTTGATCTCGGCATCGATCGCCGCGACCTGGTCCTGCAGCGCCTGGACCTTCGCTTCCAGTTCCGCCTCGCGCGGGCTGGGGCTGTCGACGCCGCGCTGGTCGCGCGTGACGACCTGACCGACCTGGATGCCCGGGTCGGCCTGCAGACGCACGGTGTCGGTGTTGAAGTTGGCCAGCAGGCCGGTGATCTCGACCTGGGTCATGCCCGGCGCCACCTGGACCACGCGTTCCACCGTGGCGCTGCCGGGATACAGGGTGACGCTCTGGATCGGGGCGTCGATGGCCGATGCGCTGGAGGCGACGAGCGCCAGGACCACGGACCATTGCTGTTGGATCGCCATCGGAATCTTTCAAAATAGAATGATTCCATGAGAGTAGCAGATCGCCAACATAGGAAAAACACACAAATCCACCAAATGGCTTCTCTTGTGTAACGAGACGTTTCAGGCCGTTTTAATTGGTGACCACGTGCCAGACACCGTTCATCTTGTCGCCCTTGCGGTCGCCGGGCTTGGCATCCCTGGCGTACACATACAGCGGCTTGCCCTTGTAGGCAAGCTGCTTCGTGCCGTCATCGCGCGTGACGATCGAGTACGGCGATTCGATCCACTCCACGGTAAGGGGGACCGGCGGCCACATCTTCGCGCACCCGTCATTGCAGTTGCTTTTGCCGGAGCCGGCGACGTCCTTGTCGAAGGTATAGATGGTCATGCCGGCGCCATTGACCAGCACGCCATCAGCCACATTGACGGGCTGCGCGATGGCGCCGGCCGAGGACAGCACGCACACGGCGCCCAGCGCCGCACATACGGAATACATGGTGTTCATGACGACCTCCCGGAAATCGACTGTGCATGTCCAGTATAGGACGGATATCGGGAAGCGCGGCCGGCAGCGCCGACCACCCTCAGCAAAAGTCGCGGCTCGGCGCGCGCAGCTTTCCGAGTAAATGCGACATGTCCACCAGCCGCTTGGCCACCAGGTGGCGCACCTCACCCTGCTTCTGCCAGACGCCGTACACGCCCAGTAAAGGCGCGTTCAGCACTTCGCGCCGCTGCTGCTCCACCAGCGTCGGCCAGACGATCACGTTGATGTTCCCGGTCTCGTCTTCCAGCGTCATGAACAGCACGCCTTTCGCGGTGCCCGGGCGCTGGCGCACCGTCACCAGGCCGCAGGCGCGCGCCAGCTGGCCGTCCGCATAACCGGCCAGCGTGGAGGCCGGCATGAAGCGCTTGGCCAGCAGTCCTTCGCGCAGCAGCGCCAACGGATGGCGGCCCAGCGTGAGACCTTGTGCGCGGTAGTCCCCCACGATCTCGTCGGCCTCCGAGGGCGCCGCGAGTTCCGGCATCTCCTCCTGCGGCGTGGTCGGACGCAGCAAATCCTTGTCGGGCACCGCGCCCACCGCCTGCCACAGCGCCTCGCGCCGGTGCCCGGCCAGCGACTGCAGCGCGTTGGCGCCGGCCAGCACCTGCAGATCGCCGCGATCCAGCCCGGCGCGCCGCGCCAGGTCGGCCACGCTGTCGAAAGGACGCACCGCGCGCGCCATCTCGATGCGCAGCGCCACTTCCTGTTTCAAGCCGCGCAGCAGCGAAAGACCCAGGCGTACCGCGGGCTGGCGCGTACGGTCATGCGGGTCGAGTTCTTCCAGCGCCGAATCCCAGCCGCTGATGGCGACGTCGCCAGGGCGCACCTCGATGCCATGGCGGCGCGCGTCCTGCACCAGCTGCGACGGGCTGTAGAAACCCATCGGCTGGCTGTTGAGCAGCGCGCAGAGAAACGCCGCCGGCTCGTGGCACTTGAGCCAGGAACTGGCATAGGCCAGCAGCGCGAAGCTGGCCGCGTGCGATTCCGGGAAGCCGTATTCGCCGAAGCCCTGGATCTGGCTGAAGATCGCCTCGGCGAATTCCAGCGTGTAGCCGCGCTCCAGCATGCCGCGCACGATGCGGTCGTAGTATTTCTCCAGCCCGCCCTTGCGCTTCCAGGCCGCCATCGCGCGGCGCAGCTGGTCGGCTTCGCCGGGCGTGAAGCCGGCGCCGAGGATCGCCACCTGCATCACCTGCTCCTGGAAGATCGGCACGCCCAGGGTGCGCTCGAGCGCCACCTTCATCTCCGGGCTCGGGTACACCACCTTCTCGAAGCCCTGGCGCCGCCGCAGATACGGGTGCACCATGCCGCCCTGGATCGGGCCCGGCCGCACCACCGCCACCTCGATGACCAGGTCGTAGAAGCGGCGCGGCCGCATGCGCGGCAGCATGCTCATCTGCGCGCGCGACTCGATCTGGAACACGCCCACGGTGTCGGCCGCGCAGATCATGTCGTAGGTGGCGGTGTCGTCGGGCGGTATGTCCTGCATCTCGAACAGGTTGCCGTAGCGCTGGCCCACCAGTTCGAGGCCGCGGCGCAGCATCGACAGCATGCCCAGCGCCAGCACGTCCACTTTCATGAGGCCGAGTTCTTCCAGGTCGTTCTTGTCCCACTGGATGACGCTGCGGTCGGCCATGGTCGCGTTTTCGATCGGCACCAGGCGCGACAGCTTGCCGCGCGCGATCACGAAGCCGCCCGGGTGCTGCGACAAATGGCGCGGGAAGTTCAGCAGCTTGTCGGCCAGCGTGGCCCACTGCTGCGCAAGGCGCGATTCCGGGTCCAGTCCGGCTTCGGCCAGGCGTCCCAGCAAATCGGCGCGGCTGTCGAACCAGTGGTGGGTCTTGGCCACCTTCTCGACGATGGCCAGGTCGATGCCGAGCGCGCGCCCGCTGTCGCGCAGCGCGCTCTTGGGACGGTAGCTGATCACCACCGCCGCCAGCGCCGCCCGCTCGCGCCCGTATTTCTGGTAGATGTACTGGATGACTTCTTCGCGGCGCTGGTGCTCGAAGTCGACGTCGATATCGGGCGGCTCGTTGCGCTCCCTGGAGATGAAGCGTTCGAACAGCAGGCTGGCGCGCGCCGGGTCGACCTCGGTGATGCCGAGGCAGTAGCACACCGCCGAGTTGGCGGCCGAACCGCGGCCCTGGCACAGGATGTGTTGCGAGCGCGCGAAGCGCACGATGTCGTACACGGTCAGGAAGTAGTGCTCGTACTTCATCTCGGCGATCAGCGCCAGCTCGTGCTCGACCTGGGCCTGCACCTTGGCCGGGATGCCGTCGCGGAAGCGCCGGTGCGCGCCGATATAGGTCTGCTGGCGCAGGTAGCTGCTGACGTCAATGCCGGGCGGCACCACTTCATCCGGGTATTCGTAGCGCAGCTCATCCAGCGAGAAGGTGCACAGGCGCGCGATGCGCACCGTTTCGGCCAGCGCATCGCGCCCGTAAACGTTCGACAGGCGCAGGCGCGAGCGCAGGTGCTGCTCGGCGTTCTGCGCCAGGCCGTAGCCGCATTCGGCCACCGGCTTCTTCAAACGGGTGGCGGTGAGCGTGTCCTGCAGGGGCTTGCGCGAGCGGACGTGCATCACCACGTGGCCCAGCGCCGTGATCGGCAAGCCGTGCTGCCAGCCCACTTCTTCCAGCGTCTCGCGGTGCGGCTCATCGAAAGCGCGGTGCAGCAGCACCAGGCCGAGCCAGGCGCGGCCCGGGAAGGTGGTAGCCATCCAGGCGGCCTGCGTGTGCAGGCGGTCGACATCCAGCGCTTCGTGCGACGGATAGTGCGGCAGCAGGATCGCCAGGCAGTCGGGCATGTGCTTCAGGTGGGCGTAGGCGGGCGCGGGCCGGGCCAGGTCGTCCGGCGTGAGGAAGTACGTGCCCTTTTCGGCGCGCGTGCGGCCGAGGGTGATGAACTCGGCCAGGTTGCCGTAGCCGTTGCGGTTCTTGGCCAGCAGGATGAGCGACAGCGCCGGGCTGCCATCCGCGTTCTTCAGGTGGAAGTGGGCGCCGATCACCAGGGGCATGCCGGCCTTCTTCGCCTCGGCATGGGCGCGCACCACGCCGGCCAATGAACATTCGTCGGTCAGCGCCAGCGCAAAATAGTCGAGCTGCACCGCGCGCGCCACCAGTTCCTCCGCATGCGAGGCGCCTTCGAGGAAGGAGAAGTTCGACAGGCAGAACAGCTCCGCGTAGGGAGGCAACGCCTGGGGTGGGGTGGAAAGCGGATCGGTCATCGGCGGGCGCTAGGCAATGGGGATACAATGCTAGTCAAACCAGTAATACTGTATAAAAACACAGTATAACCGAGACGACCCGATCGACAAGGATTCTCATGCAGATCCGTGCACTGAAGTGTTTTGGCGAGCACACCGGGGATGGCAACCCTGCCCTCGTCATCGAAGGCGCAGCCACCGGCGAAGAGACGCGGCGCGCGCTCGCACAATCCCGCCACACCACGTGTGTCTACCTCGATGGCGACGTGGTCGATTTCTACTATCCGCACATGCGCAGTCCCCTGTGCCTGCACGCCACGCTGGCCGTGGCCCACGTACTGTTCGCGCGCCAGCCCGATGCCGGCCTGCTTTCGTTGACGACGGCGATGCGTGGACAGCGGCTGGAACTGCTGCGCGGCGACGATGCCTTCTACATCCGTCTGCGGCCACAGGAGGTGGCGCAGCCAGTCATTCCACCCGACCTGCTCACAGCATCCGGCCTGGTACCGCTGTCACCACCGCGCGTTGCGTCGGTCGGCAGCCCGAAACTGCTGGTCGAAGTCGCCGACGCAGCGACGCTGCACGGATTGCGTCCGGACCTCGAGTCGATTACCGCCTGGGGCAAGGAAGCCGGCATCAACGGCATCTACGCCTGGTGCCGCCTGCCGGATGGCTGTTTTGAAGGCCGCAACTTCAACCATCTCGACCCGGCGCTGGAAGACAGCGCCACCGGCGTGGCTGCGGGCGCGCTCACCGTCTTGCTCGGCCAGGGCATCACACTGTTGCAGGGACGTGCCGCCGGCCAGTCCTGCCTGATTCGCACGCGGGTGGAACACGACGCCATCCTCGTCGGCGGCCGCGCAGCGCCAGCTGCCGTGGTCAGCTCCTTCGATCGAGGCTGATACGTTTGGTAGCACTCCTTACTGGTTCGCTTCACCTGTCCGGTCGGGTTCGCGGTGTAATGGACACATCGCGAAAGCACACCGCGTCACCAGGAGAGAAAAATGAAATCGACTTTGATCGCATCGGCACTGATGGCGCTGACCATGGCTACCAGCAGCAGCGCCTTCGCCCAACGCGGCGACCATGGCTACGAACGTGACCACCGCAACGGCAACGCCTACGGGCAGGACAGCCGCCGTTATGACAACGATCGTCGTGACCGCGGCCGTTACGACAACGACCGCCGTAACGGCGCGCACGGCAACGATTACCGCAACAACGACCGCTATTACGACGCCCGTCAATACCACCGCGACGACCGGCGCGGCGCCGGACCGCGTCACGACTTGCGCCGCGGCCACCGCCTGGGCACCGAGTACCGTGGGAGCCGCTACGTCGTCACCGACTGGCGTCAACGCCATCTGAGCGCGCCGCCGCGCGGCCATCACTGGGTCCGCGCCGGCAACGACTACGTACTGGCCGCCATCGCCACCGGCCTGATCGCACAGGTCCTGCTGAGCAACTAAGCAGCACCTCCCGACACGAACCGCGCCACGGAAAACGGCGCGGTTCTTTTTTTGGGTGGCCTGTTCGCTTGCAGGCCGGCGCCCGTACATACAGGCATCCGGCGCTGTTCTCGCACGGCAAGCTGGTATACACTTTCGCGCACAATAAAGAGCTCATCCCGGGCTCATTCCCTACCGCGGACATGAAACCACCCTTCCTTGCCTACGCCCTCCCCGTGATCCTGCTCGGCGCCAGCGCTACCGCGCGCGCCGATGTCGATTACCAGCTGCGCATTACCAATGCGGCACAGCACCTGGCCGAAGTACGCGCCACCTTCCCCGCGACCACCGGCACCACGCTGGACGTGCAAATGCCGAACTGGCGCACCGGCCGCTACAACATGCTCAACCTGGCCAATGGCGTGCGCCTGTTCAAGGCCTTCGACGCCAAGGGCCAGCCGCTGGCGGTCGCCAAGACCGACAAGGGCACCTGGCAGGTCCGCACGAAACCGGGCGACGCGGTGACGGTGCAGTACGAGCTGTACGCCAACATGCTGGGCGAGCGCACCCGCCACATCGACGATACCCACGCCTACCTCGATGCCAGCGGCGTGTTCGTCTACGCCGCGCCCTTCCGCAAGGAGCCGGTCAAGGTCAAGCTGGATGTGCCGCAGGGCTGGCAGTCGCGCTCCGGCATGGATGCCGGCGCCTGCGGTCACTGCTTCGTGGCGCCGAACTACGACGTGCTGATCGACGCGCCGATCGAGACCGGCATCCACGAGTTCTACACCGACAAGGTGGACGGCCGCACCATCGAGCTGGCGCTCTGGGGCCGCGGCAACCACGACGGCAAGCAGATGATGACCGACCTGAAGAAGATCGTGGCCGAGACCGCGAAACTCTACGGTAACAAGTATCCGTTCCAGCGCTACCTGTTCATCGTCCACGCCACCGACGGCGCCGGCGGCGCCACCGAGCATGCCAATTCCACCGTGATCCAGAAACCGCGCTGGACCTTCGCGCCGCGCAAGGCCTACCTGGGCTTCCTGGGCGTCGCCGCCCACGAGTTCTATCACACCTGGAACGTCAAGGCCTACCGTCCCAAGGAGATGGTGCCCTACGACTACCAGAACGAAAACTACAACCGCCTGCTGTGGATCGCCGAGGGCCACACCTCCTACTACGACGAGCTGATCCTGCTGCGCGCCGGCCTGCAGAAGCGCGAGGAATTCCTGGAGAACTACGCCAAGCTGATCGACGACTACCTGCACCAGCCGGGCCGCTTCCAGCAAAGCGCGGCCGACGCCAGCTTCGACGAGTGGATCGCCGGCGGCGGCGAGCGCGCCCGCAACGCCTCGGTCAACATCTACTCAAAAGGCCAGGTGCTGGCACTGATGATGGACATCGAGCTGCGCCGCCAGACCGGCGGCAAGCGCGGCCTCGAAGACATGCACCGCATCCTGTTCGAGAAGCACCCGACCGCCCAGGGCGGCTACGACGTGGCGGCGGTGCTGGCCGCGCTGCGCAGCGTCAGCGGCCAGGATTGGAGCGGCTGGTGGGCCCAGTACGTGGACGGCACCGCCGAGATCCCGTTCGACACCCTGCTGGCCCAGGTCGGCCTGCAGAAGCTGGTCGACGTGCCGAAGGACCAGGAGCAGAAGACCGAATGGTGGGCCGGCTGGAGCCTGCGCGAAGGCAGCGACCCGGCGGTGGTGACGGTCGTCGAGCGCGACAGCCCGGCGTGGAAGGCCGGCGTGGTCTCCGGCGACACGCTGGTGGCGGTCAACGGCCTGCGCGTGTCGAGCAAGGACATCGGCGACAAGATGGCGCTCGCACCCTCCGGCCCGTTCAAGCTGCACCTGTTCCGCCGCGACGAACTGGTGGAAGTGCCGCTCTCGCCGCTGCAGCAGCCGAAAGGCAAGGCCAAGGTGAAGGCTGCGGACAAGGCGACCGCCGCGCAGAAGGCGCTGAATGCGTCCTGGCTCGGCGTGGCATGGCCCAAAGAAGAACCGGCAGCGCCGAAGAAGCCTTGATCACGGACTGAGCGGCGCTGCGGCGCCCGCCATGCAACCGCGGCCCCGGCAAGATCGGCGCCGCGGTTTTTTCATGCTCAGCCGCTTTGCGGCATAGAATGCGCCATCACCCAACCAGTCGATCCAGCCTGCCATGAGCAAAGACGATACCGGCGTCCACGCCCAGTTCAATCCCCTGATCAAGCCCTTCCTGGTGCTGAAGATCGGGGTCATCATGATCGGCACCGTCGTCGGCATTCCGCTGGCGCTGGTCTGGTTCCTGGGCGTGGGCCGCTGGTGGGCACGGCATTATTTCGACCGCCTCGAGTGCCACCTGGGCGAGCGCAGCCTGCGCTACCGGAAAGGCATCCTGGTCACCACCGAAAAGACCATCCCGCTCGAGAACATCCAGGACGTGACCTTCATCGAAGGTCCGATCCTGCGGCGTTTCAACCTGAGTACCCTGAAGTTCGAAACCGCCGGCCATAGCGCGGGCCAGGCGTCGGACATGCACCTGACCGGCATCATCGATGCCCAGGCATTCCGGACGCAGATCATGCGCGCGCGCGAAGCCCTGCGCCATGCGCCCCAGGATGGCGCGACCGATGCCCAGCTCGTCGTGCTGCGCTCGATCGAAGCGAAACTGGACGACATCGCGGGACTGCTGCGCGCCAGGCAGTAGCGTGCTCTCAACCCATAAGGCATAGTTATATATTGACAACGTTGCGTTAATGATACAGCGCCTTGGTGCTCAGCCGTGGGATTGTTTAGTATTCAATTTTCCCGGAGAAACCAGTGCTCACACTCAAACGCCTTCCCCAGTCGATCCTGCTCGCCCTGTATGGCGGGGCCGCATTCGCTGTCCTGAACCCGGCCGCCCACGCCCAGGGCACGGCGCCCACGACGCCTGTTGCTGCAGGGACGCCGGCGGCCGCCGGCACCGAAAGCGGTGGCGGCATCCAGAGCATCAACATCGTCGGCTCGCGCCGCGTCGGCAACCTGTCCGATGTCGACTCGCCGGTGCCGGTGGACCTCATCCCGATGGCCAAGGCCACCGAACAGGGTGGCCAGTTCGACCTGGCCCAGGTGCTGAACAACGTGTCCCCCTCGTTCAACTCGACGCGCCAGACCGGCGCCGACGGCGCCGACCTGGTCGACTCCGCCGCCCTGCGCGGCCTGGGTTCCGACCAGACCCTGGTACTGATGAACGGCAAGCGCCGCCACACCACCGCGCTGGTCAACCTGTTCGGCGCGCGCAACCGCGGCAACACCGGCACCGACATGAACGCGATTCCCGTGATGGCCATCCGTAACGTGCAGGTGCTGCGCGACGGCGCCGCCGCGCAGTACGGCTCGGACGCGATCGCCGGCGTGATCAACATCGAGATGAAAAAGAGCCTGGGCTGCGAGATGGTCACCGGCTTCGGCCAGTACACCGAGGGCGACGGCGACAACTACCTGGCCTCGGCCTACTGCGGCCTGGCCGTGGGCGGCGGCGTGCTGGGCATCACAGGCGAGTACTACGACCGCGGCCGCTCCAACCGCGCCGAGGAAGGCAACCCGCGCATCATCGGCGACACCAAGTCGCAGAACAGCACCGTGTACCTGAACGGCGAATTCCCGGTTGGCCCGGGCAAGCTGTACGTCACCGCCGGCGCGCAGAACCGCGACGCGTCCTCGGCCGCCTGGGCGCGCGAAGGCCTGGGTTCGGAAGACATCCCCTCGCGTAACTCGGCCGCGATGTACCCGAACGGCTTCGTTCCCTTCATTAACGGCGACATCAACGACCACTGGGGCACCGCCGGCTACCGCTTCCGCCTGGGCGAGTGGAACACCGACCTGTCGCAGACCTTCGGCCACAACCGCATGCGCTACACCATCGCGAACACGCTCAACGCGTCGATCGCCAACCTCGACCTGCTGGGCGGCGGGCCGGGCAGGAGCGCGAGCATGTTCGACGCCGGCGGCTTCTCGTTCAAGCAGGCGACCACCAACCTGGATTTCTCGCGCTTCTACGAGGGTATCGGCAACGGCATGAACGTGGCCTTCGGCTTCGAGCACCGCCGCGAGAACTACAAGATCGCGGCGGGCGAGCCGGGTTCGTACATCGACGCCGACGGCGTCGGCATCGGCGGCAATGCGGGTAGCCAGGGCTTCCCCGGCTTCCAGCCGGGCGACGTGACCGACAGCGACCGCCACTCGAACGCCGCCTACCTCGACATCGAGACCGACGTCACGGAGCGCTTCAAGCTGCAGGCCGCGCTGCGCCACGAGCGCTATTCGGACTTCGGCGCTACCACCACCGGCAAGCTGGCCGGCGCCTACCGGATCAACCCGGCAGTGCTGCTGCGCGGCTCGGCCAGCACGGGCTTCCGCGCGCCCTCGCTGCAGCAGGTGTACTTCTCCTCGACCTTCACCGACTTCGTCAGCGGCCAGCCGCTCGACGTGGTGCTGGCGCCGAACGGCGGCCCGGTGGCGAATGCCGCCGGCATCCCTCAGCTCAAGGAAGAGGAATCGAAGAGCTACACCCTTGGCCTGACCTGGACGCCGAACGGGGTAACGTCGCTTACCGCCGACCTGTACCGCATCAGCATCGACGACCGCATCGTGCTGTCGGGCCGCTTCGACGCCGACAACTACCCTGCCCTTGGCGCCACCCTGCAGCAGCTGGGCGTGGGCCAGGCCCAGTTCTTCGTCAACTCGGTGGACACCAGGACCCAAGGCCTGGACGTGACACTGTCGCACCGCTCGGATCTGGGCGCCGGCAAGCTGAACACATTCCTGGCGATGAACTTCGGCAAGACCGAAGTGACCGGCGTGCACGCGCCGAGCGCACTGCAGGGCTTCGAGGACGTGCTGCTGTCCGAACGCGAACGCCTGTTCATCGAGGAAGGCGCGCCGCGCCGCAAGGCGACCCTGGGCTTCGACTACACCCAGGGCAAGTTTGAATCCGCGCTGCGCATCGTGCACTTCGGCCCGCAGACCCTCGGCACCTTCTCGGGCCCGCCGGTGCCGAACCAGTACTACGAAGCGAAGACCTCGGCCGACCTGTCCTTTACCTGGGCTTTGAACGCGAAAACCAAGTTCACTGTCGGGGGCACCAACATCTTCGACGTCAAGCCGAGCGTGCAGGATCCTAACGAGACCGACAACGGCTTCAAGTACGAGAGCGTGCAGTTCGGCCTGAACGGCGCGGCCTGGTTCGCGCGCCTGTCGCACAGGTTCTGATTCGCGATCCGATGGCCATCCGAAGGGGCGCCGCCATGGCGCCCCTTTTCATATATGGATGAGCGGTGTGCGCGAGGGCACGGAAACGCGGGATTCAGTGCGTATAATGAATGTTAACTTCGACATTCCTGCCGCTTCCAAGCGGCACCGACAGGCAGTATGATGAACAGCACTGTACATACCCGCGTTTCCACCGGTATCGCCGGACTCGACGACATCCTGGGCGGCGGCCTCACGCCGCAACGGGTCTACCTCGTGGAAGGCTCGCCCGGCGCCGGCAAGACCACGCTCGGGCTCCAGTTCCTGCTCGAAGGGCTGGCGGCGGACGAAAAGGGGCTTTACATCACGCTGTCCGAGACCACCTACGAGCTGAAGGCGGTCGCGGCCAGCCACGGCTGGAACATCGATGCGCTGTCGATCTTCGAACTGGCTGGCGACACCGAACTCGATCTGGACGCGCAGCAGTCGGTATTCCATCCGTCGGAAGTCGAGCTGGGCGAAACCACCCGCAATATCATGAACCAGGTCGATGCGGTCAAGCCGGTCCGCGTGGTGTTCGACAGCCTGTCGGAAATGCGCCTGCTGGCGCAGAACCCGCTGCGCTACCGGCGCCAGATCCTGGCCCTGAAGCAGTTCTTCTCGGCCCGCGCCTGTACCGTCCTGCTCCTCGACGACAAGACCGGCATGTCCGACCAGCACCTGCACAGCATCGCGCACGGCGTGATCAGCCTGGAGCAGATCGCCAAGGAATTCGGCACCGAACGCCGGCGCGTGAACATCATCAAGATGCGCGGCGTGCGCTTCCGCGGCGGCTACCACGACTACGTGCTCAACACCGGCGGCATCACCATGTTTCCGCGCCTGGTGGCGGCCGAACATAACGCCGATTTCGTCGCGGCCGTCCGCTCAACCGGCTCCAGCGGCCTCGATGCGCTGCTCGGCGGCGGCCTGGTGCGCGGCACCAATACCCTGATGGTCGGTCCGTCCGGCATCGGCAAGACCACCCTGTCGATGCGCTGCCTGCTGTCCGCGCTCGAGCGCGGCGAAAATGCCGCGTGCTACCTGTTCGACGAAGGTCTCGGCACCTTCTTCGCACGCGGCGTGGCGCTCGGCATGGACCTGCGTCCCTTTGTCACCCGGGGCCAGCTCAAGCTCCACCATATCGACCCGGCCGAGCTGTCGCCGGGCCAGTTCGCCCAGATGCTGCGCGACGCGGTCGAGGGCGAACGGGTCGGCTTTATCGTGATCGACAGCCTGAATGCCTACCTGCAGGCCATGCCCGGCGAGCAGTACCTGCTGCTCCAGATGCACGAACTGCTGTCTTACCTGAACCAGCAGGGCGTGACCACGCTGCTGGTACTGGGCCAGCACGGCATCATCGGCGAAGTGAAATCCGATGTCGACCTGAGCTACCTGAGCGACAGCACGATCCTGATGCGCTTCTTCGAGTCGGAGGGCCGGCTGCGCCGCGCCCTGACCGTCATCAAGAGCCGCGCCGCCGAGCATGCACTCACCATCCATGAAATGCAGCTGAGCAGCGACGGCGTGCGCGTCGGCAACGCCCTGATCGGTTTCGAAGGCGTGCTCACCGGCCTGCCCAGCTACCGCGGCACGACGCCGATGATGTCCAACGAGACGCATGCAGACATCTGATACAAACGACGAGCGTATCTTGCTGCTGGCGCCGCGTGGACGCGATGCCGAAGTCATGTGCGGCGTCCTGGGACGGACCGGCGGCGCCTGCGACATCGTCCACAACTTCACCGAACTGGCCGAGGCCATCACGCAGGGAGCCGGCACGGCGATCATCGCCGAGGAAGCGCTGCACGAAGTGAACCTCGCGCCCTTGTACGGCTGGCTGGCGCGCCAGGAACCGTGGTCGGACTTTCCGTTCGTGATCCTGCTGGCAAAAATGATCGGCCTGCAGCCCGACGGCGCCCGTGCCCGGCTGGAAGAGCTCGGCAACATCATCCTGCTCGAACGGCCGCTCAATGCCCAGACGCTGCGCAGCGCGGCCAGCTCCGCGCTGCGCGCGCGGCGCCGCCAGTACCAGGCGCGCGACCTGCTGGCCGAGCGCGAACGTACCGCCGCCTCGCTGCAGGAGAGCCGCCAGGCCCTGCTCTCGCTCAACGAGACCCTCGAGTCGCGCATCGAGGAACGCACCCGCGCCCTGGCCCAGGCCAACGACCGCCTGATGAACGAGGTGATCGAGCGCGAACGGGTGCAGCAGGCGATGGTGCAGTTCCAGAAAATGGAAGCGGTCGGCCGCCTCACCGGCGGCATCGCGCACGACTTCAACAACCTGCTCAACGTGGTCCAGGGCAGCATGGACCTGATCCTGCTGCTGTCGAAGGACGAGGTGGCGCGACAGCGCGCCGAGATCGCGCGCCGCGCCTGCCAGCGTGGCGGCAAGCTGACCAGCCAGCTGCTGGCCTTCGCCCGCAACCAGAACCTCGACCTGCGCCAGGCCGAGGCAGGCGCCCTGTTCGACGGCGTGCGCGAGCTGGTGGCGGCGTCGGTGGGCTCGCGGATCCGCCTGCGCTTCGAGGTCGACCCGGCCTGCCCGAAGGTCGTGGCGGATGCCAACCAGATGGAAATGGCCCTGCTCAACCTGGCCATCAATGCCCGCGACGCGATGGAAGAAAGCGGCGAACTGGTCTTCCATGCCGCGGCAGCGCAGCCGCCGGAGGGGCTGCTGCCGCCCGGCGATTACGTCCGCATCGCGGTTACCGACAGCGGCCCGGGCATGCAGCCCGAGCTCATCGCCAAGGTGTTCGAGCCGTTCTTCACCACCAAGGCGGTCGGCAAGGGCACCGGCCTGGGACTGAGCCAGGTGTATGGCATGGCGCGCCAGTCGGGCGGCGCCGCGCGCATCCTGAGCCAGCCGGGAGCCGGCACCACGGTCGAGATCTGGCTGCGCGCCTGGGACGGCGCCGCCGCCGGCGCCGAGCTGCCTCTGATGCCGGCAGCCGTCCAGGATGCGCGGGCCGGCTCGCGCATCCTGGTGGTCGAGGACGATCAGATCGTACGAGAATCCATGGTCTCGTCGCTCGAGGCATTCGGACATGCGGTCACCCAGGCCGCCGACGGCGAAGCCGCCCTGCGCGCGCTGCAGGGAGGGCGCCCGGACCTGATCATCACCGATTACCTGATGCCCGGGATCACCGGCACGGAACTGATGACGCGCGCGCGCGAGGTGTACCCGGGCATCCCGATGATCATCGCCACCGGCTACGCCGACATGCATGCGATCGACGCGGTGCTGGGCGACGACATCCTGCTGCGCAAGCCCTTCCAGCTGTCCGAACTGGCGCGCAGCGTCGATCGCGCGCTCGGCCGCGCCCCTGCGCCGGCACTGAAGCAGTAACTCCGCAGTTGCGGCACGCGCCGCCGAAAGCGACTCTGTGCCACACTTTGCTCATTACCCGCATGGGCATGGCATTCAGGGAGCGCATCATGAACAATGAACAGAAATCGCAGGAGCAGCAACAGGACCAGCAGAAAGACGTGTCGGCTATAAACGACGTTGACGGCCTCGCAAACAAGAAGCCTGAAGAGCTGACGCCGGAAGAGCTAAGGCTGATGGCCGACACCATGCCCGGCGAAGGACCGGGGGACTGAGATGTTCGTTTTTTTCTCGAACAAACTCGGCTGCCTCGGCTCCATCGCCGTCTCGATCGTGCTGACGCTGATCGTGCTCCTGCTTTTCGGCGTGTTTTAAGGCGCGCTTACTTCTTCAGCGAGCGGACGTAGGCCAGCACCTCTTCCTCGCGTCCCTCGCCCACCGCTTCGGCGGGGGTCTTGCCGCCCAGCGCCTGCACGGCTTCATTCATCCAGGCGCTGGCCGCTTCGTCGCCATCCACGATGCCGCGCACTTCGTGCATTACCGTGTAATAGGCCTGCGCCTTGCGCGACTGCTGCTTGACGCGCGCCTGCAGCGCCGCGAAAGCTTCGGAATTGAGCGCCTCGTTACTCGCCATGGTGCGATCTCCTTACTTGGTAACGTTCAAGAGCGAGCGCTTGCCGCCCTTGAACGAATACAGCGTGATGGTGCCGTCGCGGATGTCGCCGCGCGCATCGAATGCGATCGGCCCGGTCACGCCCTTGTACTGGATCCTGGCCAGCACCGGCAGGTAGGCCGCCGGCTGGCTGGAGCCGGCCTTCTGCATCGCCGCGGCCATGGTCATCACCGCATCGTAGGCGTATGGGGCATTGATCTGGACGTCGATGCCGAAACGCTTCTTGTAATCGGCGCGGAAGCGGTCCATGGCGGCACGGGCTTCGCCCTGCACGCCGCCCGCTTCCGCGCACACTACCTGGCCATCGAGCATGGTGCCGCCCGAGAGCTTGTGGATCTCGTCCGAGCAGATGCCGTCGCCGCCCATCATGCGCACGTTCATGCCGAGCTGCTTCATCTGGCGCAGCATCGGGCCGGCGGTCGCGCTCATGCCGCCGAAGAAGACCAGGTCGGGCTTGGTTGCGCGAATGCGCGTGATGATGGCGCTGAAGTCGGTCGCCTTGTCGTTGGTGAACTCGCGCGCGACCACGCTGGCGCCCTGTTTCTGCAGGCTGCGCGAGAACTCGGTGACCAGTCCCTGGCCGTAGGCGGTACGGTCATCGACCACGGCGACGCGCCTGGCCTGCATGTTGCCGACTGCATAGCGGCCCAGCGCCTGGCCCAGCTGCACGTCGTTGGCCACCACCCGGAAGGCGGTATTGAAGCCCTGCCGGGTGTATTGCGGCGAGGTGGACGAGGGCGAAATCTGCGGAATGCCGGCGGTATGGTAGATCTTCGACGCCGGGATGGTGGTGCCAGAGGTCTCGTGGCCGACCATGCCGTGAATCTTCGCGTCGACCAGTTTCTGCGCCACCGCGGTGGCCTGCTTCGGGTCGCCGCCGTCGTCTTCGGCGGCCAGCACGAAGCGGACCTTCTTGCCGCCGATGAGCGTGCCCCTGGCGTTGAGCGCCTCGATCGCCATGCGCGCACCGTTCTCGGTGTCCTTGCCGAAGTAGGCCACCGGGCCGGTCACGGCGGCCGCATGGCCGATCTTCACGACTTCCTGTGCCGATACGGCGCCAGTTACCGACAGCGCGGCCAAGGCGAATGCTAGCTTCTTCATCGATTGCTTCTTCATCAGGGAAAACGGCCATTCTACCTTTTACGGCGCCGCGCCTGCCGGACGCTTACATCGACTGTTCCCACACCAGGCGCAAGCTCGGGCGCAGCTGGTAGACGGTGGACCGCAAGAGCGAGCTGCGCGCTTCGTACCGCAGGTCTTCGCGGTAGTTGCGTTGTCCGAGGCCCGTCACCGACAGCCGCAGCCGCGCTGCGGCGTCGCGCTTCCATACCGCATACAGGTCGAGCTGGCGCTTGCTGCCGTCGGCGCTGTAAATCAGCGCGCTCGACCGGCTGACCAGCGGCCCGCGCCGGGTCCAGGTGCCGCCCGCCTCAAACCGTCCGGCCGGCGCAACGTAGTCGAGCCCGAGGTTGCCGCTGTACGGCGGCTGGTCCTCGATGCGGTTGTCCGGCCCGGGCACGCTGTCCAGGCGCGACCAGTTGCGCGCCAGGTTGATGCGCGCCGACAACGGCCCGCGCGTGGTCTTGCCTTCGAACTCGATGCCGCGCACGGTCGCGCTACCGCCGTTCTCCGGCATGGCGGTCCACACGCCGCCACTGTCGACAATGCGCACCAGCGTGATGTCGCGGATGCGCTTGTGGAACATGCTGATGCCGACCATGCCACCGGTCCCGAAATGACGCTCCCAGGCCAGGTCGACCGACCGGGCCAGTTCGGGCCGCAGGCGCGGATTGCCCTGCTGGTCGGGGTTGGTGGCGCTGTTGTTGTTGTCGACGGTGTACCTGCGCGGCATCAGCTGGACGATGCTCGGCGCCTTGTAGGTGCGGCTGACGGCGAAGCGCAGATTGTCGCGCGCTCCGGCTGTGCCCTCGCCCTCCCCCTGGCCCGGCTTGAACAGCACCTGCAGGACCGGGCTCCAGGCGCCCGCATCGACATCGACCGGCGCCGCCGCATTGCCTTCGCCGGTGGTGCGCAAGTCTTCGCGGCGCAGGCCGGCATAGGCGGACCATGCCGCGCCGATGTCCCACTCGTCCTGGATGAAGAAGGCGCTGCGCGACACGCTGGCGCGGTAGGCTTCGATGCTGGTGAGCAGCTGGACATCCTGCGGGTCGGCATGCCGTTCGCGCCGGTCGTCGCTGCGCCGCTTGCGGCCGAACTCCCAGCCGGCGGCCAGCGCGTGGCTGCCCCATAGCGGGCGGCGCCAGCTGCCGTTGAAAATCCATTCGCGTTCGTCCGCGCCGGAGGCAACGAAATGGGATTCGCGCAGCCGGTCGTCCAGGTCCATGCCGCGGAAGACGAAATCGGCCTCGCGCGTCATGGCGAAGCCGGAGAGCTTGGCGCTCAGGCGCGCGCCGGAGGCGAACCTGCGCGTCCAGGCCAGGTCGGCATAGGCATGCAGGGGACGCGTCTCGAAGCGCTGGGTCGCGTGCGGGAACGCGGTCGGCCTGCCGATGTCTGTGGTCTCGCTTTCGCGCTTGCGGTTGTCGATGTGGCGCCGGCGCACATAGCTGTGCGAAGTGATGCTATCCAGCGCGGTCGGCTGCCAGGCCAGGCGCGGCGCCAGTTCCAGCACGTCCTCGACCTGCTCGTCGGTCCAGGACGTGCGGCGCAGCAGCGCCGGATCCGATCCCCGCTCGGTGGTGAGGGCGGCGATCGGATTCAGGTTGCGCTTGAAGGTGGCGGCCAGCGTGTACGCAAGCGTGCCGGCGCGGCCGCTGTGCTGGGCCAGCAGTTGCGGAGCCGCGTGCCCCCGCTGGAAGGCGCTGCCCACCTTGACCTCGTTGGCCGTGCCGTTCTTCGGTGGGCCCGCGCGCCGCATGACCACGTTGATGGTGCCGGCCATGGCCTGGCTGCTGGTCTCGGCTGTGGGTGCGCGCCCGATCTCGATGCGTTCGATGAGCTCCGGGCTGATCGATTCGAGCGAGAATCCGCCCGGAGCGGGCAGGCCGTTAAGCAGGATCGCCACATGGCCCCCGCCCATCCCGCGCATGCGGATCGTGGCTTCCTTGCCGGGGCTGCCGTCGAGCGTGATGCCGGGCTGGCGTTTCAGCACCTCGGCCAGGCTGGCATCGCCGTGGCGCAGGATTTCGTCGCGCTTGACGACGACGGCGGTGGTGGTCGATTCCGCGCGGACGCTTGCCACGCCGGCGCTGACGAGCACCTGCTGCATGGGTTGCGGGGCAGTCTGGTCGGAGGTTTGGGCAAGGGCGCAGACGTGCGCCGCCAGCAGCAACGCGCCGGCGCTGCCGTTTCGAGTGATTCGCATGGTGTGTAGCCGGTAGGGGTTAGTGGCCGCAGCCTTCGAGTGCGGTATCGAACCATCCGCCGGGCCGGCATTGGCCGGCGACGAGGGCGCGAACGCGTGCAGAACGTGTAGCGTGCGCATCCGGGTTCCTGGCGGGATGAAAACCGTTGGGCGCCTTGATCATGGCGACCAGGCGAATGAATTCGTCGTCCGTGGTCTCGCCCAGCCTTTTGCCGAAATAGCCGTGGGCGGCCTGAGGCAATCCGCGAACCTGGCGGCCACCGTGGGTTCCCATATACACCTGGGACACGTACACGGCCAGCTGCCGCTCCTTGGACAGCCTGGCGTTCAGCACCACCGCCATCAGGTCGCGGCCGAGATCGACCCTCTTGCAGCAGGCGAATACCGCGCGGTAGAGCTGCTGGAGTGCGCCTGCCGGCCCTTCCATATCCACGCCATCGAGGTAGACATCGCGCGCGACGGCGCCGGAAATCGTGGCGAAACCCTGGCCCCGGCCCAGGCTGACGCCGCGATGCGCGAAGAAGCCGGGGTCTTCGACCAGCGTCAGGATGCGTGTCTGCCTCGCCGTCAGGTGTGCCTCCGGCAGGAGGCGTGCACCGGCCATGGCCTGGTCGAAGGTGGCCCAGGCCCAGCAGCCGACGATCAGGAGATAGAGCAGCACGCAAGCCGGCAGCGCGAACAGCAGGCTACGGTCGCCTGGAGGCCTCATCGGTGCTGTCCTTCCGGCCTTGCCGCTGCGGCGCCGCCCGCGGCAACCCAGGTCACCAGCTGGTCCAGCACCGCCCTGCCCCGCTCGGCCTGCGGGTCGTTGACGAATGCCGTCACGATCCAGTCCTGTCCGCGCACGTCGCGCACATAGCCAGCCAGCGCCGCGACATCGCGCAGCGTTCCGGTCTTCAGGCGCGCATTGCCCGCGGCGACGGTGCCTTTCATGCGGCTCTTCATGGTGCCGTCCAGCGCCACGATCGGCAGGCTGGCGGCGAACTCCGGGTACCAGCGGCTGGCGGCCGCCGCCTTCAGGAGCGCCGCCAGCTGTGCAGCACTGAGCCGCTCGTCGCGCGACAGCCCGGCGCCGTTGTCGATGACGATGCCGGCGGCGTCCACGCCCTGCCCGGCGATCCAGTCGAGCACACGCCGGCGCGCGCGCTCGAGCGTGGGCTGTCCGGCGTCGCTATCCGATGTGGTACCCAGGGTCAGGTACAGCATGCGCGCCTTGACCGCATGCGAGGACTTGTTGACCGGGCGGACAGTCTCGCCCAGGGTGTCGAACTGGCGCTCGACCAGCTTCACCGCCCCCGCCGGGACCATGCCTTCGCGCACCCGGCCGCTCCACCGCCCGCCCAACTCCTGCCAGAGGGCGCGTACCAGGCGTTCCAGGTACAGGTCGCGCTCCAGGGTGCTCAGGTCGACCTCCACCTTGCAATGGCGCGGAAAGGCGCCGGCCAGCACGATGCGTACGCCGCCGCCGGCCCCAGGCTCGCGCTGCACGGCCGGTTGCCGCCATGCGTCCTGCCACGCGCTGCATGGCCGATCATCCAGCACCAGGCCGTTCACCACGCTCACCCCGGACAGCGGCGGCGCGGTGCGCACCGCCACGCTGGAAGCATCCGATGACAGCGTGTAGCTGATCAGGTAATCGGACACGCTCAAGGCGTCGGGAATCACGTTATACGCGGCGTCCGGCGTGTCGTCGAAGGGCGGCGCCCCGAGGTCGGACCGGGCCGGCCGGAACAGGGACCGGTCCAGCACCAGGTCGCCGCCGATGGCATTGACGCCGCTGTTGCGCAGCGTGCGCAGCATGGCGCCGATCCGTTCCCAGGTCAGGTTGGGCTCGCCGCCGCCCAGCAGGTACAGGTTGCCCGTCAAGGCGCCGTCTGCCGGCGCCGCCTCGGACAACATCGAGGTGGTCCAGCGGTGGGCCGGCCCCAGCATGTCGAGAGC
Organism: Telluria sp. PB2R4; assembly: GCF_059685695.1. Classification (NCBI taxonomy): domain Bacteria; kingdom Pseudomonadati; phylum Pseudomonadota; class Betaproteobacteria; order Burkholderiales; family Oxalobacteraceae; genus Telluria; species Telluria sp. PB2R4. The sequence goes on along the minus strand of NZ_JCASIC010000004.1, from coordinate 76,540 downwards.
GGCCAGGGTCGTCACCAGCTTCATCGCCGACGCGGGGTTGACCGTACGGTGCGCACCCTGCGCGTATCCTGGTGCCTTTCCGTCCAGGGGTTCCACCTGGTAGCTCAGTGCATCGAGAGGAATGCCCTGGCGCGCCAGTTCCTGCCGGACGATGGACGGCACGGTGTCGGCGGCGTTTGCCGTTGCCAGGACAAGCACGGTACAGAGTGCGCTTGCGATGCGGATGATCTGGTAAGCGGGAATAGGCATGACGCCTATTGTGCGCAGCATCCGGCAGGCTGCCGGCACAAATGTGATGAAACGCCGGTTCCGTGTGACGGCCTCGCCCGGCCGCCGGTTTGGGAGGGGTGGCGCGCTGCTATACTTTTGCCGATGAAGTCTTCCCTCCATCGTATCAAGCCCTACGCCAGGATCGTGCTGACGGTGGTCTGCCTGTGGACCGCCATCAGTGTCCTCGGCGCGCTCCAGACCTACAGCGACAACCTGCGCGCCGGGGTCTCCAGCCACTATCCGGCGCTGCTGGCGACCTGGTTCGTCGAATACGCGCTGCCGCTCATCGTCCTGAGCTGCGGCTTGAGCATGGCCTTGCGCCGCTGGCCGGCGCTGCTCGCGCGCCCGCGCAACGTGGTGGCGATGTTCGCCGGCCTGGTGCTGCTGTTCCAGCCGGCCCAGTGGACCTGGATGGCCTGGCAGCGCGGGATGCTCGACATCGCCAGCCCGGAGGACGCCTGGCAGCTGCTGCTGAAGATGCTGCTGGTCGGCTGGTTTTCGACCACCGGCACCTTTGCCGCCATCCTTGCCTTCTTCTACTCGCGCCAGTCGCGCGAGCGCGAACTGGCGTGGCAGCGCTCGCAGACCGACATGCTCAACCTGCGCCTGGCCCTGGAAGAGCAGCGCATGCTGGCCCTGCGCGCCCAGCTCGAACCGCATTTCCTGTTCAACGCCCTGAACGCGATCAGCGCCCTGGTGCGCAGCGGCGACAAGCCGCTGGCGCTGCACGGCATCGGCCTCTTGAGCGAACTGCTGCGCTACGTGCTGTCGGCCAGCGCCGCAGGCACGAACAGCGCGGCCAAGGCCGCGACCACCGTTGCGGCCGAGCTGCGTTTCGTGCAGGACTACCTGGACCTGCAGCGCCTGCGCTACGGCGACCGGCTGCGCATGCACATCGACGGCGCGGGCGAGCTGTTGCACGAGGTCGCCTGCCCGCCGCTGCTGCTGCAGCCGCTGGTCGAGAACGCGCTGCGCCACGACCTCGATTGCAGCGAGGGGCCGAGCGACATCCACCTGTCCTTCATCGAAGAAGCGCAGGCCCTGCTGGTGCGGGTCACCAATCCGGCGCGTGACGGCAGGCCGGCCAACCCGGGCGCCGGCCTCGGGCTGGCCAACACCCAGGACCGCCTGCGGCTGATGCACCCGGACGCGTCGCTGCGTGCGGGATTGCAGGGCGATCGCTTCGTCGCCGAAGTCCGGCTGCCGCTGGCAAGCCAGCATTGAACATGGCGATCCGCTTTCTTCTCGTCGACGATGAAATGCCAGGCCGGGTGAACCTGCGCCTGGCAATGGAAGCCCATCCGGGGTGGCAGCTGGTGGCGGAGTGCGGCGGGGTCGCGGGGGCGCGCGCCGCGCTGGCCGAACATGACATTGACCTGCTGTTCCTCGACATCCAGATGCCCGGACAGTGCGGCCTGGCACTGGCGCGCGAGCTCAGTCGATTAAAAGAGCCGCCCTTGATCGTCTTCGTCACCGCCTACAGCGAGCATGCCGTCGAGGCCTTCGACGTGCATGCCCTCGACTACCTGCTGAAACCGATCGACGACGCGCGCCTGGCCCTGGCCGTCGAGCGCGCGGCAAGCATGCTGCGCCAGCGCCAGCGCGAGGCCTATGGCGCGGCGCTGCGCCGCTATGTCGATGCGGACAGCACCCCATATCCGGAGATGATCAGCGTGCGCTCGGTCGGCCGCATCGAGCAGGTGAGCGTGAGCGACATCCTGCGGATCGAAGCGGCGGGCAACTATGTCGAGCTGCACCTGGCGGGGCGCACCGTGCTGCACCGGATGACGCTCAGCCGGCTCGAGGGCCTGCTGGTGCCGGGGACGTTCGTGCGGGTGCACCGCGGCACCCTGGTGCGGCGCAGCCAGATCGCCAGCCTGGAAACGCGCGGCGATGGCAGCTACTGGCTGACCACGCGCGGAGGACAGGCGGTGGCGGTCAGCGAGCGCTACGCGGGTGCACTGAAACTGGCCCTGTCAGCAAGCAAGCCTCCCGGGCCCCGGTTCAGGACCTGAAACTGACCGTGGCCGACAGGCCGCCCAGGCGTTCCGACTCGCCGAGCGTCAGGGTGGCGCCGTGGCGCTCGGCGATCGCCTTGATGATCGCCAGCCCCAGCCCGCTGCCCGCGGCCTCGCTGCCGGCCACGCGGTAGAAGCGGTCGAACACGCGTTCGCGTTCGTCGGGCGGGATGCCCGGGCCGCTGTCCTCGACGGTGACGCTGACCGTGTCGCCGTTTTTTCCACCGCCACTCCGCACCGAGATGTCGGCCGTGCCGCCCGCCGGCGTATACTTGATGGCGTTGTCCACCAGGTTGCGCAGCAGGATGTGCAGCGCGTCCGGCTGCCCTTCCACGGTGGCCGGCTCGGCCTGGTGCACGCCCACGTCGACGCCCTTGGCCGCGGCCACCCCGGCCAGGTCGGCCACGGTGCGCCGCGCCAGGTCGGCCAGGTCGACCGGCCTGGATGCGGTGCCGGCGGCGGCGGTCGCTTCCTGGCGCGCCAGCACCAGGAGTTGTTCGACCAGGCGGGTGGCGCGGTCGATGCCGGCGGTCAGGCGCGATACGGCGAGCTTGCGCGCATCGAGCGTCTCGGCGCGCTCCAGGCTCTGGGCCTGCAGGCGCAGCGCCGCCAGCGGCGTGCGCAGCTCGTGCGCGGCATCGGCCACAAAGGTCTGCTGGGCGTCGAACGCGGTCTTCACGCGCCCGAACAGCAGGTTCAGTTCCTGCACGAGCGGGCGCACCTCGTCCGGCAGGCCGGCTTCGGACACCGGCGACAGGTCGTCGGCCTGGCGCGACGCCACCTGCTTGCGCACCCGCGACACCGGGTCGAGCGAGCCGCTCACCACCCACCACACGACCAGCATCAGGATCGGCATCATCACCGCGATCGGCCCGAGCGTGCGCAGCGCGAGGTTGCCGGCCATGTTGCGGCGCACGGCCAGGTCTTGCGCCACCTGCACGGTCTGGTTCTCGGCCTGGATCGAGAACACCCGGTACACGGTGCCGTTGGCCTTGACGTTGGAGAAGCCAAGCACCGCGCGCTGCGGCAGCTTGGCGCGCGAGACGCTGTGGAACACCTGCACGCCGTCCGGGGACCACATCTGCACCACCATGTCGTCGTTCCCGCCGCTCTCGGCGCGCGCCTCGAGCCGCTCGCGCGCCTCGGTGTTCGACAGCGGCGTGCCCGAGCGCAGCGACAGCGCCATCTGCTGCATGTGGTAGTCGAAGATCTGGTCGGCGTCGTGCAGCGCGGTGCGGTAGGCGATCGAGGCCTGCGCCAGCGCGGCGATGGTGATCGCCGCCAGCAGGTACCACAGCAGGCGCCCACGCAGCGAGTGCGTGACCTTGGGCCTGAATTTCGACCTCAAACTCATGCCTTCGGCACCATGTAGCCGACGCCGCGCACGTTCTGGATCAGGTCACTGCCCAGCTTCTTGCGCAGGCCGTGGATGTAGACCTCGACCGCGTTGCTGGAGACTTCGTCGCGCCAGCTGTACAGCTTTTCTTCCAGCTGGGCGCGCGACAGCACGGCGCCGGGCCGCGCCACCAGGGCTTCCAGCACCGCCCATTCGCGCGCCGAGAGCGCGACCTGGGTGCCGTCGACCAGCACTTCGCGGGTGGCCGGGTTGATGGTGATGTTCTTGTACTCGAAGATCGGTTCGGCGCGCCCGGCGGCGCGGCGCAGCAGCGCGCGGATGCGTGCCAGCAGCTCGTCGAGGTCGTAGGGTTTGAGGACGTAGTCGTCGGCGCCGGCGTCGAGCCCGGCGATGCGCTGGGCCACCGAGTCGCGCGCGGTGGCCACCAGCACCGGTGTGCGGTCCTTGCGCGTGCGCATCGAGCGCAGCACTTCCAGCCCGTCCTTGCGCGGCAGGCCAAGGTCGAGCAGGACCAGGTCATAGTTCTGGTTCTGCAGCAGGGCCGTGTCGGCCATTTCGCCGTCCTTGACCCAGTCGACGGCGTAGTGCTCGGCCCGTAACAGGTCGAGCACTACTTCGCCGATCATCGTATCGTCTTCTACCAGCAATAGCCGCATGAATTCCCCGTTCTTGAAACCAGCTGGTGGCGGACGCTACGCCTCCTTAACCAATCCGCACTGGAATGAAGATTCTGTCACTCCCGCGCTGGATCAGCAAGGCCACCGACTTGCTGGCTTTCGCCACCACGTCGCGGACCTGGTCGAGCGAATTGACCGCCCGGCCGTTGACTGACACAAGCACATCGCCCGGTTCGATGCCGGCCATCGCCGCCGCACCCCGCGCGTCTTCGATCAGCAGGCCCGATGCGATGCCGCTCTGGCGGCGCTCGATCGGCTCCAGCGGACGCAGGACCAGGCCCAGCTTGGCACCCTTGTCGGGGCCGCTCGACGCCATCTCTTCGGGCTCGCCGCGCCTGCCCTTCTCGCTGGCGTCGCCGAGGACCGCATCGATGCGCACCAGCTTGCCGTCGCGCCAGACGTCCAGCGCCACCCGCTCGCCGGGCTTGGACAGCGAGACGTTGCTGGACAGGTCGGTCGGCGACACGATCGGCTGGCCGTTCAGGCGCCGCACCACGTCGCCCGCCTTCAGGCCCGCGCGCTCGGCCGGGCCGCCGCGCTCGACGCTCGAGATCAGGGCGCCTTCAGGCGACTCGAGGCGGAAGGAGTCGGCGAAGTCCTGGCCGATTTCCTGCACGCTCACACCCAGCTTCGCATGCTGCACCTTACCGGTGGCCATGATCTGGTCCTTGATCTTGACCGCGATGTCGATCGGGATCGAGAAGGCCAGGCCCTGGTAGCCGCCGGTCTGGCTGTAGATCTGCGAATTGATGCCCACCACTTCGCCGCGGGTGTTGATCAGCGGGCCGCCCGAGTTGCCGGGGTTGATCGCCACGTCGGTCTGGATGAAGGGCATCTGGCCGTCGCGCAGGTCGCGGCCGGTGGCGCTGACCACGCCGGCGGTGACGGTGCTTTCCAGGCCATACGGCGAACCGATGGCCAGTACCCACTCGCCGGGCGCCAGGTTGCGCGATTTGCCGAGCGACGCCACCGGCAGGTTCCTGGCGTCGATCTTCAGCACGGCCACGTCGGTGCGCGGGTCGGAGCCCACGACCTTGGCGCGGAATTCGCGGCGGTCGTGCAGCTTGACGGTGACTTCGTCGGCGCCTTGCACGACGTGGGCGTTGGTCAGGATGACGCCGTCCGGGCTTACGATGAAGCCCGATCCGGCGCCGGAAACGGGCGCTCCACGGCCGCCGCCACCACCGTAGCGCGGGTCCTGGAACTGTCGGAAGAAATCATAGAGCGGGTGCCCCGGCGGGACCTGCGGCACGTTGCCGCGGGCCGCGGTCTTGGTGCTGCCGACGACGCGGATGTTCACCACCGCCTTGCCGTTGGTGGCCGCGATGCGGGTGAAATCGGGCAGGCTGACGGCGGCCGCCGGCACGGGGGCCACGGCGGCCGGTGCGGGCGCCACTGCGGCGACAGGCGCCGGGGCGGCAGCGGCGGCGGTTTCGGCAGCCACGTTGTTGTGGTTGACGGCAAGCGCACCGACCGCTCCGCCGATGACGCCCGCGGCACCCAGGGCCAGCGTGAGGCGTTTGGCAGTGATGGCTGTGACGGCACCTTCGTTACGCATGTATGTGCTCCTGATGAAAATTGGTTGACCGATGATGTGTCTTATCGATGGGTGTATCTTCCCAAAGCTGGCTTAGACCATGCTTAAGCTGGCAACTTCCAGCCTTAGCCTCGTCTTAACCCGTGGCCCATCGTCAAAAAGGGCGCCCCGCGGGACGCCCTCTCTCAAGCTGCTTCTCTATACCTTATGCGGCGCGCTGTTCCAGCGCCTGCACGTTGTTGGTGTTGCCGTTGGCGTCCGCGATGGAGATCTTGCGCGGCTTGAACGCTTCCGGCACTTCGCGCACCAGTTCGATGGTGAGCATGCCGTTGTCGAACGACGCAGCGGTGACCTTCACGTGGTTCGCCAGCTGGAAGCGCTGCTCGAAATCGCGGGCGGCGATGCCGCGGTGCAGGAAGGTGCGCTGGGCGTCGTCCTTCTGCTTGCGGCCGGTGACGTGCAGGGTGTCACGCTCGGTCACGATTTCCACTTCGTCGCGGGTGAAGCCGGCCAGGGCCATCACGATGCGGTAGTTATCTTCGCTCACCAGTTCGATGTTGTACGGCGGGTAGCTCGGCTCGCCACGCTGCTCGAGCAGGCTGGCCAGGCGATCGAAACCGATGGCGGAACGGTACAGGGGAGTCAGGTCGAAAGTACGCATGATGGATATCCTTGTCAAAGTTAAGCGATATGTTGCCGGACCTCATCGTGAGCATCCGGTGAGTCCAATCTAGTGCCATGTGCAGCCGGTTTCAAGGCATACGAAATACGGATTTTTAATCAATATTGCAAATATTATTTGCAGTACGTTTGAAACGAAGAATTTGCCCTGCGTGCTACACTCGCCCCGCCTCAGCCACCCGCATCCGCATTCATGTTCTCGATCGTCCTCAACATCGCCGGCACCCTGTTCCATCTCTACGTCGCCACCCGCCTGTACTCGCTCGATGCGGTGCGCAGCCGCATTCCGCGTCGCGTATGGTGGGTCGGCGCCCTGCTCGTCTGGCTGGTGTATTTCGCCGGCGTGCGCATCGGCGACGAAGCGCTCGACTGGCGCTGGTGGCCGGGACAGTTCGCACTGACCTGGCTCGGCATCACCTTCGTCATGTCGCTATGCCTGCTGGCGGCAGATCTCGCGAGCGGTTTCGGTTTCTGGTGGCGCGCCCACACCCAGAAACTGCGCGCGGTGGGTGCGAGCGCCGGCGTGCTGCTGGCGGCCTTCGCCCTGTTCCAGGGCATGCGCGCGCCGGTCGTCGTCGACCAGGAAGTGGTGATGCGCGGCTTGCCGCAGGCGCTGGACGGCACCGTCGTCGTGGCCGTCAGCGACATCCACCTCGGCGCCCAGCGCCGCTCCGAATGGCTGGCGGCGCGGGTGGCCCAGATCAATGCGCTCAAGCCCGCCGCGGTGCTGATGCTGGGCGACCTGGTCGAGGACGATCCGATCGGCGAGCCGCAGCTCGCGCCGACCCTGCGGGCCCTGGAAGCGCCGTGGGGCGTGTGGGCGGTGACCGGCAACCACGAGTTCTACGGCGACCTTGAAGCCACCGTGCGCGAGTTCGAGGAAGGCGGCGTGCGCTGGCTGCGCGACCGCCAGGTGGAGCTGGCCCCGGGCCTGGTGCTGGCCGGGATCGAGGACATCGGCCGCCGCATGCGCATCGACGCCGAACTCACGGGCGGACTGGCGCGCACCATCCCTGCCCCAAGCAATGCCGCGACGATCCTGATGTCGCACATCCCGGCCGCCGCCATCATCGAAGAAGCCAGCGCGCGCGGCGTCGACCTGATGCTGTCCGGGCATACCCACGGCGGCCAGATCTGGCCCTTCAGCTATGCGGTGGAGCAGCGCTTCGCGAAGTACGCCGGCGCCTACGACGTCGACGGAATGCTGTTGTACGTGACCCGCGGCGCCGGTAGCTGGGGGCCGCGCATGCGCCTGTGGAAGTCGGGAGAAATCATCCGGCTGACCTTGCGCGCTCCGCAGTAAGGTGCGACTCAGTCGGGCAGGCGCGCGTCGCTGGTGACCATCTCCTGCAGCGTCGCCTGGGACAGCGCCGGGCTGAAATAATAGCCCTGCATCTGGTCGCAATCGTGCTTGCGCAGGAAGGCGATCTGCTCGCGCGTCTCGACACCCTCGGCGACCACCTTGAGCTTGAGGTTGTGGCCGAGCGCGATGATGGCGCGGGTGATCACGAGGTGGCCATTGTGGCCGACGTCGCCCAGGAAGGAGCGGTCGATCTTGATGTAGTCGACCGGGAATTTCTGCAGGTGGCTCAGGCTCGAATAGCCGGTGCCGAAGTCGTCGATCGACAGGCGCACGCCGAGGGCCTTGAGCTGGCCCAGCGCCTCCAGCGCTTCTTCCGGATGGTCCATCAGGTGGCTTTCGGTCACCTCGAGCTCGAGGCGGGCCGGGTCGATGCCGTGGCGGTGCAGGGTCTGGCCGAGCCGTTCGGCGAACTGGCGCTGGCGCAGCTGGCGCGCCGACAGGTTGACGGCGATGACGAAGTCCTCGATGCCGAGCGCCGCCATGGCCTTGAGCGCCCCGCAGGCTTCGTTGATGACCCATTCGCCCAGCGGCACGATCAGCCCGGTTTCTTCGGCCACCGGAATGAAGCGGTCGGGCGGAATCAGGCCTTCGACCGGATGGCGCCAGCGCACCAGCGCCTCGGCCCCTACCACCTTGCCGCTGCGCAGGTCGACCTTTGGCTGGTAGTCCAGCACCAGCTCGTTGTTGCGGATCGCGCGGCTCAGGTTCGCCTCCAGCATCAGGTGCTCGTGCACGATCTGGTTCAGGTCGGCGGAATAGAACTGGAAGTTGTTCTTGCCGACGGTTTTCGCATGGTACATGGCGGCATCGGCGGCGCGCATGATCTTCTCGGGACTGTCGCCGTCGTGGGGAAACATGCTGACGCCGATACTGGTGCCGGGCAGGATGTCCTTGCCGTTCACCTCGACTTTCGCCGTGATGCTGCGGCGAACGCGTTCGACCAGCTCGGCCACCTGCTCGTGGCTGGCCGGATTGCAGATGATGAGGACGAATTCGTCGCCCCCCATGCGGGCAACGGTGTCGTCTTCGCGCATGTTGTCGCGCAGGCGCTGGGCGACTTCGCGCAGCACCGTGTCCCCGGCCTCATGGCCGAAATTGTCGTTGATGTGCTTGAAGTTGTCGAGGTCCAGGAAAGCCAGCGCCACCATGAAGTTGCCCCGCGTGGCCTGCTCGATGGCGTGGCGCAGGCGCTCTTGCAGCAGGGTGCGGTTGGCCAGCCCGGTGAGCGGGTCGTGGTGGGCCAGGTGGTGCAGGCGGCGCTCGTAGTGGCGGGCCTCGGTGATGTCGTTGATGATCCCGACAAAATGGGTGATCTCGCCGTCGGAGGCCGACACCGGGTCGATGCGCAGGTCGTTCCAGAAGACCTCGCCGTTCTTGCGCTTGTTGCGCAGCACCACGCGCACGCCTTCCTTGCGCTTGAGCGCTTCGCGGATGCGCTGGCGCTCGTCCTCGTCGCAGCCGGCGATCTTCATGAAGCGCGGGTCCTGCCCCCGGATCTCGGCCAGCGTGAAGCCGGTGATCCGCTCGAAGGCCGGATTGACGTACTCGATCCGGTGCTCGCCCTCTTCGCAGCGGGTGATGACGATGGCGTTCAGGCTCGAGTAGATGGCGCGCTCGCGCACCCGCAGGCCGCCTTCGGCCTGCTTGCGCGCCGTGATGTCCAGGCCGGTGCCGAACACCACCGGGACGTTGCCCAGGCTGCTGCGCGAGCACTGGAACAGGAAGGGCGTGCGCTTGCCGTGTTTGCCGACCAGTTCCGCCTCGTGGGAGGAGCAGCCGCTTTCGAAGGCGGCAAGGATCTTCTCGATGATCAGGGGCCGCTCGTGTTCGTCGAAGAAAAACTTGACGTTGGAGGTGGGCAAGTCCTCGGCATCCATCTCGAGCGCGTCTTCGAGCTGGTGGTTCCACAGCAGCAGGTGGCCGCTCTGGTCGATGACGTAGAACACGCAGGGCAGCGCCTCGATGATGTCGGCCACCGGCAGGTCCTGGATCAGGGCGTAGCGCGGCGGAAACTGCCCGGTGCGCGGAATAACGATGACGCTGAAGGTGCCCGGCAGCTCGGTGTCGAAGGACTGCGGCGCCACCGTGATGCGCACTGGCAGGCGCCGGCCGTCAACGCATTTGAGCACGCCTTCGCTCTCGGCGTCGGCGCGCGCGGCCATGCACGGTTTAGGGCCCGGCGCATCGTCGAACTCGACGATGCGCTCCAGCGTCATGCCCTGGATGTCGGCAGCAGTGTAGCCGGCCAGTTTTTCGCACGCCTTGTTCCAGCTCGTTACAATGCCTGCGGCATCGACAACGAACACGGCAAGTGGCAAGGGCGACAGGTTCAAAGCTCCTCCTGGATGGCCGCTCGTGCAGGTGCGCGGCACGCAGCGAACACGTAAATACATGATAACGCAGCAAGCAGCAGCGGGCCGCACGGGACTGTTTATGTCGTGCGGCAAGATTTGACCAGGCTTACAATGCGCCAGGCGGCCGACTGTGGCCGCGGTGAAGCGTTAGGTGGAGAATGGTGGTCATCGATCCGGCGGAAGTCGAATTCAGCGCGATCCGGGCCCAGGGTCCGGGCGGGCAGAACGTGAACAAGGTGTCGTGTGCGGTGCACGCGCGTTTCGACGTGGCGGCCTCGTCGCTGCCGGCAGCCGTCAAGGAACGCCTGCTGGCGCTGCGCGACGCCCGCATCACGCGCGACGGCGTGGTCATCCTCAAGGCCCAGGCGTCGCGCAGCCTCGAGCAGAACAAGCTGGAAGCGCTGCAGCGCCTGCAGGCGCTGGTGGACCAGGCCTGCGTCGTGCCCCTGGTGCGCCGCCCTACCCGGCCGACACGCGGGTCGCAGCTGCGCCGGCTCGACGCCAAGACGCGCAGCGGACGGGTCAAGGCCTTGCGCGGCAAGGTCGACGATTGATTGGCGAATGAGAGGATGAAGAACTTGCCCCCTGATTCCACCCTGAAGGCCGCCCTCGACCACCCGGTCCGTTCGGCCCTCGCGGGCGGCCACCGCCACCTTGCCCTCGGCGGCCCGCTGGCGCAGCGCTATCCGCGCGAGATCGGGCCATTCGCGGCAGTGGCCGAAGAAGCAATCGCCGATGACAGTCACGCGGCCTGGCCGGCGCTGGCGGCGCTGCTGCTGCCCGGCGAAGCCGTCATGCTGGTCACGCCGGACGCGCCGCGGCAGATGCCCGGCTTCACGGTGACGCCGCTCGATCCGGTGTTGCAGATGGTCGCCACGCGCTTGCCGGCGCCGGCCACGCTGCCGCTTTCAGTGCTTGGCGAGACAGATGCCGAAGAGATGCGCGCGCTGGCCGGGCTGACCAATCCGGGGCCGTTCGCGCAGCGTACCCATGAGCTGGGCGAGTTCCTTGGCATCCGCGAAGGTGGCCGGCTGGCGGCGATGGCGGGGGAACGGATGCGCCCGCATGGCGCGGTCGAGGTGAGCGCGGTGTGCGTGCATCCCGAGCACCGCGGCAAGGCCTATGCCCGCCACCTGCTGGCCGAGCGCACGCGCCGCATCATGGCGCAGGGTGCGCAACCCTTCCTGCATGTCTATCCCAGCAACGTGGGTGCGATTGCCCTGTACGAATCGCTGGGCTACGTGGTGCGCCGCCAGTTGTGCCTGACGCGGGTGGCGCCGGCTTGACGTGTTGCTGGTGTCAGGTGCGCAGCAGCCGCAGCAGCTGGTCGATCCGGTAGGGCTTGGCAATGAACAGCTGCTTCAGCGGCTTGCCATTGGACATGGACGGCGCCATGTAGCCGGACGCCAGGACGATCTTGACCGTCGGGTAGCACCCGGCGATCCGCTCGGCCAGTTCGAGGCCGTTCATGCCGGGCATCATGACATCGGAAATGACGGCGTCGATGTCGGGATCGGCGGCCAGGATGTCGAGGGCCGCAGCGGCCGAATAAGCCACCACGGTGTCGAGGCCGTGGGCCGATAGCAGCATCTCGGCCAAGTCGGCAACGTCGGCCTCGTCGTCGACGACCAGCACTTTGCGCACGCCTTCCACCGGCGTTCCCACATCCTGTCCGAATGCCCGCGCACCGGCGGGTGGGAATCCTGGCCGTCCTTTGTCGCTGCACCAGCGGCTGTTCATCAAGCCAGACACGCCGCCTCCATCGAGTGAAATTGTTGAGTACCAGCGCTGCCCGATCGGGCCGCGCAAACTCCGAGTATCGCGCAAGTCGTCCGATGGAAGCGCCCGGTTAGCACCGCACGTGATCGACGAGCCGGCTGGAAATTTCTTTTACCTACCCGTGCATTATTACAGAAGTTCTCCCATGGACAAGTCTGGCACCTCGCTTAGCGATGACAATCCCCCGTGTTTGGGGGCGCTTATCCGAACAGCCCATGCAGATACCAGCGCGGTTCGGCATCTTCGCTGGCGCCGACGATGCGCTCGCGGTAGATCCAGTACAGCGTATGGTCCTGCCCTTCGGCGATGAAGTAGTCGCGGGTCTGGGTGTCGCTCCACCAACCGGCCTCGATGCGCTCGGGGGTCGAGGCCACCTTCAGCGGCGAACCATAGAAGGGCCGGTGGTTGCGCATCAGCAGCGCGATTGGCTTGGCCAGCAGCCAGCTCGGGCGCGGCAGGCTTGTCACGTCGGGCGGCAAGCGCGCGCCGGCCCGTGAGGCACGCTCCTGCTGCTGCACCGGCACCCACTCGTTGGCCACCTCGGGCCGGTAGTCGGCCTGCGGCAGCGCCTGCAGCACGTTCTCCGGTCCCAGCCGCGCCACCAGCAGCTCGAGCATGCGCAGGCGGTCTTCCTCGCTGCCGCCCGGCTCGGGGAACAGCGATTCGGTCGGCGGCGCCATCGCCCTCACCTGCAGCGCTTCCAGGCCAAGCCCGATCACCGGCGCCGGCAATTCCTGCCGGGCCAGCCGTTCCCTCAAGAGGCGCACCAGGTGCTCGTCGCGCCAGGCCGGCTCGGCCAGGATGATCTCGAGCGCCGTCGGTGGCATCGCCACCCGCCCGCGCTCGTGCTCCATCAGCAGCGTGATGCGCTCCACCGCGAGCTGGCGCGCGCACAGCCAGCCGACCAACTGCAGCACCAGGTGGTGGGCGCCGGCCAGCAGCAGGTCCGCCTGCTCGATGCGGTCGAACAGTTCCAGCCTGGCCCGGAAACTCTCGGGTGGCGCGACCCAATCGAACAGTTCGGGACACATGCCGTAGGCGGCGTCGAGCATGTCGAGCAGTTCGCGTCCGCAGCGGCGCTGCAGGCCCGGACGCGGCAGGCGCCGCAACTGGCCCAGGGCCTCGCAGCCGATGCCCTCGAACCAGGACATATACGGCCGGGCCGGCGGCAGCAGCGCCACCGGCAAGTGTTCGAGGCGGCGTTCGAGCGAAGCCATCCGTAACGAACGTGCGTGAACACGGACCTGCCCCCGCCCGCCCCCCTGCCCGCCGCCATGGGCAGCGGCACGCGCCAGCAGCCAGGCCGCGCGCGCCGTCGGCGCGCAGCTCACCGAGGCGGTGAAGCCGAGCGCGCGCAGGCTGGCGCGCACACGCGCGCACAGGGCGCGGATGCCGCCGAACAGGCGCAGGCTGGCGCCGATGTCGAGCAGCAGCGTCGCTTCTTCGGCCAGGGCGACCTGGGGCGTGTATTGCAGCATCGCCAGCGCGACCGCGTCCAGCGCCTCGGCTTCGCGCACGGTGCTGCGCTCGAGCAGGCGGGCCTCGGGCATGAGCATGAGCACGCCGCCGCGGCGCATGCCGCGCCGCACGCCGGCTGCGCGTGCCACGGGCGAGACCGCCAGCACGCGCTCCTGCTCCAGCACCACGCAGCCCGGGTCACTGGACCAGTTGGGGCTGAAGATTTCGAGCGCCAGCTGGGGTAGCGAGAGACCGATCCACAAACGCATGTCGTTGCAAGAGAGAAGAAGTGAGAGGGAGACCAAGCGGCAGGAACAGCGGCGCATCGCGCTGCGGCCCCCGGCGCTTGACGAAGTCGATGTGCATGCCGCCGGCCGCCGGCCGCAGCGCCAGGCGCAAGGGCGCGGGAGAGGCATCTTGCGCCGCGGCCAGCGGGCGCAGCATGAAGAACAGGGTTTCGCCGGCCTGGGCCGCCAGGTGCAGGCGGCGCAGGCTTTCGCCGCGCGCGTGGTTGGCCCAGAACAGCAGCGCGCCGCAACTGCCGCTGCGCAGCACCTGCTCGGCCGCCCACAGCGCGTCGGCGCTGCGGCTGGTGCGCAGCCACAGCAGTTGCGAGGGCGGCAGGCCCAGCGCGGCCAGCGCCAGGGCTTGCGGTGGATGGGGCGGCTGCAGCAGGACGATGCGGCGCTCGGCGCAGGCTTGCAGGGCCGGACGCAGCAGGCGCATTTCGCCGATGCCGGGCTGCTGCTGCAACAGCTCGACCAGCGTGCCGGCGGGCCAGCCGCCGCCGGGCAGCTGCGAGGACAGGACCGCATGCCCGGTGTCGACGCAGCGCGTGCCCGAGCGTGCCAGCTGCGAGGCGCGCCAGAGCGAGGGATGCAGGGCTTCGGGCGCCAGCGGGGAGGCTGTGGCCGGGGGCGAGGCTGCCGCTGTGGATGAGATGTTCATGATAGCTTGCAAACAAAGTACTGTATAAACGTACAGTACTCGCTGAGCCTGGATTTGGCAAGACGTATTCATTTTGGACATACCAGTCAGACGATTGGTATTGACAGAAGCTAAACGTGTGCTCTTCCTGCAAAACCGGGACGGCGCGCCGAATCGTGGAATAATGTTGGCTTGTCCATTTATCTTCAGACAATGACCAACCTGTCTCATGCAAGCCACGGAGCCCGTCCGTGAATACGCTCCAGCTCACCGGCGCCATCCTGTTCGCCATCGCCCTCGTCCACACCTTTTCCACCAAGATGTTTCACTCACTGGGAAAACGCCACCCGCGCCATGCCGGGCTGTTCCACCTGCTGGGCGAAGTCGAGGTGGTGTTCGGCTTCTGGGCCTTCGTACTGGTGCTCGCCATGGCCCTGCTGGCAAGCGGGACCGAGGCCATCGCCTATGCCGAGTCGCGCCACTACACCGAGCCGTTGTTCGTATTCGTGGTGATGGTGATCGCGGCATCGAGGCCGGTGCTGGATGCCGTGCGCGACCTGCTGGTGCTGCTGGCCAGGCTGGCGCCTGTTCGCACCGAGGTGGCGCTGTGCTGGCTCGGCCTGGCTCTGGTGCCCCTGGGCGGTTCCCTGATCACCGAGCCGGCCGCGATGACGCTGGCCGCCCTGATGCTGGCGCCGCAGGTGTTCCGGCACGGTATTCCCGAATGGCTCAAGTACGGCGCGATCGGCGTCCTGTTCGTCAACGTCTCGATCGGCGGCACCCTCACCTCCTATGCCGCGCCGCCGGTGCTGATGGTGGCCGCCACCTGGGGCTGGGACAGCGCCTTCATGGCTTCCACCTTCGGCTGGCGCGCCGCGCTGGCGGTGATCTTCAACGCCAGCGTCATCACCTGGATGCTGCGCCGCCACTTGGCTCCCGGGAAAATGGTCGAGGACGTGCGCATGCCCTGGATCGTATCGGCCGTCCACCTGGCCCTGCTGGCCGGCGTCGTGCTGCTGGCCCACCACCCGGTGCTGTTCATCGGCCTGTTCCTGCTCTTCCTCGGCTATACCCAGGCCTACCCGAAGCACCAGTCGCCGCTGATCCTGAAGGAAGGCCTGCTGGTGGGATTCTTCCTGGCCGGCCTGGTCATCCTGGGCGGCATGCAGCAGTGGTGGCTGCAGCCGCTGGTGTCCAGCCTGGAGCCCACCGCGCTGTTCTTCGGCGCGCTGGCCCTCACGGCAATCACCGATAATGCAGCTCTGACCTACCTCGGTTCCCTGATCGAGGGCCTGTCCGATCACGCCAAGTACATGCTGGTGGCCGGCGCGGTCGGCGGCGGCGGGCTGACCGTGATCGCGAACGCGCCCAACCCGGCCGGCGCCGCGCTGCTGCGCGACGGCTTCAACGAGGGCTCGATCGGCATGGGCGGGTTGTTCCTGGGGGCGCTGGGGCCGACCTGCGTGGCGGCGGTGCTGTTCCTGATTTGATGGAGTAACGAGTATGGACGACGACATCCTGGTACAGAAATCCGGCACCATCGAACGCTGCTGCCGGCGCGCACGCGAGGAATACGAAAAGGACCCGACCACGTTTGTTACCGACCTCACGCGCCAGGATGCGGCCACCCTCAACGTGATCCGCGCATGGGAAGCCGCGATCGAGATGGGCGACTACGTGATCGGCAACGCCAGGCTCGGCCTGCCGCAGGACGAGCGCGAAGTCATCACCCTGCTGGCCGAACACGGCTGGATCGCCCCCCTGCTTGCCGAGGACCTCAAGCGCACCGGCGAATTCTGCCGCGCCGAATGGGATTACCAGGAAGCGCCGCTGCCGGCCCTGGTGACGATCGTCAAGCGTGGGCTGGACGACTTCACGGTCTATGCCGAGGCATTGGTGGCAGGCGCCGCGACAGTCTGACGCGCCCCGCCCTCCGGGTCGGGCTCATGCACATCGTCGACATCCACATCCTCCGCGGCGATCTTCTCTTCCGCCAGCGCGTGGTCATCCTCGTCCGCCACCAGGCCCTCCTGGCCAGCGCCGCGCGCGCTGTCATAGGTGAGCTCGACCAGCATCGGGAAATGGTCCGAGCCGAAGGACGGCAGGCGCTCGATGTGGGACAGGGTGAAATGCTCGCTGTGGAACAGGTGGTCGAGCGGCCAGCGGGCAAACCAGTAGCCGGCGTGGAAGGTATTGAACATGCCGCGCCCGATGCGCGGATCGAGCAGGCCGCTGATCTTGCGGAACAGCCGGGTGGTCGTCGACCACGCCACGTCGTTCAGGTCGCCCGCGACGATCACCGGGGTTTCCAGGCCGGCCTCGGCCACGCTCTTGGCGACCACCAGCAGTTCGGCATCGCGCTGGGTCGATTCCATGTGCTCCGTCGGGCTGGGCGGTGTCGGATGCAGGAAATGCATGCGCACCTTGTGTCCTGAAGGCAGGACCACCAGGGTATGCATCGACGGGATGTCGTCCTCGACCAGGAACTGGATGGCGCTGTCTTCCAGCGGGAGCCGTGAATACACGTGCATGCCGTACAGATTGTCGAGCGGACACTTGAGCGCATGCGGATAGTCCTTTTCGAGCACATCCAGCCGCTCCTGCCACCATGAATCCGTTTCCAGTGTGACGAAGATATCGGGATCGTGCTTTCGGATCAGGGCGATCAGCCCCTCGGTATTCCGGTTCGGCATCAGCACATTCGCCGTCAGGATACGGAACTGGCGGTTCGCGCCGCCGGTAACGGCGACCTTTACTTCATGCGGATAGGCCTTGGTATACGGAATGATCCACCAGGCCTGATAGACCAGGCAGGCGGCATTGGCCACCAGCAGCAGGTGGAAGTGGCTGTCGCGCCAGTCCAGCAACATGAATTGTCCGGCCAGGACCAGGAGCGACAGGATGGCCAGTTGCAGACGTGGGAAATCCAGGTCGCGAATCCACCACCCCGTGCATCGCAACAAGGGAAGCAGCGTCGCGAGAACGATCACGGCAACCAGGGTAACGAAGGTCGGCAGCATGGCAATCTCGAAAGCGATCAATGGCTCATCAAATACGATAGCTGGAGTATGCGCTGTTCCGGACAAAAGCGTCTGTACGCTAGCGTGCACAAGCGGCAAGATTCTTGCGGGCAGAACGAAGGAAAGGCGGAGCAAGCTGCCCCGGGTTTGCGCCAACCGCTTGAAAACCCCCAGGCCCGGACCTATGTTTAGTGCTGGACAAGCGGGAAGCCGGTATGAACCTCAGCAAACGAGCAGCAAGTGCAGACAGCGTCGCCCGACCCGAGCCAGAGAGGTCCCGGTCGAGGTTCAACGCTTATCCCCTGCTGGGCGTCCTGCTGGCCATTGCCCTGGCCGTGCTGACCTACGGCGGCCTCTACTTCCTGCTCTGCGACTGAGCGCGCGCTCTGGATCAACGGTCCGCGTCATCCCGGCCGAACTCCACGATTTCCTTGTCCGTCAGCCCGTCAGCATGGGCATCCTCCTGGCGTGTTAATGAAAAAACACGCTACATCGTTTCGGTAACTATGCTGCGAAGCACTCCCTGCTTCGATGTCGCTGACATGAAGCCAACACACTGGTGGACACGATTACAAGAACTTACAGAATTCTCCACGAGCCGACTTCTCAACAGTTCGCGGCGCTTGTACCATAGCCCTCATTCCGGCTTCATCACTCTTCAAAGAAAAGCACCATGACCCTCACCACCCTGACCCGCGCACTGTGCCTGGCCGCCTTCGCCGCCGCCTGCGCCGCTCCGACCCACGCCACCAGCTTTACCTCGTCCGCGTCCAGCGCGGGCTCGGCCTCGTCTGGCAGCATTTCCGATTCGATCGGCGCCTCCAGCAATAGTTCGGGCGGCGACGACCGGGTGGCCGCGGGCGACTACCGCGTGATCGACATCGCCCAGGCCCCGGCCAAGCCCGACACCACCCGCATGACCCTGCGCGCGACCGCCGCCGGCGCGGCGCGCGAGTTCACGCTCGACGTGCCCAACCGGGCGCTGGCCGAGCGCGGCGTCAACAAGGGCGAACTGGTGCAGGTCAGCGAACGCGTGTACGGCTACGAGTTCGCCCACGCCGACACCAGGCGCTCCTTCTTCCTGGCGCTGCAGGACGACTGGTACCGCGACCTGGCGTCGCGCAAAGTCACCATCTGATCCGGATGCTCATGAAGTTCGCCGCTGCTGCGCTCCTGCTGGGCGCGAGCGCGGCCGCGCAGGCGGGGCTGCCGGCTTTCTGCCAGCAGTCGATCGACATCGGGGCCGCCGAACAGGACCGCGTGCTGCGCTTTGCCGGCGTGGTCAAAACCGAGTTGGAGCGATCCGGGGCGCGCGTCGCCCTCATCTCGCGCGCCGGCCTCGACCTGAGCCGCTTCGGCCAGCTGTACTCGCATGCCGGTGTCGCCCTGCGCGACAATTCCGGCGGTCCCTGGGCCGTGCGCCAGCTCTACTATGCCTGCGACGAATCGCGTCCGCGCCTGTTCGACCAGGGCGTCGCCGGCTTCGCGCTCGGCGCCGACGCGCCCACGCGCGGCCACATCTCGCTGGTGTTCCCGCTTGATGACGATGCCGCCCTGCTCGAGAACGCGGCGCTCGACCGGCGCCTGGCCCTGGCCCTGCTGGGCGGGGAATACAGCGCCAACGCCTATGCCTACGGCACCCGCTACCAGAACTGCAACGGCTGGGTGGCCGAGCTGCTCGCCAGCGCCTGGGCGCGCGCGGATGGAAGCGCGAGCGGGCATGCACGCGAGGACGCGCAAGGGTGGCTGCGCGCGCAAGGATATACCGCCGGCCCGGTCCGGATTCCGTCGCACTGGATGATGTTTGCCGGGCAGTTCGTGCCGCTGGTACATATGAACGACCACCCCGTGGAAGATATCCACGCGCTCGCGTTGCAGGTGAACGTGCCGGCCTCGATCGAAGCGTTCGTGCGGCGCCGGGCGCCGCAGGCGCGCCGCGTCGAGCTGTGCCATACGCAGGAGCGTATCGTCATACGCCGCGGCTGGGAACCGCTGGGCGCCGCCTGCGAACCGGCGGCAGGCGACGAGGTGATCGCGCTCGCGCCTTGAACGTGAAGGCCGCGCTCAGCGGCCGTTGATGTTCAGGATATTCCCGTCCGGGTCCTTCAGCCACATCGCCTTCATGCCCATGTCTTCCATGACATGGATGTCGCCTTCCAGCCGCGCGCCGGGCAAGTCGTAGTGCTCGAAGCGCACCCCTCTGGATTTGAGGGCGGCGGCAACTTCCCCGATCCGGTCGCCGACGTCCCAGGTGATGGCGGTGGCCTGGTTCGTCCCCGCGTACTCCGAACGGTAGACCTGGATCCGCGAGCGGCCGCTCTCGAAGAACAGGATCTCGGCCATCTTGCAGTCGCCGGGATCGCCTTCGCGCAAGCCCAACACCTTCCCGTAAAACTCGCGCGCCGCCGCGATGTCGCGTACACCCACCGTTGCAACTGCGTCTGCATTTGCCAGCATGATGATCTCCCGAGTTTAGTCCACGAAGACTACAGCACTTGGATCGCCCCCGGCGCGCCGATATCCGACGCAACAACAAAAAACCCTGCGCGCGGCAGGGTTCGATACGGGTGCCGCTCGTGCAGCGGTTTACCTGGCCGCAGCCTCGGCCAGCTTGCGCAGGACGGCCGGCGACACCGAGTCGCGGCCGCGGCTCAGCTGGTAAAGGGTGCGCAGGTCACCGGCATCGTTGCGAGCGGCAGCAGGCGCCGGCTGGCGGAACAGGCTGAGGATGAAATCGAAGGTAGTGGACATGATGTTATTTCCTGAGATCGCTTTGGGATGACTCCAGTATGCGCCCTCCGAGATACAAATCAAATTGCGATCCATAATGATCGTCATTCACCATTCAACTATCTTGATAGTGGAAGCCTTTTGCTCACACATTTGTGCAAATGCATTATGTGTTACACTACGGACCGCTGGCCAGCCCAGCGTCACACTCCTCATCCAGTAAGCGCGACACGGTGCGACAGTTCGCAAACGATCGGCTCATACTGAACGCCTGTCATGCAAGCGACCTTGCCTGCGGCCTCGCCCGTCCTCGTGGCGCCCGGCACCCGCACGCCACAACAAGGAAAACTCATGCAACTGCTCTGCTCTGCGGGCTTTATCTTTCTGATCGTGTTATGGGGCATCATCGCTCCCGACAACATGGCGTCCGTCTTCGCGACCATGCTGGCCGCGCTGACCCGCAACTTCGGCTGGTTCTACCTGTGGGTGGTGCTTGCCCTGGTCCTGTTCGCCGCCTTTGTCGCCTTCAGCCGCTACGGCAGTCTCAAGCTCGGCAGTGAGGAGGACGAACCGGAATTCACGGTCGGCAGCTGGTTCGCGATGCTGTTCGCCGCCGGCATGGGCATAGGCCTGGTGTTCTGGGGCGTGGCCGAGCCGGTCTCGCACTACGTCACCGCGCCGCCCGGGGTCGCCCCCGGCACGCCGGAAGCGGCCAACGCCGCCATGCGCTACGTGTTCTTCCACTGGGGCCTGCATCCCTGGGCCGTGTACAGCGTGGTCGCGCTGGCGATCGCCTTCTTCCAGTACCGGCGCGCCGGTAGCCCCCTGATCAGTACCGTGACCAGTTCCCTGCCCTGGCGCCCGGTGCGCGCCGCATCGAGCCTGTTCAACGTCCTGGCGATCGTCGCCACGGCCTTCGGTGTCGCCGCTTCGCTCGGCGTCGGTGCGCTGCAGATCAACAGCGGCCTGAACGCCGTGTTCGGACTCGAGATCAGCCCCGCATCGCAGGTCGGGATCATTGTCGTGACCGCCGCCATGTACCTCACCTCGGCCGTGAGCGGCGTTACGAAGGGCATCAAGCTCCTGTCGAATACCAACATGATCGTGGCGGCCCTGCTCGCCCTTGCCGTGTTCCTGCTCGGCCCCACGGTGGCGATCATCGACACCTTCACCAATACGCTGGGCAGCTATGCCAGCGAGTTCGTGCGGATGAGCCTGCGTTCCACGCCCTTCCGCGACAGCACCTGGGTGGGCAACTGGACCATCTTCTACTGGGCCTGGTGGATCTCATGGTCGCCGTTCGTCGGCCTGTTCATCGCACGCGTCTCACGCGGACGCACCATCCGCGAATTCATCCTCGGCACCGTGCTGGCGCCTTCGCTGGCGGCCTTCGTCTGGTTCTCGATCTTCGGCGGCACCGCGCTCTACCTGGAGATCTGGCAGCAGGTGCCGCTGGCCGAGGCGGTCAAGGCCGACCTGGCCACTGCCCTGTTCGCGATGTTCGACGCCATGCCCTTCGGCCAGGTCATGTCGGTGGTGGCCACGCTGCTGGTGGTGGTCTTCTTCGTCACCTCCGGCGACTCGGCCGTGCTGGTGCTGGGCATGATGAGCCAGGGCGGCAACCCGAATCCTTCCGCCCGCACCAAGATTATCTGGGGCACCTTGATTGCTGGTATCGCTATCAGCCTGCTGCTGGCAGGCGGGCTCGATGCGGTGCAAACCGCCACCATCCTGTTTGCCCTGCCCTTCGCGCTGGTCATCGTGCTGATGGTGATCGCACTGTGGCGGGGCTTGCGCGAGGACTGGCAGGAAGAGGCGCGCCGCGAGCGCGAGCTGCGGCGCCGGGTGCGCGAGATGGCGGCACGCTAGCCGCCGCGTGGAAGGGACGCGCGTGCCTCGGCTGTAGCCAAAATGGTATCATGCGCGTTTTCCGGACCGTGGCCTGGACGCTGTCTGACAGCTCGCCCGTCCCTTACCCTACAGAACATCAAGAATGAATACACCGACCCCACTGCCGGGCTTCTTCAGCCGGCTCTCGATCGCCTTCGGCAGCTTCTTCAAATCGCTGGGCGATGCCGAATTTGCCGCGCGCGTGCGCGATGACGCGGTAGGCCCGGTCACGATGCCGACGCCCGCCCCGACCATGGCGCCGACCGCCGCTCCCACCACCGCACCGACGCCGGCGCCGACCCCTTTGCCAACGACTGCACCGCTGCGCGCCCCGGCCGCCGAATCGGCCCTGCAACTGCTGAGCCTGTTCCAGCGCGAAGCCCGCCTGATCGACTTTACCCAGGAAGACCTGAGCGCCTATTCCGATGCCGACATCGGCGCCGCCGCGCGCGTCGTGCACGAAGGCTGCGCGCGTGTGCTGCGCGAGCACTTCACGATCGAGCCGGTGCGCGCGGAGCCTGAAGGCGCGCGCGTCACGCTGGAAGAAGGCTTCGACGCCGCCAGCATACGCCTGACCGGCAACGTGGTCGGCCAGGCCCCGTTCAAGGGCACCCTGTCGCACCGCGGCTGGCGCGCCGCCAGGGTCCAGCTGCCGCAGCTGGCCGAGAAGCACGACGCGCGCGTGCTGGCGCCGGCGGAGGTGGAACTGTGAGCGATCAACAAGACCACGCGCAGTCGGCTCGTTTTGCCATCGGCATCGACCTGGGCACCACCCACAGCGCCCTGTCGTATGTCGACCTGCAAACCAGCGACGGCGAACAGACCGTCGACGGCGTGCTGCCGGTCCCGCAGCTGAGCGGCCCGGGCACGGTCGAGGCGCTGCCGCTGCTGCCCTCCTTCCTCTACCTGCCGCACCCCGACGAACTGGCGCCGGGCGACACCGCGCTGCCCTGGAGCCCCGGGGGCGAAGGCTTCATCGCCGGTGAGATGGCGCGCAGCCGCGGCGCCACCACCCCGATCCGCCTGGTGTCCTCGGCCAAGAGCTGGCTGAGCCACCCGAGCGTGGACCGCCGCGCGGCAATTTTGCCGCACGACGCGCCGGAAGAAGTCACGCGGGTCTCGCCGCTGGAGGCGTCGACCCGCTACCTGGCGCACCTGCGCCAGGCCTGGAATGCCGCCCATCCGGATGCGCCCTTCGAGCAGCAACAGGTCACCGTCACCATCCCGGCCTCGTTCGATCCGGGCGCGCGCGAACTGACTGCCGAAGCAGCGCGCAACGCCGGCTTCGCCCCGAACCTGCTGGAAGAACCGCAGGCGGCCCTGTACAGCTGGATCCAGAGCAGCCGCGGCAGCTGGCGCAAGCAGGTCAAGGCCGGCGACATCGTGCTGGTGGTGGACGTGGGCGGCGGCACCAGCGACTTCTCGCTGATCGCCATCCTGGAGCGCGACGGCAAGCTCGAACCGCACCGCGTGGCCGTGGGCGACCACATCCTGCTGGGGGGCGACAACATGGACCTGGCGCTGGCGCACTTCGTGGCGCGCAAGCTTGCCGCCAACGGCACCCAGCTCGACTCCTGGCAGATGCGCGCCCTCACCTATGGCTGCCGCGGCGCCAAGGAGCACCTGCTGGCCGACCCTGCCGCCACCGTGTGGCCGATCGTGGTGCCGAGCCGCGGCTCGAAACTCATCGGCGGCTCGATCCGCACCGAACTGACGCGCGACGAAGTCACCGCCTTCATCACCGACGGCTTCTTCCCGCGCGTGGAGGCCACTGCCCGTCCGGCCACGCGCACACGCGCCGGCCTGACCCAGGTCGGCCTGCCGTATGCGCAGGACGCCGCCATTACCAGGCACCTTGCCGCCTTCCTGGCGCGCCAGGCCGGCGCCACCGCCGGGCTGGAAGGTTTTGAGGGCCGTGTGAACGAAGGACACACCTTCCTTCACCCGAGCGCAGTGCTGTTCAATGGGGGCGTGTTCAAGTCGAGCATCCTGGCCCAGCGCGTGATGGACACCATCAACGACTGGCTCTACATGGAAGGTGCGGAAGCGGCGCGCATGCTGGAGGGTGCCGACCTCGACCTGGCGGTGGCGCGCGGCGCCGCCTACTTCAGCTATGCGCGGCGCGGCGGCGGCGTACGCATCCGCGGCGGCACGGCCCGTTCCTACTACGTCGGCGTGGAGTCGTCGATGCCGGCGATTCCAGGCATGGAGCCGCCGACCGAGGCGCTGTGCGTGGCGCCCTTCGGCATGGAAGAAGGCAGCGAACTCGAACTGCCGGGTCAGGAATTCGGCCTGGTGGTGGGCGAGCCGGTCACCTTCCGCTTCTTCGGTTCCACCACGCGCCGCCAGGACCGCATCGGCGAAGTGCTCGAGTCCTGGGGCCCGGACGAGCTGCAGGAGATGAACGAAATCCAGGCAACTCTTCCGGCTGATGGACGCGTGGCGGGCGACGTGGTACAGGTCAAGCTGCACGCGCTTGCCACGGAGGCCGGCACGCTGGAACTGGCCGCGGTGTCGCGCGAAGGCCAGCGCTGGAAGATCGAGTTCGACGTTCGCCAGCAGTGATGCGGCAGTAAACGCGTGGCGACCCAGTACCTCGTCAGTATCGACCTGGGCACCACCAACACGGTGCTCGCGTATGCCGCATCGGCCTCGCCCGGCACGGCGGAGGTCGAGCTGCTGGCCATCGACCAGCTGGTGGCGCCCGGCGAAGTCGCTAGCGCGCCGCTGCTGCCCTCGATGCGCTACCACCCGGCGCCAGGAGAACTCGCTCCCGGCGAACTCCAGCTGCCGTGGGTGCAGCAAGACCCGGCGGGAGTCGAACGCGTCGCCGTCGGCCGGCTGGCGCGCGTGCTCGGCGCGCAGGCGCCTGGCCGCCTGGTGGCCAGCGCCAAGAGCTGGCTCTCGCATGCCGGCGTCGACCGCATGGCGGCCATCCTGCCCTGGGGCGCCGACGATGCCGACGTCGAGAAAGTGTCGCCGGTGGCGGCCAGCGCCAGCTACCTGGCACACCTGGCAGCGGCCTGGCATGCGCGCTTCCCCGGCGCCCCTTTGGCGCGCCAGCAGATCGTCCTCACCGTGCCCGCCTCGTTCGACGAAGGCGCGCGTGCGCTCACGCTGGAGGCCGCGCGCATGGCCGGCCTCCCGGACCTGCGCCTGCTGGAAGAACCCCAGGCCGCCCTCTACGACTGGCTGTACCGCCACCGCGCCACCCTGGCCCGGGACCTGGCGGGCACGCGCCTGGTGCTGGTGGCCGACGTCGGCGGCGGCACCACCGACTTCAGCCTGGTGAAAGCGGAACTGGACAAGGACGGCCAGCCGAAGCTGACCCGCATCGGCGTCGGAAATCACCTGATCCTCGGCGGCGACAACATGGACCTGGCGCTGGCGCACCTGGCCGAATCGCGTTTGGCCGGGGGAGAAAATGCGTCCGAACGCCTGTCCGCCGGCCGTCTCGCACAGCTCAGCGAGCGCTGCCGCGCCGCGAAAGAGCAGCTGCTGGCCCCGGATGCGCCGGAGCAGGTCAGCGTCACCCTGCTCGGCGCCGGTTCGCGCCTGATCGGCGCCAGCCGCTCCGCGACGATCACGCGCGAGGACGTGCGGCGCATCGTCCTCGACGGCTTCTTCCCGCCCAACGAGGCGCAGGAGCCGGCCAAGCGCGCCCGCGCCGGCATCGTCGAATTCGGCCTGCCCTATGCGAGCGATCCGGCCATCACGCGCCACCTCGCCGGTTTCCTGCGCCAGCACGCGCGAGCGGCGCGCGAGGCGCTCGGGATGGTGGTAGAAGCGGAGGACGACGCCACCCTTCCTGTGCCTGTACCGGATGCGGTGCTGCTCAACGGCGGCGTATTCCGCGGCGCGGCGCTGGCGCAGCGCCTGGCCGACGTGCTGTCGAACTGGCGCGGGGCGCCCGTCCACGTGCTGCACAACGAGGACCCGGACGTGGCCGTCGCGCGCGGCGGCGTCGCCTATTCGCTGGCCCGTACCGGCCAGGCGCCGTCCATCGAAAGCGGCTCGGCGCGCAACTACTACCTGCTGCTGGACGCGCAACAGTCCGGCGATGGTGGAAGCAACGGCGTGCGCGCGGTCTGCCTGCTGCCGCGCGGCGCCCCGGCCGGCGAGGAGGTCCGCCTGGAGGGCCGCAGCTTCGCCCTGCGCCTGGGGCGGCCGGTGCGCTTCCACCTGGTCTCGTCGACCGCGGATCCTGGCGGCGTGCTGCCTCGGCCCGGCGACCTGCTGGACCTGCCGGCCGCCGACATCGTGCGCCTGCCCGCCATCTCGACGGTCCTGCGCAGCAGCCGCAGCACCGACATCCCGGTGCAGCTGGCCACCGTGCTGCTTGAGGTCGGCACGCTGGAGGTGTCCTGCGTCGCCGAAGAGGATGCTTCCCAACGCTGGCGCCTCGAATTCCAGCTGCGCGCGCAAGATGAGGAACCGGTCGACGACGCCGCACTGCCGCCCGCGCTGGACGAGGCCATCGCCCGCATCGACCGCATCTTCGGCAACCGTTCGCAGCAGGTCGACCCACGCGAAGTGCGCCAGCTGCGCGCCTCGCTGGAATTCCTGCTCGGGTCACGCGAGCGCTGGACCACGCCGCTGCTGCGCCGCCTGTTCGACGCCCTGCTGGCGCGCGCCAAGGGCCGGCGCAGGTCCAGCGAGCACGAGCGCGTGTGGCTGAACCTGGCCGGCTACTGCCTGCGCCCCGGCTTCGGCCATCCGCTCGACGAATGGCGCATCGAGCAGCTGTGGGCGATGTTCGACACTGGCGTGCAATATCACAAGGACGGCCAGGTGCGCGCCGAATGGTGGACCCTGTGGCGCCGCGTGGCCGGCGGCCTCTCTACCGAAGCCCAATTGCGCCTGCTCGACGACTTCGCCTTCAACCTGCAGGCCGACGCGGCGGAACGCGGACGCCGCCCCGTCACGCTGGTGGACGGCACCGAGGACGACATGCTGCGCGTCGGCGCCTCGCTCGAACGCATCCCGTCCGCCTACAAGGCCGAGATCGGCGATTGGTTGATGGGCCAGATCATGGACATGCCGGCCGGGGCCAGGATCGACGCCCGCGCCGCGGCACGCTACGCGCGCTACCTGTGGGCCCTGGGCCGCGTCGGCGCGCGCCAGTCCTTCCACGGCGCCGCACACGAAGTGGCCCCCAGCGCTTCAGCCGAAAGCTGGCTCGGCCAGCTCCTGCGGCTCGACTGGAAGAAGATCGAGCCGGCCGGCTTTGCCGCCGCCCACATCGCGCGCATGACCGGCGACCGCTCGCGCGACATCGGCCAGGCCATGCGCGACGACGTGCTGCGCCGCCTGTCCGCCACCGGCGCCCCCCCTAGCTGGCCGGCCATGGTGCGCGAGGTGGTCGAACTCGACCAGGCCGTCGAGACCCGCATGCTGGGCGACGCGCTGCCGCCGGGGCTCAAGCTGTTGCGCTGAAGGCTACCGCTCGCGGCGGCGTCAGCAAAACACAAAATCCTCATTCGACTTCGGCAGCGCGCACACGACACCGCGCAGGCTGATCCACACAAACCCGGCAACGGGAACCAGCAGCAACCAGAACGCAGACATGATCGACTCCTTCAGCACAGCTCATTTCGCACACACGTGCGAAATGGGTTCAAAAAAAGGGACAGCGTCAGCCGCCCCGGTTCGGACATCCCTACTCCACATCGTTGAAACTCTTGTATGTCGATATCAGGCGGTTGAAGGCCCGTTGCGCCCTGCGCGGCACCGCCCCCGAGCGCAGGAAACGCGCGTCGTGCATCACCCCGATGGCCAGGCTGTAGATCTCGAACACCAGCTGCTCAGGCTCGGTGTCCGGCCGCAGGTGCCCTGCCTCCATCGCCTGCAGCACGGTCTTGCGCAGCGAGGCGCGCCAGCGCATGACGCCTTCTTCGATCCGGTCGCGCAAGGGACCGGGCACGTCGTCGAACTCGAAGGCGCCGGCCGTATACAGGCAACCGCCGCGCGATGTTTCGTTACCGATCTTCCTGAGCCACAGCTCCACCTGCATGACCAGCCGCGGCAAGCCCTTTGGCGCCTGCAGCGCCGGCAGGAACACTTCGATGGAAAAGCGGCGATCGTACTCGTCGAGCACGGCGGCCTGCAGGCTTTCCAGCGAGCCGACGCGGGAAAACACCCCGCTCTTGCTGATGCCGGTGCGCTTGGATACTTCACCCAGTGACACCTTGCCGATGCCCTCGCTTGCCGCCATGTCGACGGCGGCATCGAGGATAATGGCGTAGGTGGTTTCGCTTTTGGCGGTGCTGTTCATGCACTTACTTTAGCACAGGTGTGCGAAATATCAAGCGCCATTTATCCCTAATTGGACGAACAATAGCGGGGTGGACCATCAAGACCAATGTGTATGCGATGTTCTGGATTACCAAGGCGGCACTACCGCATCTGAAGCCCGGCAGCTGCATCATCAACACGGCTTCGCAGCAGGCCTGCGATCCGTCTGAAAACCTGGTCGATTACGCCATGAGCGAGGCGGCCGAAGTCTCGCTGACCAAGTCGCTGGCCAAGCAGCTGGCATCAAAGGGAATCCGGGTAAACGCGGTGGCGCCGGGACCGGTGTGGACGCCACTGCAGGTGTCGGGCGGACAGACGCAGGAAAACCTGAAGAATTTTGGCGCCGATACGCCGATGAAGCGTTCGGGGCAGCCGGCAGAACTGGCCTCTGCGTATGTCACGCTGGCCTCGGACGAAGCGAGCTTCACCACCGGGCACGTCTATGGCGTGTCCGGCGGAGGGGGGACCTGAGGTCTGAGACTGGCGCGCGGGCCGGGGCCGGCCCGCGCGCTGCGCCCCGGTTCAGCGGCGGCCGAACCAGCTCAGGCGGGCGAAAACGGAACTGATTGCGGTAGTGACCGAGCGCGTCGGGATGCGTTTGCTGAACAGGCCGGTGTAGTTGCAGCGCGAATTGACAGTCATTTCTTTTCTCTCCGAAACATTACTTAGCACATTAACCACGGCGCAAATACTGTTCTGTGCGCCAACTCGCATAGCGCGCACGGAAAGCTTCTTTCGCGCGCGCCTTGTGGCAAATGCGTCATATCATGCGGCCAGCAAGGCTGCGCTTTACCCACGACGGGTAGGCCCGAAGGCTTTGCCTCTCAACGACGATCATGGAGGTACGCAATGAGCTACGCAGATCGTGACAGATATGGCATGTACAAGAACACGCGCAGCACTGGTCCGGGACCGGCGCTGATGGGTGCCGAGACGCTGATCGGCGACAGCGTCGTCAATGCGCAAGAGGAAGACCTCGGCGACATCAAGGAAATCATGCTCGACATGCAGACCGGCCAGGTGGCGTATGCCGTGCTGGCCTTCGGCGGCTTCCTCGGCCTGGGCGAAAAGCTGTTCGCCGTGCCCTGGCAGGCGCTGCACCTGGATACCGCGAACAAGCGCATGGTACTCAACGTGGACAAGGAGCGCCTGAAAACCGCTCCGGGCTTCGCCAAGGACGCCTGGCCCGACATGAGCGACGTGAGCTGGGCCGGCGGCATCCACAGCTTCTACGGCACCGATCCGCAACGCTCGGGCGCCCCGACCATGGGGCCGGGGTCGACCATGGGTGGCATGTCTGGTGGCGTGGGCTCCGGTTCGGCGATGGGCAGCGGCATGGGCTCGAGCATGGGTGCCGGGTCGGCTGGCGACGCCGGTGGCGCGGGCAGCAGCCTGGGCGTCAGCGTCGGGTCGGGGAGTGCCCACGGCGACTCGTATGGCGTCGGCGGCAGTGCCGATCCGCGGCCGAGCCACGAGGGCAGCGACAAGGACCTGAGCCGCATCCGCGGCAGTAACATCGGCTGACTTTGTAGGGTGGGCGGCTTTGCCGCCCACGCGTTCAACCACAAGGTGAATGATCACGCCGCGAGAATACGAACGTGATTTGAACGCGCGGGCGGGAGACCCGCCCACCCTACGAACATCAGCGAATCATCGACTCCCACACCTTCTGCAAGCGCTTGGCCGACACCGGCATCGGCGTGCGCAGCTCCTGCGCGAACAGCGACACCCGCAACTCCTCCAGCATCCAGCGGAACTCCAGCATGCGCGGATCGTTGTTCTTGCCGGCCTGGTTCTTGAGCGTACGCTGGAACTGGCTGGCCGCGTTCTGCCATTCCGCCATCAGCTGCGCGTCGCGCGACGGGTTGCCGCGCAACTTCTCCAGGCGCACGTTGATCGCCTTCAGGTAGCGCGGGAAGTGCGCCAGCTGGCTGTACTCGTTGTCGGCGATGAAGCGCTTGTGGATCAGGCCCTGCAGCTGGCCCTGGATATCCGCCTGCACCACCTGCGGCAGGCTCTGGATGCGCTTGGGCATGCCGTGGAACTCCGCCAGCACCGAGCCCACCAGGCGCGCGATCTCGTTGATCAACAGGCCGATGCGCCCCTTGCCTTCGTCCTTGCGCTTGTTGAACTCTCCCGAGTTGATCGGCAGCGGATCCTGCAGGCAGGCGATGTCGATCGCCTTGGCGATGATCTGGTCGCGCAGCTCTTCCTGCGTGCCCACGCTCATGAACTGCATGCCCATGCCCTGCAGGCCGGGAATATTCTTCTCGGCGAATTTCAGCTGGTCCTTCAGCTGCAGCATGAACAGGCGGCGCAGGCCGACGCGGTGGGTGCGCGCGGCAACGTTCGGGTCGTCGAAGACTTCCAGGTCGCAGTGCGTGCCCTTGTCCACCAGCGCCGGGAAGCCGATCAGGGTCAGCTTGCCCTGGGTGATCTCGAGCAGTTCCGGCAGTTCGCCGAAGCTCCAGGTAGTCAATCCGGTATGCTGGACCGCGCCTGCCTTTGGCGCCGGCGCAGCCGACGCGGCCGGGGCGCCAGGCTTCGTCACCGGCGCATTGCCCTTCCCTCTCGATGGCGCAGGCACGGACGGTGCAGCCGCCTGCAGCTTAGCCGGCGCGGCCGTCGGCGTCGCTTCCGCCATCTTCTGGAAGCTCTGGCGCGCCTGCCCGCCCAGCTCCGCCTGCAGCGTCGCCAGGTTGCGCCCCATCTCGAGCTGGCGCCCGTGCTCGTCGATCACCTTGAAGTTCATGGACAGGTGGGCCGGCAGGGTTTCCAGCTTGAAGTCGGTGGTGAGCACGCGCGCGCTGGTGTGCTTGTGGATGTCGTCGATCAGGGCGTCGATCAGGTCGCCCCTGGCAAAACGCAGCGGGTCCTGGTGGCGCTCGTAGAAGTTCGCCGCGTAGTCCGGCAGCGGCACGCAATGACGTCGCAGCTTCTGCGGCAGGGATTTCAGCAGCAGGTGCACTTTCTCCTTCAGCATGCCCGGCACCAGCCAGCCGGCGCGCTCCAGGGGAATCTGGTTCAGCGCGAACAGCGGCACCCCCAGGGTCACGCCATCGCGCGCGCTGCCCGGCTCGAAGTGGTAGCTCAGCCCCATCTCGATGCCGGTGACGTTCATCGTCTTCGGGAACAGCTCGGTGGTGACGCCGGCCGCCTCGTGCCGCATCAGCTCTTCGCGGACCAGGTACAGCAGCTTCGGATTGTCGCGCGCGGCGTCCTTGTACCACTTCTCGAAGCCGGCGCCGTTCACCACCGTGTGCGGGATTTCCTTGTCGTAGAAGGCGGCGATCAGCTGCTCGTCCACCAGCACGTCCAGGCGGCGCGACTTGTGTTCGAGGTTCTCGATTTCCTTCACCAGTTTATGGTTGTGCGCGTAGAACGGCGCACGGGTCTCGTAGTCGCCCGCGACCAGCGCGTCGCGAATGAAAATCTCGCGCGC
The DNA here is from genome assembly GCF_059685695.1 of Telluria sp. PB2R4. Classification (NCBI taxonomy): domain Bacteria; kingdom Pseudomonadati; phylum Pseudomonadota; class Betaproteobacteria; order Burkholderiales; family Oxalobacteraceae; genus Telluria; species Telluria sp. PB2R4. The sequence goes on along the minus strand of NZ_JCASIC010000004.1, from coordinate 44,743 downwards.
CTCTTGCGGGTTGTGCTGGCTGTAGTTGATGCGGCGGTTGCTGTACACGACGATGCCGTACAGGGTCGCGCGCTCGGTCGCCGTCACTTGCGCCTGGCGCTTTTCCCAGCGCGGCTCGCCCCAGGACTTCTTCAGCAGGTGGGCGCCGATCTTTTCCACCCACTCCGGCTGGATCTGGGCGATGGTGCGCGCGTACAGGCGCGTGGTTTCGACCAGCTCGGCCGCCATCACCCAGCGCCCCGGCTTCTTGGCAAGGTAGGAACCCGGCCAGATGTGGAACTTGATGCCGCGGGCGCCCAGGAACACCGGCTCGTCTTCGGCCTTGAAGCCGATGTTCCCCAGCAGGCCGGTGAGCAGCGCCATGTGCAGCTGGTCGTAGGTGGCCGGGGCCGCGTTCAGGCGCCATCCCTGCTCGCGCGCCACCGTCAGCAGCTGCGAATGCACGTCGCGCCACTCGCGCAGGCGCAGCTGCGACAGGAAGTTGGCGCGGCAGTTCTCCTGCAGCTGGCGGTTCGACTTCTTGTGCTCGATCGCGTCCTCGAACCAGGCCCAGATCTTGAGGTAGCTGAGGAACTCGGATTTCTCGTCGGCGAACTTCTTGTGCTTCTCGTCGGCCTGCTGCTGGTACTCGATCGGGCGGTCACGCGGGTCTTGCGTGGACAGCGCCGAGGCCACGATGAGCATCTCGGTGAGGCAGTCGTTGTCGACCGCGGCCAGGATCATCCGGCCCACGCGCGGGTCGAGCGGCAGCTTGGCCAGCTTGCGGCCCAGCGGGGTGAGATCGTTGGCGTCGTCGACCGCGCCGACTTCCTGCAGCAGCTGGTAGCCGTCGGCGATCGCGCGGCCCTGCGGCGGCTCGATGAAGGGGAAGGTCTCGACGTCGGTGAGCTGCAGCGACTTCATGCGCAGGATGACCGCGGCCAGCGAGGAACGCAGGATTTCCGGGTCCGCGAACTTCGGACGCTTGTTGTAATCGTCTTCCTCAAAGAGGCGGATGCAGACGCCGTCGGCCACGCGGCCGCAACGGCCGGCGCGCTGGTTGGCGGACGACTGCGCCACCGGCTCGATCTGCAGCTGCTCGACCTTGTTGCGGAAGCTGTAGCGTTTTACGCGCGCCAGACCCGTATCGACCACGTAGCGGATGCCCGGCACGGTCAGCGAGGTCTCGGCCACGTTGGTGGCCAGCACGATGCGGCGCGCGTTGGTCGTCTTGAACACGCGGTCCTGCTCTTCGACCGACAGGCGGGCGAACAGTGGCAGGATCTCGACGTGCGGCGGATGGTGCTTGCGCAGCGCCTCGGCGCAGTCGCGGATCTCGCGCTCGCCCGGCAGGAATACCAGCACGTCGCCCGAACCGATGCGGCACAGTTCATCCACGGCATCGACCACGGCCTCCATCAGGTCGCGCTTGTCGCGCGCCGCTTGCGCCTTCGGAGGAGGATCGCCCGGCTTGGCATTGGCGCTTGTTACCGGGTCGCGGTCCACCGGGCGGTAACGCACCTCGACCTTGTACAGGCGGCCCGATACCTCGATGACCGGCGCCGGTTTGCCCGGCGTGCCGAAATGGCGCGAGAAGCGCTCCGCATCGATGGTCGCCGAGGTGATGATGATCTTCAGGTCCGGCCGGCGCGGCAGCAACTGCTTCAGGTAGCCGAGCAGGAAGTCGATGTTCAGGCTGCGCTCGTGCGCCTCGTCGATGATGATCGTGTCGTAGCCGCGCAGCAGCGGGTCGGTCTGGGTTTCGGCCAGCAGGATACCGTCGGTCATCAGCTTGACCGACGCGCCCTTGTGCAGCGTGTCGTTGAAACGCACCTTGAAGCCCACGTGCTCGCCCAGCGGCGAGCCGATTTCCTGCGCAATGCGCTTGGCGGTGCTCGACGCGGCGATACGGCGCGGCTGGGTGTGGCCGATCAGGCCCTTCTGGCCGCGGCCCAGCTCCAGGCAGATCTTCGGCAACTGGGTGGTTTTACCGGAGCCGGTTTCGCCCGAGACGATGACCACCTGGTTCTCCTGGATCGCCTTGGCGATCTCCGCACGGCGGCCTGACACCGGCAGGTCTTCGGGGAAGGTGATCGGCGGGAGCGGATTCCGGAACGGCGGGCTGCGGTCGTCGGCGCGCGGGGTCCGGCCATCCGGCTTGCGCTCTTTTGCGGAAGCGGGGCGCGCCGGTTGCGGCGAAGGATTGTTACTCTGATCAGACATTGATTTTTGCGAGGTATTTGGTGCGCACAACGCGCAGCGAATTATAATGCGGCAAATGGAAAACCCTACCCAATTCGTCCAGTGGCTGCGCTCTGTCGCGCCATATATCCACACCTTCGGCGGCAAGACCTTCGTCGTCGCCTTTCCGGGCGAACTGGTCGCCGCCGGCGCCCTGCCGGTGCTGGCCCAGGACCTGTCCCTGCTGCTCGGCCTCGGCATTCGCCTGGTGCTGGTGCACGGCTCGCGCCCGCAGGTGGCGGAGCAGCTGGCCCTGCGTAACGTCGAAGGCCGTTTCCATAACGGTATCCGGATCACCGACCCCGCCGCGCTCGAATGCGCGAAGGAAGCCGCCGGCGAACTGCGTCTCGACATCGAAGCCGCCTTCAGCCAGGGCCTGCCGAACACGCCGATGTCGCATGCCCAGATCAGCATCGTTTCCGGCAATTTCGTGGTGGCGCGTCCGCTGGGCGTGATCGACGGCGTGGACTTCGAGCTCACCGGCGTGACCCGCAAGATCGCCGCCGAGAAGATCCAGCCGATCCTGCAGACCGAGGACAGCCTGGTGCTGCTGTCGCCGCTGGGCTTCTCGCCGACCGGCGAGATCTTCAACCTGACGATGGAAGACGTGGCCGCCTCGGCTGCGATCGCCCTGCACGCCGACAAGCTGATCTACATCACCGAGACCGCAATGATGTCCGACGCCGCAGGCACGGAAATCCGCGAACTGTCCTCGCACCAGGCCGAGGCCGTGCTGCAGGCGGGCTTCCTGCCGCCGGATGCCGCCTTCTACCTGCGGCACGCCATCAAGGCCTGCAACAGCGGCGTGGACCGCGCCCACATCGTGCCTTTCGAGATGGACGGCTCCGCGCTGCTCGAGCTGTTCACGCACGACGGCGTCGGCACCATGATCAGCCACGAGAACCTGGAGAGCCTGCGCCAGGCCACAATTGAGGACGTCGGCGGAATTATCAAGCTCATCGAGCCACTGGAAGCCGACGGCACCCTGGTTTACCGCGGCCGCGAGCTGATCGAACGCGAGATCGACCAGTTCTCGATCATCGACCACGACGGCGTGATCTTCGGCTGCGCGGCGCTGTATCCGTTCCCGGAAGCGAAGATGGGCGAGATGGCCTGCCTGACGGTGAGCCCGGACGCCCAGACCCAGGGCGACGGCGAGCGCATCCTGAAGCACATCGAGAACCGCGCCCGCGCAGCCGGCCTGACCAAGCTGTTCGTGCTGACCACGCGCACCGCGCACTGGTTCAAGAAGCGCGGCTTCGTGCCGGCCACGGTGGACGACCTGCCAAAGGACCGCCAGCACATGTATAACTGGCAGCGCCGGTCACAGGTTTTCATCAAGACCCTATAATAGAGCTCTTACTGCGTGTCGGCCTGCCCGCACGGCTTGATTAACAGGATTACAGGAGTACACCATGGCCCGCACCGTCCAATGCATCAAACTGAACAAGGAAGCCGAAGGACTGGACTTCCCGCCGGTACCAGGCGAAATGGGCAAGAAGCTCTACCTGTCGGTCTCGAAAGAGGCCTGGCAGGCATGGCTGAAGCACCAGACCATGCTGATCAACGAAAACCGCCTGAACCTGGCGGACGACCGCGCGCGCAAGTACCTGGCGACGCAGATGGAACGTCATTTCTTTGGTGACGGCGCTGCGGACCAGGCACAGGGCTACGTGCCGCCGCCGGCTTAACCCCGGAACGCTTGCACCTCGCCTTTGTAGGGTGGGCGGGTTTCCCGCCCACGCGGTGATAGCTGCGGTCTGATATGTCGTGGCAGTTCCGATGATTGTTGAGCTGCGGTCTGATATGTCGTGGCAGTTCCGATGATTGTTGAACGCGTGGGCGGCGGAGCCGCCCACCCTACGTCCAGCACCGCAGCTAACTACATCTTCACACACTGGCGCAACTCGCACCGCGCCATGAATACCTTCCCGTCCTCGCAGCGCATCCGGTAAACCTCCACCGGCCCCGCTTCCGTCACCAGCCCGGCGCCCTGCCCGCTCGTGCAGCCCTGCCCCTTCGCCATTTTCTCGACCGTTGCCGACGACACGCCCATCCTGAACGGTACGCGCTCGATCGGGGTGCCGTTCGCATCAAGCAATGCGGGAGCCGCCGGCCTGGCGGCTGCGACAGGCGCCGCCGGCGCCGGCGCCATCCTGCTCTTGTACAGCGTGCAGCCGCCCAGCAGGACGGCCATCAGGACAGCAACAGGCGCCAGTGCATGCTTCATGCGTTCCTCGCTCAGAAAGTCAGGGTTTTCACGCCTTCGGACGTACCCAGCAGGCAGACATTCGCGCCCGCCTTGGCGAACAGGCCGACGGCGATCACGCCGACCATCTGGTTGATTTGCTCTTCCAGCGCGACCGGGTCAAGGATCGACAGGCCGACCACGTCGATGAGCTCCCCGCCGTTGTCGGTGATGAAGGCTTCATCGCTGCCCGGTTTCAGGCGCAGGCGCGGCTGGCCGCCCAGCGCCGCCAGTTGGCGCATCACCGACGCACGCGCCATCGGAATCACTTCGACCGGCAGCGGGAATTTGCCGAGGGTCTCGACCAGCTTCGAGCCGTCCGCGATGCAGACGAATTTCCTCGCCACGGACGCCACGATCTTTTCGCGCGTCAGTGCCGCGCCGCCGCCCTTGATCATCGCGCCGGTGTCGGTGATCTCGTCGGCGCCGTCGATGTAGACCGCCATCGAGCTCACGTCGTTGAGGTCGAACACCGGGATGCCATGGCCGCGCAGGCGGCTTGCCGTCGCTTCCGACGAAGCGACGGTGCCCTTGATGCGGTCCTTGATCCTGGCCAGCTCGTCGATGAAGAAATTGGCCGTCGAGCCGGTGCCGACGCCGATGATTTCGCCGTCCACCACGTAATCGATCGCGGCGCGCGCCACGGCTTGCTTGAGTTCGTCCTGGGTCATGATGCTGTTGGAGTAGATAAAAGAAGCCGCCATTCTAGCGGATCGTTCCGTTCACCCCTCAAAAACGACGCTTCGTCGCACGGTTTCGACTGTCGATGCATCAAGCATTGCCAAGTAGATATCTGTACAGCACACTGGATCTTTCCGTAGGCATACAGAGAACATCATGAAACTCTTTACCAAGAAGCGGGTGGCGATTGCCGCCGCGTTGATCGTGGTCGGCGGCGCCGCCGCCGCATGGCTGGCCCCGAAAGGCGAGCCGAAGATCCCGCCGTCGAAATACCGCACCGCGGCCGTCGACATGGGCGCCATCAACCAGACCGTCACCGCCACCGGCACCATCAACCCGGTCGCACTGGTGAACGTCGGCTCGCAGGTGTCCGGCACGGTGGTCGAGCTGAATGCGGACTTCAACGACCGCGTCACCAAGGGCCAGGTACTGCTCAAGCTCGACCCGACCATCTTCAACGCCCAGATCCGCCAGTTCGAGGCCAGCCGCGCATCGGCCATCGCCAACCTGAAGCTGGCCGAGGCCAACTACCAGCGCAACGAGAAGCTGGTCACGCAGAACTTCGTCTCCAGCGTGGCGCTCGACCAGAGCCGCCGCGAGATGGACGTCGCGCGCGCCAACGTGCAGCTGTCGCAGGCCCAGCTCGACCGGGCCCGGGCTGACCTGAACAACAGCGTGATCCGCTCGCCGATCGACGGCGTGATCATCAAGCGCACCATCGACCTGGGCCAGACCGTGGCGGCCTCGTTCAACACGCCGAACCTGTTCCAGATCGCGCGCGACCTGACCAAGATGCAGATCGATACCAGCGTGTCGGAAGCCGACGTCGGCGCCCTGAAGGACGGCCTGCCGGCCCGCTTCGTGGTCGACGCCTACCCGGAACGCGAATTCCACGCCACCATGCGCCAGTTCCGCCTGGCCGCCAACGTGGTGCAGAACGTCGTCACCTACAACGTGGTGCTCGACGTCGACAACAAGGACGAGATGCTCAAGCCCGGCATGACGGCCCAGGTGCGCCTGGTGGTGGCCAACCGCCCCAACGTGCTGCGCATCCCGACCACCGCCCTGCGCTTCCAGCTGCCGGAAGAAGAGCAGGAAAAGCTGCGCAAGAAGGAAGCGCAGGCAAGCAAGGACGGCAAGGTTCAGCAGGTGGCGCTCAAGCCGGCGCCGGACGATGACGTGGCCTTCCGCACCGCCAACGAGACGGCGCGCATGTTCAAGGTCTACCGCCTGGACGCGAAGAACCAGCCGCAGCCGGTCGACATCCGCGCCGGCCTGTCGAACTTCCGGTACACCGAAGTGCTGGCTGGCGGCCTGAAGGCGGGCGACCTGGTCGTCACGCGCACGCTGGCAAAACCTGCGGAAGACCAATGAGCGCGCTGATCGACATCCGCGGCGTCACCAAGAGCTACCTCAGCGGCAGCGTCGAGACCCGCGTGCTGCACGGGATCGACCTGCAGGTGGCGCGCGGCGACTTCGTCTCGATCATGGGGCAGTCGGGGTCCGGCAAATCGACCCTGATGAACATCCTCGGCTGCCTCGACCAGGCCACCGGCGGTACCTACCTGCTCGATGGCGTCGACACGCTGTCGCTGTCGCGCGCCCAGCTGGCCGATATCCGCAACCGCAGCATCGGCTTCGTGTTCCAGAGCTTTAACCTCATCAAGCGGATGAGCGTGGCCGAGAACGTGGCGCTGCCGCTGATCTACGGCGGCGCCAGCCGCGCCAAGGCGCATGCGCGCGCATTGCAGGAACTCGAGCGCGTCGGCCTGGACGGCCTGGCCAAGCGTACCCCGAGCCAGCTGTCCGGCGGCCAGCAGCAGCGCGTGGCGATCGCGCGCGCCCTGGCCACCGACCCGCCGCTGCTGCTGGCGGACGAACCGACCGGTAACCTCGACACGCAAACCAGCGACGACATCATGTCCAGCTTCCAGCAACTGAACAAGGAGCGCGGCATCACCATCGTGCTGGTCACCCACGAACCCGACGTGGCGGCCTACAGCCGCCGCCTGGTGCGCCTGAAGGACGGCCGGGTGCTGTACGACGGGCCGGCCGCGGAAGGATTGGGCCAGCTGAACACTGCGCACGCTGAGGTCACCGCATGAACTTCCTCCAGGTTTTGATCGAATCTTTCCGTTCGATGGCGGCCAACCGCCTGCGCACCGCGCTGACCATGCTCGGCATCGTCATCGGCATCGCGTCGGTGGTCCTGCTGCTGGCCATCGGCGACAGCATGCAGCGCTTCATCGGCAAGGAGCTGCAGCAGCTGGGCACCAACATGATCTACGTGTTCCCGGGCGGCGACCGCACCTCCGAGCGCCGCGCGCGCGCCGGGGCGATCCAGTCGATCACCCTTGCCGATGCGGAGGCGCTGAACCAGCTGCCAAGCCTGGTCGGCGCGGCCCCGGCCCTGCAGGGCGGTTTCAAGCTCAGCGCCGGCAACGAGACCGCGAACAGCACCGTACATGGCATCACGCCGGCCATGTTCAAGATCCGCAACTGGAAACTCGACGTGGGCACCATCTTCAGCGAAGCCGACATGCGTTCGTCGGCGCGCATGGTGATCATCGGGCAAAAGGTGGCGGACCAGTTCTTCTACCGGACCGATCCGCTCGGCAAATACATCCGCATCGAGAACGTGGCCTTCCAGGTGATCGGCGTGCTGGCCGGCGAAGGCAAGCAGATCGACGGCGGGAACATCGCGGACATGGTGCTGGTGCCGGGCACGGCGGCCAGCGCGAACCTGATCCGCACGCCCTTCCCCCAGAATGCGCATTACATCGCGGCGCAGGGCAAGCCCGGCATGTCACTCGACGAAGCGGTGGAAGACATCAAGGAAACCCTGCGCGTGCGCCACCGCATCCGCCCCGACGATCCGGACGACTTCCGGGTGGAGAACATCGCTTCGTTCGCGGAGACCGCGGAGACGATCAGCGCCGGCGTCGCCATGCTGCTGGGCCTGATCGGTGCGATTTCCCTGCTCGTGGGCGGCATCGGCATCATGAACATCATGCTGGTGTCGGTCACCGAGCGGACGCGCGAGATCGGCATCCGCATGGCCATCGGTGCAAGGCCGCGGGCGGTGCTGCTGCAGTTCCTGGCGGAGTCCGTGGTGATTTGCGTGGCGGGCGGCCTGGTCGGCGTGGCGATCGCGGCGGGCGGCGCGGCGGCGATTACTTCGACCGGCAAGTTCGACGTGTTCCTGACATTCCAGGGCGTGCTGGTGGCCTGCGGCTTCTCTACGGCGGTGGGGGTGTTCTTCGGGTTTTATCCGGCGCGGCGGGCGTCGCGACTGTTGCCGGTGGATTGCCTGCGCTATGAGTGAGGTGTGCCTGCGGCGGGCCGGCAGCGCCGACATTCCTGCGATGTCGGCGATTCGCCTGTCCGTACGCGAGAACGTGCTGTCGGACCCGGCCCGCGTGACCTTGCAGATGTACGAGGATTATCTCGACAAGGATGGACGAGGGTGGGTTGCGGAGCTGAACGGCGTGATTGTTGCCTTCAGTTATGCCGACCGAAACAATGCCTCGATCTGGGCGCTGTTCGTCAGCCCGCCGCATGAGGGACAGGGACTCGGAAAGGCGCTGCTTTCGCTTGCCGTGAACTGGCTGCTCGAACTCGGCCACACGCGCATCAGGCTACGTACGGCTCCCGGCAGCAGGGCAGACCGCTTTTACCAGACGCTGGGCTGGACGAGAATGCCGGGCCAGGGCGCCGAGGTCGAGTACATGCTCGAGAACTACGATAGAGTCAGCCTGCACGAACGGACATGAATAACACGCTTCATCCATCGACACCACGCTGCGCCGCATTCGCGGCCCTGGCCGTTCTCGCAGCCTTTCCGATATCCAGCGCGCTGGCCGGCAACGTGACCCCAGAAACGGTCAAGGAGCTTGCGCCGATCACGATCAACCGGGCGAAGAATCCCGGCGACCTGCCCTACGTTTATTTCAAGAATAGCCAAGCCCTGCTCCAGTCCTTCCTGCCTGCCGAGCCGCATGTCATTGAAATGCGCTACCGCCTCTCCTTTACCGGGATTACCGGACCGGCGCGCGACGAGTACGTGCCGGATACGTGGTCGATCGCCATCGTCGGGGACACGGTCGATCACACGATTCCAGTAGAGCGCGGCGGATACTTCCTGCTGCCGGAACTGGAGCTGGCGGAGAAGGAAAAAGCCACCGTCATGTTCAATACCCGGACGCGCAAGAGTTACCTCAACGTCGCGTGGAAATTCCGCATTGCAGAAGGACAGACCCTTGCCTATGCGGATTTTGCGAAAGCATTCGAGCAGGTAGCCACCGTGCAGAAGAAAATCCCCTGGTACCGGATTGGCATGCGCGATGAGCGGCTTGCCCGCTTTGACGGACTGAAGGCCTGCTTCCACCCGGGCGAAGGCCGCATCGAGATAGACGGCGCGCCTGCCGTCACGACCAGCCTGGGATCGTGCCAGGTGCTCAGGTTCGACCCGGCCGTAGCGGTGACGGGAAACGCCAGGATTGCCTTCGTCGGCTCGCTCGACATCGTGACGCTCCATGAAATCGATACCTGATGCAATAACAATGTGAGCGTCCCAAGCCGCTCGCCCATACATCAGGCAGGACGCATGCCTCGATACGCAAGCCAACGGGCAGGCCCGCGCCGCAAGTTGGCCAGGCTTTCTGGATGCTCGAGAAACCGCCCGAGCACCCGCTCGTACAAACCCAGGCTGTCGCGGTACTGCTGCTGGCGCATGGCGCTGGGCTTTCTCAGGAACTTCAACACGAAGTAATCCGCCAGCAAGTCCCCCTGCGCCTCCATGTTGTAGTCGGCCAGCGTAGCATCTTCGCGGAGGGTATAGCCATAAGGCAGCCCAAGCCGAAGCGCTCCCCGCAACCTCACCGGATACCCCAACTGATGCTGCCACACATGCACCATCTCATGCATGAACCAGTGGATCGCCGTTGGATCCCCACGCGAATAATCGGGAAGAAAACAGGACCGGTGAAAGTACATGCTGCCGTTCGGCGTCATGCAGCAGTTCTTCGGCTGGAAGGGCATGTAGCGCCGGCCGTGAATACGGACGCGGCTGTAGTCGATGGCGTCGCGGAACAGCAGCGACGCCATCGCGATCTCGTTCTCGGTGAGAGCTCGAGAGCGAGGGCGCTTCATAAAACGCTCGATGGAACGCTCAGCCAGCACGCAGCGCGGCCGCCGCTTTTGCCAGTTCGGTGATGCCGGCCCAGTCGCCGCTAGCGATCAGGTCTTTCGGCGTCAGCCACGAGCCGCCGACGCAGGCCACGTTCTTACAGGCCAGGAACTTCGGCGCGGTCTCGATCGAGATGCCGCCGGTCGGGCAGAAGGTCACGTCCGGCAGCGGGCCGCCGATCGCGTTGAGCATGCCGACGCCGCCCGCCGGCACCGCCGGGAACAGCTTCAACTGCTTGAAGCCCTGCTCGCGCGCCGCCATCACTTCGGATGGGGTCATCACGCCCGGCAGCAGCGGCAGGCCGCTCTTCTTCGCGGCTTCGATCAAGGCAGGGGTCAGGCCCGGCGACACGCCGAACACCGCACCCGCATCGCGCGAGGCTGCGAATTCCTCGGGCTGGGTCAGGGTGCCGACGCCGACGATCGCGCCTTCGACGGCGCTCATGTCGCGGATCGCCTGCAGGCCGTGCTCGGTGCGCAGCGTGACTTCCAGCACGCGGATGCCGCCCGCCACCAGGGCCTTCGCCAGTGGAACGGCGTGGGCCGGGTCGTCGATGGCGATGACAGGGATCACGCTCGCCGAGCGCATGATTTCAAGTAAAGTCATTTCTGCGTCCTAAAGAGATAGTCTTCGTCGGAACCGGGCTGCACTTCGTCGGTCTGGATGCCGTCGTGCAGCGGTACGGTGGTGTCGATCGGCGAGGGCAGCGGGAAGGTCGCCGCGCCCTCTTCGGCCGGGCTGGAGTGGGTACGGAACATCGCGAACAGTTCGCGGCCCATGCCGATATGGCTCTTGGACATGTCGGCGGTCGCCATGCTGCGCGCTGCCCACACGTCGCCAGGCACCAGCGCTTCGAGCGAGCCGGTCGTGGCGTCGACGCGGATGATGTCGCCTTCGCGCACCAGGCCGAGCGGGCCGCCGGCCAGGATCTCGGGCGACACGTGGATCGCCGCCGGCACCTTGCCGGAAGCGCCCGACATGCGGCCGTCGGTCACCATCGCCACCTTGAAGCCGGCGTCCTGCAGGTTCGCCAGGGCCGGGGTCAGCGCGTGCAGTTCCGGCATGCCGTTGGCGCGCGGGCCCTGGAAGCGGATCACGGCCACGAAATCGCGATTCAGGAGGCCGTCCTTGTAGCGCTGCATGAAGTCTTCCTGCGAGTCGAAGGTCAGGGCCGGGGCCTCGATCACATGGTACTCCGACTTGACTGCCGATATCTTCATCACTGCGCGGCCCAGGTTGCCCTGCACCAGCACCATGCCGCCGTTGTTGGAGAAGGGATTGCTGGCCGGGCGCAGCACGGCTTCGTCGCCGCTTTGCGCCGGCGCGTCGCGGAACACGACCTTGCCGTCTTCGCCCAGGAAAGGCTCCTTGCAGTGCGCGCGCAGGCCGCGGCCGAGGATGGTGTTGACGTCCTCGTGGGCCAGGCCGGCATCGAGCAGTTCGCGGATCACGAAGCCCGGGCCGCCGGCGGCCTGGAAGTGGTTGACGTCGGCTTCGCCGTTCGGATAGATGCGGGTGAGCGATGGCACCACTTTCGAGAGCTCGTCGAAGTCGTTCCAGTCGACCACGATGCCCGCGGCGCGCGCGATCGCGATGATGTGCAGGGTGTGGTTGGTCGAGCCGCCGGTCGCGTGCAGCGCGACGATGGCGTTGACGATGCTTTTCTCGTCGACGATGTGACCGATCGGCATGTACTGGCTGCCCTGCTGGGAAATCGCGACCGCCTGGTGCGAAGCGGCGCGGGTCAGGGCGTCGCGCAGCGGCGTGCCCGGCGTGATGAACGCGGAACCCGGCATGTGCAGGCCCATCATCTCCATCAGCATCTGGTTGCTGTTGGCGGTGCCGTAGAAGGTGCAGGTGCCGGCGCCGTGGTAGGAGGCCGATTCGCCTTCGAGCAGTTCCTCGCGGGTGGCTTCGCCTTTGGCGTAGCGCTGGCGGATCGCGGCTTTCTGCTTGTTCGAGATACCGGTGGTCATCGGGCCGCCCGGCACGAAGATGCCCGGGATGTGGCCGAAGTGCAGCGCGCCGATGAGCAGGCCCGGCACGATCTTGTCGCAGATGCCCAGGTACAGGGCCGAGTCGAACATGTTGTGCGACATCGCGACAGCGGTCGCCATGGCGATGGTGTCGCGCGAGAACAGCGACAGCTCCATGCCCGGCTGGCCCTGGGTCACGCCGTCGCACATGGCCGGCACGCCGCCCGCGAACTGGGCCACGGCATCGACTTCGCGCACGGCTTCCTTGATCAGCTGCGGGAAGGTTTCGAAAGGCTGGTGGGCCGACAGCATGTCGTTATACGACGAAACGATGGCCACCGACGGCTTCTTGTATTCCTTCAGCTTGAGCTTGTCGTTGGCGGGGAAGGCGGCGAAACCGTGCGCGAGGTTGGTGCACGACAGCGAGCCGCGCTGCACGCCCTGCACGCGCGCTGCTTCCATATGCGCGAGGTAGGCCGCGCGCGATGGACGGCTTCGCTTGATGATCCGGTTCGTTACCTGTTCGACTACGGGGTGCAGCGCCATGATCGTTCCTTCGTAAATTTAGTAGATGAAATTTTACTACAGATTTGTATGGGATGCAGAAATGGGGTTCCGCCGCGAGGCCGCCTCTTGCAAACGCAGGGGCTGTCGTAGGGTGGGCGGGTTCCCCGCCCACGCGTCCAAATGACGACCGCGCTCCCGAAGAGACATATCAATTACGCATGGGTTCGTTGAACGCGTGGGCGGGAGACCCGCCCACCCTACATTTTTATGTAGTGAATTTACGCACGCATCCTGTATTATTCGCTAATCTGCTATTGACAACATTGTGCCATTAACATTGACCCCATGCGTACGCCAACCTTGACCAGCACCGCCAGCTTCCAGGCTCTTGAAAACCACGCCATCGAGGCCGAGGACTGGGACATGCGCCGCCTGTTCGCCGCCGATCCGCAGCGCTTCGAGCGTCTGTCAGTCGAAGGCGCGGAGCTGTTCCTAGACTATTCAAAAAATCGCCTCGACGGGCGCACGCTTGAACTGCTGGCGGCGCTTGCGCGCGAGCGCGGCGTCGAGGCGCGGCGCGATGCGATGTTTGCCGGCGAACGCATCAACAATACCGAGAACCGCGCCGTCCTGCACACCGCCCTGCGCGCGCCGCGCGGCAGCAAGCTGGTGGTCGACGGCCAGGACGTGAACCTCGATGTTCACGCGGTGCTCGACCGTATCAAGACCTTCACCGATGCGGTGCGCAGCGGCGAGTGGCTCGGCCACAGCGGCAAGCCGATCACGGACATCGTCAACATCGGCATCGGCGGCTCGGACCTGGGCCCCAAGATGGTCGTGCTGGCCCTGCGCCACTACGCCCATCCGCGGCTGCGCATGCATTTCGTCTCCAACGTGGACGGCCACGACATGGACGCCGCCCTGTCCCAGGTCGATCCGGAAACCACACTATTCATCGTCGCCTCGAAAACCTTCACCACGGCCGAGACCATGATGAACGCGCAGACCGCGCGCAGCTGGTTCCTCGAGCGCGCTCCGGAAGAGGCGTTGGCGAAGCACTTTGTCGCAGTGTCGACAAATACCGAGGCCATCAAGACCTTCGGCATCGACCCGGCCAACATGTTCCCGTTCTGGGACTGGGTCGGCGGCCGATACTCCGTGTGGTCGGCGATCGGCCTGTCGGTCGCGCTGGCGGTGGGCTTTGGTTACTTCTCCGATTTCCTCGCCGGCGCCCACGAGATGGACGAGCACTTCCGTACGGCCCCGCTCGAGCAGAACATGCCGATGATCCTGGCCCTGGTCGGCTTCTGGAACCGCGAGTTCCTGGACGCCCACTCGGTCACCATCGCGCCCTACCACCAGGACCTGAACCGTTTCCCGGCCTACCTGCAACAGCTCGACATGGAGAGCAACGGCAAATGCGTCACGCGCGACGGCGAGCCGGTCGACACTCCGACCTGCCCGGCGATCTGGGGCGAACCCGGCACCAACGGCCAGCACGCCTACTTCCAGCTGCTGCACCAGGGCACCGACCTGACGCCGATCGACTTCATCGCCGCGCTGCGTCCCGCTCACGAGATGGAACACCACCATACGGCCCTGCTGGCGAATTGCTTCGCCCAGTCGGAAGCCTTCATGACGGGCAAGACCATCGACGAAGTGCGCGCCGACCTGGGAGCACAAGGCCTGGCGCCGGAAGAAGTCGAGCGCCTGGCGCCGCACAAGACCTTCCCGGGCAACCGCCCGAGCAACACCATCCTGATGGAACGCCTGACGCCGTCCACCCTGGGCGCCCTGATCGCCCTCTACGAGCACAAGACCTTCGTGCAGGGTGTGATCTGGAATGTCAACAGTTTCGACCAGTGGGGCGTTGAACTTGGTAAGGTGCTGGCGAAAAAAATCGAAGCCGAGCTGGCGGGCGAGCCGCAACCGGCTAATCACGACAGCTCCACGAACGGCCTGATCGCCCGCGCAAAGGCCGCCGTCTGAACCTGACATCTCTATTACATGGCAACGGATAAATTTGAAGTGGTGCACGACGCGCCGATGCTCGTCGGCGAAGCAGCAACCTGGCACGAGGTCGAGTCGGCGCTGTACTGGGTGGACATCAACGGCCTCACCGTCAACCGGGTGCACCCCGCAAGCGGCAAGTATTCGTACTGGAAGATGGGTTCGGAGCCGTCGGCGCTGGCCATCGACGGCGACAACAACCTGATCGTATCGACGCGCACCGGCCTGATCTGCCTGAACACCACCAGCGGCAAGGAAACGCCGGTCGCGGACGCGCCCTACGACACCGCCATCGTCCGCTTCAACGATGGCCGCGTGGACCCGGCGGGCCGCTTCTGGATCGGCACCATGTACGAACCGCGCGACAAGCCGGCGGCCGAGATGTACGTGCTCGAACGCGGAAAGCTGCGCCGTGCCTGGGCCGGCGGCATGACCAACTCGAACGGCCTGGCCTGGAGCCTGGACGGCCGCACCATGTTCCATGCCGATACCACCACGCACCGGATCGACTGCTACGATTTCGACCCGGCGACCGGCGTGCAGTCGAACGGGCGCAATCTGCTGACCTTCCCCACCGATAAGTCAGCGCCGGACTATGGCGGCCGTCCGGACGGCGCGACCATCGACAGCGAAGGCGCCTACTGGGTGGCGATGTTCGAAGGCGGGCGCGTGCTGCGCATCGCGCCGTCGGGCGAGATCCTGCGCGAGATCGCGCTGCCGCTGCGCTGCCCCACCTCGCTGGCCTTCGGCGGCTCGGACCTGCGCACGCTCTACATCACCAGCGCCAGCCACGGCCGCTCGGCGCAAGAGCTTGCCCAGTATCCGCTCAGCGGCAAGGTGCTGTCGATCCGTCTCGACGTCGCCGGCCGCGAGGAGCCGGAATACCTTCATCACGGCTGACGTTGCACCGGGCCGGCACTGCCGGCCCGTTTCACAACTGGGCAGCAACCGGGCAATTACGTAGTATATTTTCTTGCAAAGCGAATAATCGTGTAGTAAATTTACACGAACGCTTATCCTTCTCCTTTCAGATATCCCATGGCTCTTTCCGATTTCGATCTCGTTTTCTTTGGCGGCAGCGGCGACCTTGCGATGCGCAAGCTGCTCCCCGCGATGTACGCGCGCGACGTCTGCCACGACCTGCCCGACACGGCGCGCATCGTTTGCGTCGGCCGCGACGATTTTTCGCAGGAAGACTTCCTGCGCTTCATCGAAAAGAACTCGAAACCGCACATCAAGGAAACGCCGGTCGAGGCGACCTGGGCACGCTTCCTCAAGCGCATCGTCTACGTGGCCCTGAACGCCACCGACGTCACGACTTTCGGCCCGCTGGTCGAGGCCCTGCGCAAGGACGAGGGCCTGACCCGCGTCTACTACCTCGCGACGCCGCCGCATCTGTTCGCGACTATCTGCGACAACCTGGCCGAAACCAGCCTGGTCACGCCCAACTCGCGCGTGGTGCTGGAAAAGCCCTTGGGGCGCGACCTTGCGTCGGCCAAGCAGATCAACCTGGATGTCGGCAAGGTGTTCCTTGAAACGCAGATCTACCGGATCGACCACTATCTTGGCAAGGAGACCGTGCAGAACCTGCTGGCCCTGCGCTTCGGGAACATCCTGTTCGAGCCGCTGTGGCGCCGCGAGTGGATCTCGGACGTACAGATCACCATCGCCGAGAAGATCGGCGTCGGCAACCGCCTCGGCTACTACGACACCTCGGGCGCGCTGCGCGACATGCTCCAGAACCACCTGCTGCAGCTGCTGTGCATCGTGGCGATGGAGCCGCCCACCTCGATCGCGCCGGACGCCGTGCGCGACGCCAAGCTGCAGGTACTGCGGTCGCTGAAGCGGTTTACCCCGACCACGCTGTCGCAGAACATCGTGCGCGGCCAGTACCGCGCCGGCCACATCGACGGCCAGCAGGTGCCGGGCTACCGCGACGAACCGGAGGCGCCAAAAGGCTCGAAGACCGAGACTTTTGTTGCCATGAAGGCCGAGATCGACACCTGGCGCTGGGCCGGCGTGCCCTTCTACCTGCGCACCGGCAAGCGCATGGCCGACCGCCTGGCCGAGATCGTGGTGCGCTTCAAGCCGATTCCGCATTCGATCTTCAACCAGCCGACCAACAGCTTCCAGCCCAACAGCCTGGTGATCCGCCTGCAGCCGGACGAAGGCCTGTCGATGAACCTGATGGCCAAGACCCCGGGCGACTCGATGCGCCTGAAGCAGGCCGAGCTCGAGCTCGATTTCCGCGAACAGTTCACCAGCCCGCGCATGGAAGCCTACGAGCGCCTGCTGGTCGACGTGCTGCGCGGCCAGCTGACCCTGTTCATGCGCGGCGACGAGCTCGAAGCCGCGTGGGAATGGGTCGAGCCGATCCTGGCGCATTGGGAACAGGACGACAGCGCGCCGGTACCCTACACGTCGGGTACCTGGGGCCCTGCCGCCTCGAGCGCGCTGATCGGGCGCGACGGGCTGCAGTGGCGCGAAGAAGTCCTCCCCGAAGATTAAGCGTCCATTACGATCATGCTGCTCGACTCCATCCGCACCCAGCTCGATTCGCTCTCGAAATCCGAGCGCAAGGTGGCGCTCGCCGTACTGGCCGCGCCATCCAGCGTGGTCAGCCAGAACATCACGGCCCTGGCGAAGAACGCCCAGGTGTCCGAGCCGACCGTGGTGCGCTTCTGCCGCACGCTCGGCTACGACGGCTGGCACGAGTTCAAGCTCAAGCTGGCGCAGGGCCTGGCGCTGGCGCTGCCGGGCGCGAACGAGCAACCGGCGCCGGACGACCTGGCGGCCGACCTGGTGAACAAGATCTGCAGCCGCTCGATCAACACCCTGCTCGACCTGCGCAACAACCTCAAGCCCGAACTGGTGCAGAAGGCGCTCGACATCCTGTCGCGCGCCAACAAGATCGAGTTCTACGGCCAGGGCTCGTCGGGTTTTGTCGCCTGCGACGCCCAGCACAAGTTCTTCCGCTCGGGCGTGCCGACAGTGGCGTATACCGACCCGGCGATCCATTCGATCGCGGCGGCGCTGCTGCGCCAGGGCGACGCGGTGGTGGCGATTTCGCAGCGCGGCAACAATCCGGCGCTCACCCGCTCGGCCAAGCTGGCGCGCCGCGGCGGGGCCGACGTGATCGTGCTGGCGCCCTCGGGTACGCCGCTGGCGGAAATCGCCACGCTGTTCATCCCGATCGACCTGGTGTTTGCGATCGACCCCTATACCCCGATCTCGGCGCGGCTGGCCTACCTGGTGGTGATCGACGTGCTGGCGGTAGGGCTGGCGCTGCAGCGCGGGCCGGAGTTCCGCAAGAAAATGCAGAACGCGCAGAAGGCGCTGCAGGAATTCGACATGCAGTTCGATTCCTTCATTGGCTAGGGCGGACGCCCCCAACCCGCCACAGGTGTAAAATACCCGGTTTCCATAGCACTCCCGGGTACCGCAATGCACATCAATCCCGAACGCAGCTCCCGCCCCGACTACGCCCTGCTGGTGCGCCAGGTCGAGAGCGTCCTCGAAGGCGAACGCAACCTGATGGCGAATGCCGCGCAGTTCTCCGCCCTCGTCTATGACACCCTCGCCGACCTGAACTGGGCCGGCTTCTACTTCACCGTCCCGGCCCGCAAGGGCGACGGCCAGGACCTGCTGGTCGGCGCCTTCCAGGGCAAGCCGGCCTGCGCCCGCATTCCCTTCGGGCGCGGCGTCTGCGGGACCAGCGCGGTCGAGCGCAAGACCATCGTCGTGCCGGACGTGCACGCCTTCCCGGGCCACATCGCCTGCGATTCGGCGTCCGCGTCCGAAATCGTGATTCCGGTGATCAAGGATGGCGAACTGCTGGGCGTGTTCGACATCGACAGCCCCGTACCTGGCCGCTTCTCGGATGAAGACCGCGCCGGCCTGGAAGACATGCTCGCCGCCTTCATCGACGGCACCGATTTTTCGTAATTCGTAGGGTGGGCAAGTCCCTTGCCCACGCGTTCAACTGCAGCGTGCGCGGTCGCACAAAAGCCGGTTGAACGCGTGGGCAGGAAACCCGCCCACCCTACGAAACCAACTTTTCCTCTGGATTTCTCGCCATGAACCAACTCGAACAGCTCAAGCAGTACACCACCGTGGTCGCCGACACCGGCGACTTCCAGTCGATCAAGGCCTACGCGCCGCAGGATGCGACCACCAACCCGTCGCTGATCCTGAAGGCCGTGCAGAAGCCGGAATACCGCCCGCTGCTGGAAAAAGCCATTGCCGACGCGCCGCACGCGACGGTCGATGAAATCGTCGACAACCTGCTGATCGGTTTCGGCGTCGAAATCCTGAAGTACGTGCCGGGCCGCGTCTCGACCGAGATCGATGCCGCCCTCTCCTTCGACACCGAAGCAACGGTCGCGAAAGGCCGCGAGCTGATCGCCCTGTACGAAAAGGCGGGCGTGTCGCGCGAGCGCGTCCTGATCAAGATCGCGTCGACCTGGGAAGGCATCCGTGCCGCCGAGATCCTGGAAAAGGACGGCATCCACTGCAACCTGACCCTGCTGTTCTCGCTGTGCCAGGCCATCGCCTGCGCCGAAGCCGGCGTGCAGCTGATCTCGCCTTTCGTCGGCCGCATCTACGACTGGTACAAGAAATCGAGCGGTCTTGAGTACCAGGGCGCCGACGATCCGGGCGTGCAGTCGGTCAAGCGCATCTACCAGTACTACCGCAAGTTCGGCTACAAGACCGAAGTGATGGGCGCGAGCTTCCGCAATACCTCGCAGATCCAGGAACTGGCCGGCTGCGACCTCTTGACCATCTCGCCGGACCTGCTGCAGAAGCTGGCCGACAGCGACGCGCCGCTGGAGCGCAAGCTGAGCGCGGACGCGAATGCGGCGAACGCCGATATCCAGAAGATCGCCATCGACGAAAAGACCTTCCGCTTCATGCTCAATGAAGACGCGATGGGCACGGAGAAGCTGGCCGAAGGCATCCGCGCCTTCGTGGCCGACTCGATCAAGCTGAAGAAGATGATCGAAGAGATGAAGAAGTAAAAAGAAAACGCGCCTTCGAGGCGCGTTTTTCATATCAGGCGGCCCGCAAGCCGTCCAGGTAGGTATCGATCACCGTCCCGCCCAGCTCCTGCAGGTCAAACCAGGTCGGCTCGAAGATCCAGTTGCGGATCAGCCCATCGATCATGATCCAGCCGCCCTGGGCGGCCGCCAGCGTGGTCACGCCCGGGCGCAGCATGCCCTTCTCCTGCGCCTGCTTCAGGTGCGCTTCCATGCGGTCCTGCCACAGGCCGATCGATTCGCGCCGGCGCGCGCGCACCGAATCCACCTCGTCGATGAATTCCGTCTTCAGGGTGGCAATCTCGAACACGCGGCGCGCCTTGTCGTCTTCCACCACGATGCGCAGCACCGTCATCATGTCGTCGCGCAGGCACAGCAAGGGGTCCTTGACGTCGCGCTGGCTGTCGAGCTGCTGCATCGCCTCGTCCATCGGCATCTTGGCACGGTCGAACATGGCGTTGAACAGCGCGCCCTTGTCCAGGAAATGCCAATAGATTGCACCGCGCGTCACGCCCGCAGCGCTCGCAATATGTTGTAAAGTTGTTCTCGAAACCCCTTGTTCCGCGAACAATTTTTCTGCAGCGTCCAGGATGCTGTCGCGGGTCGCCGCAGCCTCCGCCTTGGTTTTACGTGCCATTTTTTTCGTGCTCTCCCATTTGAAGGGGCGCTCCAGCAATAAACATACAGCCGTGATAGTATATAAAACTGTCCCCAAAAGCCAGTAACAATTCGTGTGCGGCCGAAGCTGCGGCGAATATTGAAACAACAATGAGAAGGAAGCATACGTAATGCGCTCAGAACACTCCTCCCTGTCCCTGACTCGCATCGCCGCCGGCACCCTGGTTGCGATCGCCCTGCTGTCGGGCTGTGGCAAGAAAGATGCCCCGGCCGCCGGCGCGCCGGGCGGCGGCATGCCGGCGCCGGAAGTCGGCGTCATCACCACCAAGTACGAACCGGTCGCGCTGCTGACCGAACTGCCGGCGCGCGCCGAGCCGGTCCGTACCGCCCAGGTCCGTGCGCGCGTGGACGGCGTGGTGCTCAAGCGCCTGTTCACCGAAGGCAGCGAAGTCAAGCAGGGCCAGTCCCTGTTCCAGATCGATCCGGCCCCGTACCAGGCGCGCCTCGCCGCAGCCCAGGCCGACGTCGGCAGCGCCCAGGCGACCCTGAACCAGGCCACGTCCCAGGCCGAGCGCTACAAGCCGCTGGTGGAAGCGAACGCCATCAGCAAGCAGGAATACACCAACGCCGTGGCCGCGCAGAAGCAGGCGGAAGCCGCCGTGGCGGCTGCCAAGGCCCAGGTGCGCATTGCCCAGATCAATACCGGTTATGCCAACGTGTATGCGCCGATCTCGGGCCGCATCGGCCGCGCGCTGGTGACCGAAGGCGCGCTGGTATCGAGCACCCAGGCCACCGAAATGGCGCTGATCCAGCAGACCAACCCGATGTACCTGAACATCACGCAGTCCGCCAGCGAACTGCAGCGCCTGCGCAAGCAGGCCGGCGGCGGCGGCAAGAACGCCCCGGTCAGCGTGATCCTGGACGACGGCACCGAAATGGCCGCCCGCGGCAGCCTGCAGTTCTCGGACATCACCGTCGACCCGGGCACCGGCCAGGTCACCCTGCGCGCCACGGTGCCGAATCCCGACAACGCCCTGCTGCCGGGCCAGTACGTGCGCGTGCGCCTGGCGCAGGCCGAGATCCCGAACGGGATCGTGGTGCCGCAGCAGGCAGTCACCCGTGGCGGCCCGCAGGGCGATACCCTGATGGTCGTCGGCGCGGACAACAAGCCGGCCCAGCGCACCGTCAAGATCGGCTCGCAGCAAGGTTCCAGCTGGATCGTCACCGAAGGCCTGAAGGAAGGCGAACGCGTGATGGTCGACGGCTTCCAGAAGCTGCAGATGCTGCCGCCGGGTACCCCGGTGAAGGCCGTGCCATGGACTTCGACGGCAGCGGGCACGCAGGCGCCTGCCACCGCCGCCGCCCCTGCCGCAGGCACCAGTGGCCGATAAGCGCCGCTAAGCGCCGCAAGAAAAGAACAGGAATACTTCAATGGCACGTTTTTTTATTGACCGCCCCATTTTTGCCTGGGTGATCGCGCTGTTCATCATGGTGATCGGCGCGGTTTCGATCACCCAGCTGCCGATCGCCCAGTATCCGAACGTGGCTCCGCCATCGATCGTGATCAACGCCGCCTATCCGGGCGCCTCGGCACAGACCCTGGAAGACTCGGTCATCTCCGTCATCGAACGCGAGATGAACGGCTCGCCGGGGCTCGTCTACATGGAATCGAGCAGCACCGCCAACGGCAGCGGCTCGATCACCCTGACCTTTGAAACCGGCACCAACCCCGAGCTCGCCCAGGTGGACGTCCAGAACCGCCTGTCGCGCGCGTCCCCGCGCCTGCCGGCGGCGGTGAACCAGCAGGGCGTGCGCGTCGACAAGGTGCGCGCCAACTTCCTGCTGTTTACCATCCTCTCGTCCGACGATCCGAAGTGGGACCCGATCGCGCTGGGCGACTACGCCTCGCGCACCGTGCTGCCCGAGATCCAGCGCATCAAGGGCGTGGGTACCGCGCAGCTGTTCGGCACCGAGCGCGCCATGCGCGTCTGGATCGACCCGGCCAAGCTGGTGGGCCTGCGCCTGTCGCCGGCGGATGTGAACAACGCGATCCGCAGCCAGAACGCCCAGGTGGCCTCGGGCACCATCGGCGAACTGCCGCTGGCCCAGGGCCAGGAAATCACCGCGACCGTGGTGGTGACCGGCCAGCTCTCCACCGTCGAGCAGTTCGGCAACATCGTGCTGCGCGCGAACCCGGACGGCTCGACCGTCCGCCTGAAGGACGTGGCCCGCATCGAGATCGGCGCCCAGGGCTACGGCACCTCGGCGCGCCTGAACGGCAAGCCGTCCACCGGTATCGGCGTGCAGCTCGCGCCATCGGGCAACGCGCTGGAAACGGCGCGCCTGGTGCGCGAGCGCATGGATGAACTGTCGAAGTTCTTCCCGGCCGGCGTCAAGGCCACCGTGCCGTTCGACAGCTCGAAATTCATCGACATCTCGATCGAGCAGGTGCTGCATACCCTGGTCGAGGCGCTGGTGCTGGTGTTCCTGGTGATGTACCTGTTCCTGCAGAACTTCCGCTACACGATCATCCCGACCATCGTGGTCCCGGTGGCGCTGCTCGGCTCACTGGGCACGCTGCTGGCGCTGGGCTATTCGATCAACGTGCTGACCATGTTCGGCATGGTGCTGGTGATCGGTATCGTGGTCGACGATGCGATCGTGGTCGTCGAGAACGTCGAGCGCATCATGAGCGAGGAAGGCCTGCCGCCGCTGCAGGCGACCCGCAAGGCCATGGGCCAGATCTCGGGCGCCATCATCGGCGTGACCGTGGTGCTGATGTCGGTGTTCGTGCCGCTGGCCTTCTTCGGCGGCGCGGTGGGTAACATCTACCGCCAGTTCTCGGTGGTCATGGTGTCGTCGATCGCCTTCTCGGCCTTCCTGGCGCTGTCGCTGACGCCGGCGCTGTGCGCGCACTTCCTGAAGCCGGTCGAAGCCGGTCACCACCACGAGAAGCGCGGCTTCTTCGGCTGGTTCAACCGCCGCTTCGGCAAGACCGCCAAGGGCTACGAAGGCTGGGTCGGCAAGTTGATTCGCCATTCCGGCCGTGCGCTGGTGGCCTTCGTGCTGGTCTGCGGCCTGGTCGCGCTGTTCTTCACCCGCATGCCGAGCTCGTTCCTGCCGAACGAAGACCAGGGCTACGTGATCGCCAACGTGCAGCTGCCGCCGGGCGCCACGCTGGAGCGCACCAACGAAGTGATGCGCACCGCCGAAGCCTTCATCATGAAGCAGCCGGAAGTGGCCAACATGGTCAGCGTACTGGGCTTCTCGTTCTCGGGCGCCGGCCAGAACATGGCGCTGGCCTTCATCCCGCTGAAGGACTGGAGCGAGCGCAAGGCCGAGGGTTCGGACGCCGGCTCGGTGGCCAATCGCATCATCGGCGGCCTGTCCGGCGTGCGCGATGCCTTCATCTTCGCGCTGTCGCCGCCGCCGATTCCCGAACTGGGACGCGGCACCGGTTTCAGCTTCCGCCTGCAGGACCGCGGCGGCAACGGTCACAACGCCCTGCTGGCGGCACGCAACCAGCTGCTCGGCATGGCGGCGCAAAGCCCGGTCCTGGCCGGCGTGCGTCCGGAAGGCCTGGAAGACGCGCCGCAGGTCATGCTCGACATCGACCGCGACAAGGCGCAGGCGCTGGGCGTGAGCTTCGATGCGATCAACACCGCGATCTCGACCTCGCTCGGCTCGAGCTACGTGAACGATTTCCCGAACGCCGGCCGCCTGCAGCGCGTGGTGGTGCAGGCCGATGCGAAAGACCGCATGCAGCCGGACGACCTGCTGCGCCTGAACGCCCTCAATGCCCAGGGCCAGCCGGTGCCGCTGTCCTCGTTCGCGTCGACCAAATGGGTCACCGGCCCAATGCAGACGCTGCGCTACAACGGCTATCCGGCGATGAGCATCTCGGGCGACGCCAAGCCGGGTTATTCGACCGGCGACGCGCTGGCCGAGATGGAGAAGCTGGCGGGCCAGCTGCCGGCCGGCTTCGCCTTCGAATGGACCGGCCAGTCGCGCGAAGAACAGCTCTCGGGCGGCACCATGGGCATCCTGATGGCCTTCTCGCTGCTGGCGATTTTCCTGGCCCTGGCGGCGTTGTATGAAAGCTGGACCATTCCGGTGTCGGTGCTGCTGGTGGTGCCGTTTGGTATCCTCGGTGCGGTGCTGGCGGCGCTGATGCGCGGCTATCCGAACGACGTGTACTTCAAGATCGGCCTGGTGACCATCGTCGGTCTGGCGGCGAAGAACGCGGTCCTGATCATCGAATTCGCGAAGGACCTGCAGGCGCAGGGCAAGTCGCCGATGGACGCGGCGATCGAGGCGGCGCACCTGCGCTTCCGCCCGATCATCATGACCTCGCTGGCCTTCATCCTCGGCGTGCTGCCGCTGGTGATCGCGGGCGGCGCCGGCTCTGCTTCGCAGCGCGCGATCGGTACGGGCGTGATGGGCGGTATGATTACGGCTTCCACGCTGGGCGTGCTGTTCGTGCCGATGTTCTTCGTGGTGGTCCGCAAGCTGTTCAAGGGCCGCAAGCCTCAACCGCACGAGCACGCGCATGAAGTCATTGTTGAACCGGCAGTCGAAGGAACGAAACCATGATTGAGACGATGAATACACTGACCCGGTTGACACCCCTGGCACTGGCGCTGACGCTGGCAGGCTGCATGTCGCTGGCGCCGAAGTACGAGCGCCCGCAAGCGCCGGTGGCCGACGCATTTCCCGAACTGGCCAAGGCGGCCAGCGCACCGGCCGCCCAGGTGGCCAACGAGGCGCCGTCCACGATCGCCTGGCAGCGCTTCTTCCCGGACGCGCGCCTGCGCGGCCTGATCGAGCAGGCGCTGGTCAATAACCGCGACCTGCGCGTCTCGATCGCCAACATCGAGCAGGCGCGGGCGCAATACCGCATCACCCGCGCCGACCGCCTGCCGACGGTGGGCCTGGGCGTCAGCGGCTCGCGCCAGACCACCGGCGAGGACCAGCCGATCAACAGCGTCTACCAGGCCGGCCTGTCGGTTTCAAGCTTCGAGCTGGACCTGTTCGGCCGCGTGCGCAACCTGTCGCAAGCCGCATTGTCGCAGTACCTGGCGACCGAAGAAGCGCGCAAGTCGGCGCAGATCAGCCTGGTCTCGTCGGTGGCCAATGTCTACCTGCAGGTACTGGCCGACGAAGAGCTGCTGGCGATCACCCGGCAGACCCTGGGCACACGCCAGGAATCGCTGCGCCTGATCCAGCTGCGCTTCGACAACGGCGTGGCCTCGCGCATCGAGGTGCAGCAGGCGCGTTCGCTGGTGGAAACCGCACTGGCCACGCTCGCGTCCCAGCAGCGCCAGCGCGCGCAGGATCTCAACCTGCTGACCCTGCTGGTAGGCGCCCCGGTGGCGCCGACCGCGATTGCCGGCGCCACGCTGGCGACCACCGAGCTGCCCGACCTGCCGGCCGGACTTCCTTCGGATCTACTGGCCAGCCGCCCGGACATCCGCGCGGCCGAGCAGCAGCTGATCGCGGCCAACGCCAACATCGGTGCGGCACGCGCCAACTTCTTCCCGCGCATCACCCTGACGGGCAGCGTGGGCAGCGCCAGCACCGAGCTCTCCGGCCTGTTCAACAGCGGCTCGTACGGCTGGACCTTCGCACCACAGGCGATCCTGCCGATCTTCGACTACGGCCGCAACACCGCCGTGCTGGGCTCGGCCCGCGCCGGGCGCGACATCGCGGTGGCGCAGTACGAACGCGCGATCCAGACCGCGTTCCGCGAAGTGGCGGATGCGCTGGCGGGGCAGTCGACCCTCAGCGAGCAACTGCGTGCGCAGCGCGCGGTGGCCGAGGCCGAGGCGGACCGCTTCAACCTGGCCGACCTGCGCTACCGTAATGGCGTGTCCGACTATCTCGAACTGCTGGACGCCCAGCGCACCCTGTTCCAGTCCCAGCTGCTGGCGGTGAACGCCAACCTGCAGCGCCTGCAGAACCAGGTGACGCTGTACAGCGTGCTGGGCGGCGGCTGGACCGAGCCCGTCACGCCGGTGGCGGTGCGCTGAGCTGTCGTCTGCTCCCTTGAAATCGGGCCCTTCGTGGCCCGATTTTTTTTGAATTGAAACGCGGAATCGAACCGATGCCGATTTCGCAAGCTGGCTACACTGGATGCATGCACGCTTGGGGGCGCGTGCTTGGCCCCCCTCATCGACTGCCATGCGCAAATTCGCCCGCTCACACTGGAAGATCATCATCGCGATCCTGCTTGCGGTCGTGCTGGCGACGCTGACCCTGGAAACCGATTCCGCGCCCGCCTCCGGCACCGGCCCCGACCTGTCGGTCCGCTTGCGCACGCATGTCGAGGCCATCGCCTCGACCAGACACGGCAGCGCCGCGCGCCACATCGAGACCATGCTGCAGGGCTACGGCTACGCACCGCGCAGCCACGAATACAAGGCCGGCGGCCAGCAGGTGCGCAACATCGAGGTCTCGGTATCCAACACGGCGCCGGGCGCCAGGCCCGAGCGCATTTTCATCGTCGGCGCCAAGGACAATGGCAGCGGCACCGCCGCCGTGCTGGAACTGGCGCGCCTGCTCAAGACCATGCAGCCGGGCCGCGGTACCGAAGTGAAGTTCGTCTTTCTCGTCGACGAGGAAGCAGCCTGGTTGTCCGGCGACGAGATGGGCAGCGGCAATTTTATCGCCTTCGTGGGCACGCTCGAATCCTCGGCCCTGGTGCGGCAGGCGCTGGCGGCCTTCAAGGCAGGGCCGGATTTCCCGGCCGAGGGCCTGGCGGCGCCGGCCCACGCGATGGGCGTGACCCTGTCGGACCACAGCGCCTACAACCGGCACGGCTACCCTGCCCTGATGCTCACCGATACCGCCTTCCTGCGCTATCCCTACTACCACACGCTCGATGATACGCCGGACAAGCCCGATTACGCGGGCATGGCGCGCGTCGTCAAGGGACTGGCGCGCACCATCGAGTCGCTGGCGGGTGCGGCACAAATCTGACGTCATGGGACGACGAGCGTGGTCTGGTTGTCGTAGGGTGGGCGGGTCCCCCGCCCGCGCGTTCAACTGTCAGGGAACAGACGCACCGCGGTACTTCACGGTGTGCTTGAACGCGCGGTCGGCATGCGCGTGATCCGGTCCACTGGACCAGATCACCCCTACGAGGTCAGAAACATCTCCTGCAGGTCGTTCAGGAAGCGCTGGCCCAGTTCGGTCGGCTTGATGAGCTTGTGATCCCGGTAGAGCAAGCCCTTGCCTTCCGCCTCGTTCAGGGCCTTGCCGATGGCGCTGATGTTCATGCCGGTGCGCTCGCCGAACAGATTCGGATCGAAGCCGTCGACCAGGCGCAGCGCGTTGAGCATGAACTCGAAGCCCATGTCGGCGCGTCCGATCTCGTGCTCTTCCTGCACCGGGTTGCCGCGCCTGGCGGCCTCGATGAAGGAGCCCGGCTGCTTGTAGCGCGCCTGGCGCAGCACGCGGTGCGGGAACGAGATCTTCGAATGCGCGCCGGCGCCGATGCCCAGGTAGTCGCCGAAACCCCAGTAGTTCAGGTTGTGTTTCGCCTGGCGGCCTTCCCTGGCGTAGGCCGAGACCTCGTAGTGCCGGTAGCCCGCGCCGGCGGTGGCCTCGAGAATCATGTCCTGCATGTCGGCGCTCAGGTCGTCGTCCGGCAGTGCCGGCGGATACTTCGCGAACACCGTGTTCGGTTCCATCGTCAGGTGGTACATCGACAGGTGCGGCGGCGCGAAGGACAGCGCGGTGTCCAGGTCGTGCCGGGCCTGCTCGAGTGTCTGCCCCGGCAGCGCGAACATCAGGTCGAGATTGAAGTTGTCGAAAGTAGAGCGCGCGATCTCCACCGCACGCAGGGCCTCGGCCTCGTCGTGGATGCGGCCCAGGGCCTTCAGGTGGGCGCCGTTGAAGCTCTGGATGCCGATCGACAGGCGGTTCACGCCGCTGTCGCGGTAGGACTTGAAGCGCTCGGCCTCGAAGGTGCCGGGGTTGGCCTCCATGGTGATCTCGGCGCCGATCTCCAGCGGCAACAGGGTGCGCACGTCGGACAGCAGGCGATCCAGGCCGGCGGCCGACATCAGGCTCGGGGTGCCGCCGCCGATGAAGACCGTGTGGATCTTGCGGCCCCAGATCATCGGCAGCGACTGCTCCAGGTCGAGGCGCACGGCGTCGAGGTAGTCTTTTTCCGGCAGCTCGCCCTTGGCCTCGTGCGAATTGAAGTCGCAGTAGGGGCACTTGCGCACGCACCACGGAAAGTGGATGTAGAGCGACAGCGGCGGCAGGGCCGCCAGGTTCAGGGCGCCGGGCTGCAGGTATTGCAGGGCCGTCGTGGCCGGGGAGCGCGGTTCGCTCGCGCTTTTGCCAGTGTCCGGGCCGGCGACTTTAATAGGTATCATATGCGCGGAATCATTTCAGTTTCTCTACCAGTGCACGCAACGCCTGGCCGCGGTGCGAATGGGCGTTCTTCACGCCTGGCTCGAGTTCGGCGGTGGTCTTGCCCAGCGACGGAATCAGGAAGTAGGGGTCGTAGCCGAAACCATTGGCGCCACGCGGCGTGTCGATGATCTCGCCATGCCACTGGCCGTCGGCGATGACCGGCTGTGGATCGTCGGCGTGGCGCACATAGACCAGCACGCAGTAGTAATACGCCGACTTGTCGGCGTGCCGGGCCAGGTCGGCGACCAGCTTCTCGTTGTTGCGGGCGTCGGATTTGGGTTCGCCGGCGAAGCGGGCCGAATACACCCCAGGCGCGCCGCCGAGCGCGTTGACGCACACGCCCGAGTCGTCCGCCAGTGCCGGCAGGCCGGTCAGGCGCGATGCGTGGCGCGCTTTCGCCAATGCGTTTTCCACGAAGGTGCCGAAGGGCTCCTCCGCTTCCGGCACATCGAATTCGCCCTGCGGATGCAGCGCGAAACCGATCGGTTCGAGCAGCTGGGCGAATTCCTTCAGTTTGCCGGCGTTGTTGGAGGCGAGGATCAGGCGTTGGGTCATGGCGCTCAGGTGGTCAGCAGCAGGTGAATAAAACGGGGGGGGTTATTTTACCGCTTCGGACCATGGCGCGCTTATGCAGACCGTTCCTTATGCAGCCAGCCCCAAGGACTGCTTCTGCAAGGTGATGAGTTCAGTAATCCCCAGCTGCCCCAGGTCGAGCAGGCGATTCATCCCGGCGCGATCGAAGGCCGCCCCTTCCGCCGTGCCCTGCACCTCGATGAAATGCCCCTGGTCGTTCATCACGACATTCATGTCGGTATCGCAAGCCGAATCCTCGAGATAATCCAGGTCCAGCACCGGCGTACCCTGGTATACGCCTACCGAGATTGCGGCCACGAAGTGCTTCACCGGCACCGCCCCCAGCACGCCCTGCCCCACCAGCGCATTGAAGGCGTCGTAGGCCGCCACCATCGCGCCGGTGATCGCGGCGGTGCGGGTGCCGCCGTCGGCCTGGATGACGTCGCAGTCCAGGTGCAGGGTGCGCTCGCCGAACGCTTCCAGTGCGAAGGCGGCGCGCAGCGAGCGGCCGATCAGGCGCTGGATTTCCTGCGTGCGGCCGGTCTGCTTGCCGCGCGCGGCTTCGCGGTCCATGCGGGTGTGCGTCGAACGCGGCAGCATGCCATATTCGGCCGTCAGCCAGCCCTGTCCCTTCCCCTTCAGGAAGCCCGGCACCTTCTCTTCGATGCTGGCGGTGCAGATCACCTTGGTGTCGCCGCACTCGATCAGGACCGACCCTTCGGCGTGCTTCGTGTACTGGCGGGTGATGCGGATGCTGCGCAGCTGGTCGACCGCGCGCCCGCTCGGGCGTTGTGCAAACGTCATGATTGGCCTTTTTATTTGAGTAACTGGGAAGATTTTTCGATCGCCTCGCGGATCTCGGCAATCGCTTTTTCGATTTCGGCCTCATCGAACGCATCGGCTGCGGCGGCGGCGCCCGGGGGGAGCGGCTGGCCGGCGGTGATCGTCGAGCTGACCTCGTCCTCGGGAAGCATCTGGGTCGAGATCACGCCGGGCGAGACGGCGCCATTGGCGTCCGCGCCCTGCCAGGTGATCGCCAGCGCGGTCGTGTTGTCGGCGCGCGCGCCGCCGATCGCGGCGGCCATGGTCACCATGTCCGGCACCGCCTGCACGATGGTCGAGGTGGACAGCCGGTGCACGATCTCGGCCTCGGGCAGCATACCCCACAGGCCATCGGAACACAGCAGCAGGGTATCGCCCGGTTCGAGGCTGGCCTGGCGCGAGATGTCGATCCTGGGCGCCTGGCTGGCGCCGAGGCAGTTCCATAGCTTGTTGCGGTCGGGATGGGTATTGCGGTCGGCTTCCGTCGCCCTGCCGCGCTCGATCAGGTGTTCGAGGTGCGAGTGGTCGCGCGTGCGCGCCAGCACCTGGTTGCGGCGCACCCAGTACAGGCGCGAGTCGCCGCAGTGCGCCCACACGGCGCAGTTGTGCTGCACCAGGCAGGCCACCACGGTGGTGCGCGGCGTCTCGGGCAGCTTGTGGGTTTCGGCATAGGCCAGGATGTCCCAGTGGGCCTGGGTCAAGGCCTCTTCCAGGAAACGCTCGGGCTTCTTGACGTAGGGTTTGGCCTGCATGCGGAACATCATCGACAGGGTCTGCAGCGCGATGGTCGCGGCGACCTCGCCGGCCAGGTGCCCGCCCATGCCGTCGGCCAGCACCAGCAGCAGCGCGTCGCGCGTGAAGCTGTAGCCCATGCGGTCCTGGTTGACCTTGCGCCCGCCGATGTGGGTCTGCTGGTAGACGGAAAACTGCATGTTCTCTCCTAGGCTTTACGCTTGAATCCCAGGCGCCCGGCGAGGCCGCGCCAGCCGGCTGCCGGCGCTTCCTGCTCGTCCTCCTCGGCCTGTGGCGCGATCGTGGGGGCGGCCTGCAGCACCTTCTGCATCGCGAACACGCTCTGCAGGCGCGCCAGCGGATCGGGCGCCATGCAGGAGCGGACCATGTCGATCAGCTCGGGCGAATAGCTGCCCTCCAGTCTTGCCAGCGCGGCTTCGGTCTTGTCGTCGACCCTGCGCGCTTCGACCGGCGGCGGCATCGTGCGCGTCATGCAGGCATACATGGCCGCGCCGATGCTGTAGATGTCGGTCCAGGGGCCGAGCGCGGCCGCCTTGCTGTACAGCTCGGGCGCCGCGAAGCCCGGGGTATACATCGGCGCCAGCATCGGCGCATCGATGTTGATGGTCTGGCGCGCCGCACCGAAGTCGAGCAGCAGCGGCGAGCCGTCGCTGCGCAGGTAGATATTCGCAGGTTTCAGGTCGAGGTGCAGCAGCTTGTTGGCGTGGACTTCGCGCACGCCGGCACAGACGCCGTTGAACAGCTGGCGGATCGAGGCTTCGCCCATGCGGCTGCCCTTGGCATGCAGGCGCGCGATGTGGTCCTGCAGCGTGTGGCCGGATTCGTAGGCCATCACCATGTACACCGTCTCGTGGGCGCGAAAGAAGTTCACCACCCGCACCACGTTCGGATGGACGATGCGCGCCAGCGCCCGTCCCTCTTCGAAGAAGCACTTCAGGCCGATGCGGAACACCGGCAGGTTGGGCTTGGACACGCTGGGCGCGAGCTCGCCCGGCGCGCGCAGGGCGAGCTGGCTGGGCAGGTATTCCTTGATGGCGACCGCGTTGCCTTCGGCGTCATATGCCAGATAAACAATACTGAACCCACCGGACGCAATTTTCTTTACAATGCGATATCCGGCAATTTCCAGGCCATCAGGCAGTGGGGCGTTATTCTGTGCGGCCATTCGTGTTCCTTGCTTAACACAGCAATTGTGTGGGATAAATGTCGCCTTTGTAAAGAATAAGAACGGGGACTTCATTGAGCATTTCTAGCATGACGGGTTATGCGGTAGCCACCAGCGAAGGCGCTGCCGGCACCCTCACCATCGAGATCAAGAGCGTCAATTCACGCTTCCTCGATCTCCAGTTCCGCATCAACGACGACCTGCGCGCACTCGAACCCGACCTGCGCGCCGCAATCATGGCCGCGATCACGCGCGGCAAGGTCGAGGTGCGCCTGTCGTTCGGCCGTAAAACGTCCGGCGGTTCGCAGGCGCTCAATGCGGAACTGCTGTCCGACCTCGCGCGCCTGCAGGCTGAAGTGACGAAGCACTTCGCGCAAGCGCCGCAGATGACGGTGGCCGAACTGCTGCGCTGGCCCGGCGTGATCGAAGAATCGACCGTGGGCCAGGAGTCGCTGCAGGGCGATGTCGCCGCCCTCACCGCCACCACCGTCGCCGCTTTCGTCGACAGCCGCAAGCGCGAAGGCGCGGCGCTGGAAGCGATGCTGCTGTCGCGTATCGACTCCATGGACGCGATCGTCAAGCGCATCACGCCCCTGATTCCGCAGGTGATCTCGCAGTTCCAGCAGAAGGCCATCGAGCGCATGCAGGACGCGCTGGGCCTGGCCGGCCACGGCAACCCGTCGACCCTGACGCGCCAGGAGGTACTGGAGCGCATCCGCCAGGAAGTGACGCTGTACGGCATCCGCATCGACGTGTCCGAAGAGCTGTCGCGCCTGTCGGCCCACCTGAACGAGACGCGCCATATCCTGAAGAAGGGCGGCCAGGTCGGCAAGCGCCTCGACTTCATGATGCAGGAACTGAACCGCGAGGCGAACACGCTGGGCGCCAAGGCGTCGGTGAAGGAGCTGGCCGATGCGTCGATGGAGCTGAAGCTGCTGATCGAGCAGATGCGCGAGCAGGTGCAGAACCTCGAATAATTTGTTGTCGCCGCGCAACGATACGCGGGCGATATTTGAACGCGTGGGCGGGAGACCCGCCCACCCTACGAACGGCGAACCGCTTTCGTAGGGTGGGCAAGTTTCTTGCCCACGCGTTCAACGTTATGATGAACACTCGTACCAGAACAAGGAACCACATATGATCACTCCCGCCCTCTCCGGCAGCCTGTTCGTCGTCGCCGCCCCCAGCGGCGCCGGCAAATCGACCCTGGTCAACGCCCTGCTGAAGCTGGAACCGGGCATCAAGCTATCGATCTCGACCACGACCCGCCCGCCGCGTCCGGGCGAGCAGGACGGCCGCGAGTACCATTTCACGACGGCGGAAGACTTCGTGTCGCGCGCCGACCGCGGCGAGTTTCTGGAATGGGCGGAAGTCCACGGCAACTACTACGGCACCAGCCGCCTGAGCGTGGAACAGGAAATGAGAAACGGCACCGACATCCTGCTGGAGATCGACTGGCAGGGTGCGCGCCAGGTGAAGAAGCAGTTTCCCGACGCCGCCGGCATCTTCATTTTGCCGCCGTCGATCGAGGCCCTGGAAGAGCGCCTGCACAAGCGCGGCACCGACGAGCCCCACATCATTACCCGCCGCCTGCTGGCCGCCGGGGGGGAGATCGCTCACGCTCCGGAGTTCGAGTATGCTATCATCAACGAAGAGTTCAACGTCGCCCTCTCGCAACTGCAGGCGATCGTCATAGCGACACGTTGCCGTTTCGCCCAACAGGCGGCGCGCAACGCCGACCTGTTTGCCCAGCTGGGAATCCACGCGCTACAAGCAACTTAAGCAAGCGAATGCAATATCGGCGCGGCGCCGCAAGGTTTGCCGCGATCTAGTCTATTTAGGAGTGACCCCATGGCCCGTATCACCATCGAAGATTGCCTCAAGAACATCCCTAACCGCTTCCAGCTGACCCTGGCCGCGACCTATCGCGCGCGCCAGCTGCTCCAGGGCCACACCCCGAAGGTCGAAGCCAAGGACAAGCCGACCGTCGTCGCGCTGCGCGAGATCGCCGCCGGTAAAGTCGGCGTCGAAATGCTGAAGAAGGTGCCGATGTAATACCCGGGGTGGCGGGTTTCGTTATTCTGTTATTCTGTGCCTACACTGGCTGATCGATAGAACGTATGAAATTGTCTTCCCCGGACTCGCCCCACGCAGCCACCCCTGCCCGGACCAAGCGCCCGGGCAAACCGCAAGAAGCCGAGGCACCGGCGCCCGCTCCGGGTGTCGCCTCGGTCACGCAGCTCATCAACAAGCTGTCCGACTACCTCACCCCCGCCGAACTCAAGAAAGTCAAGGAAGCCTACCGCTTCTCCGACGAGATGCACCTCGGCCAGGTCCGCAAGTCGGGCGAGCCCTACATCTCCCATCCGATCGCCGTCGCGGAAATCTGTGCCGAGTGGAAGCTCGACGCCCAGGCCATCATGGCCGCGCTGCTGCACGACGTGATCGAAGACCAGGACGTCAAGAAAGACGAGCTGATCGAGCGCTTCGGCGCCCAGGTCGCCAACATGGTCGACGGCCTGTCCAAGCTGGAAAAGATCGAATTCCAGAGCCAGGTCGAGGCCCAGGCCGAGAACTTCCGCAAGATGCTGCTGGCCATGGCCTCGGACGTGCGTGTGATCCTGATCAAGCTCGCCGACCGCCTGCACAATATGCGCACCATGGGCGTGATGGTGCCGGCCAAGCGCCGCCGCATCTCGCGCGAGACCATGGAAGTCTACGTCCCGATCGCGCACCGCCTCGGCCTGAACGGCATCTACCGCGAACTGCAGGACCTGTCGTTCGCGCACCTGTACCCGCTGCGCTACTTCACGCTGGCCAAGGCCGTCAAGGCGGCGCGCGGCAACCGGCGCGAGGTGGTCAAGAAGATCCTCGAGTCGGTCAAGAACCAGCTCTCCGCCAGCGGCATCACGGCCGAAGTCTACGGCCGCGAGAAGACCCTGTACGGCATCTACAAGAAGATGCGCAACAAGCACCTGTCGTTCTCGCAGGTGCTGGACGTGTACGGCTTCCGCGTGGTGGTCGACACCGTCCCGAACTGTTACGTGGCGCTCGGCACCCTGCACGCGCTGTACAAGCCGATGCCCGGCAAGTTCAAGGACTACATCGCGATCCGCAAGATCAATGGCTACCAGTCGCTGCATACCACCCTGATCGGCCCCTATGGCACGCCGGTCGAGTTCCAGATCCGCACCCAGGAGATGCACCGCACGGCGGAGTCCGGCGTGGCGGCGCACTGGCTGTACAAGACCGGCGATTCGAACATGTCGGACCTGCAGCAACGCACCCACGCGTGGCTGCAGTCCTTGCTCGACATCCAGCAACAAACCGGCGACTCGGCCGAATTCCTCGAGCACGTCAAGGTCGACCTGTTCCCGGATTCGGTCTACGTGTTCACGCCGAAATCGAAAATCATCGCGCTGCCGCGCGGCGCCACCGCGCTCGACTTCGCCTATTCGATCCACACCGGGATTGGCGACCATACGGTCTCGGTCAAGATCAACAACGAGCCCGCCCAGCTGCGCAACGAGCTGCACAACGGCGACATCGTCGAGATCGTCACCGATCCGGAATCGCGCCCGAGCCCCACCTGGCTGAGCTATGTCCGCACCGGCAAGGCGCGCTCCGCGATCCGCCACTACCTGCGCACGGTGAACGTCAACGAATCGGTCGAGCTGGGCCAGGAACTGCTGGCCGGCGCCCTGGCCGCGCGCAACATCAATCCGGAGCTGCCGCCAGCGACGGTCGAGAAGCTGCTGGCCGAGTCGTCCGCCAAGTCGATGGAAGAGCTGTATGCCGACATCGGCATCGGCAAGCGTATGCCGCAACTGGTGGCGCGCCACATCTTCGGCCTGATGGACGCCGATCCCGATCACAAGCCATCCAGCCTGCCCCTGCCCGCCGCCGACATCGACCCGGTCACGATCTACGGCAGCGAAGGCGTGTCGGTGCAGTTGGCGCCGTGCTGCCTGCCGATCCCGGGCGACCAGATCCTGGGCCAGCTGCGCCGCGACCAGGGCCTGGTGGTGCATACCGGCGACTGCCTGCCGGCCAAGCGCGTGCGCGCCAAGGAACCGGACCGCTGGATCGCCGTCCAGTGGGGCGAAGAACTGAACCGCCGCTTCGACTGCCGCATCCGCCTGCTCATCAACAACGAGAAGGGCATCCTGGCGCGCGTGGCGGCCGAGATTGGCGAGTCCGACGCCAACATCACCTACGTCGGCATGGACGAGGACGACGAACACATGATGACCCAGCTGCGCTTCACCATCCAGGTGAAAGACCGGGTGCACCTGGCGCAGCTGATCCGCAACCTGCGCAGGGTGGCGGGGGTCAACCGGGTCGAGCGCGAACGCTCCTGATTGTGAAAGGGCAGCGGCGGCCGGGAACCTCGCCCGGGCCCGCACGCAGCCTGCACGCCCAAGGCACTACTCACCCATTCGTGCGCTCGTTGCAAGCCATAACGTGCTCCTCTCCCGGCAGCGCGGCGCCTGACACCAGGATGCAAGCCAAGCCCCATTCTTGACGGTGGCAGGGGCATGGACTATCTTAACGGCCAGAAACCCGAGCCATTGTCGCCAGCCTTCCGTGCGGGAACCAAGAATGTCAGCGTCGAACGACGAAATCCAGAGGCTCGCCAACGAAGCGCTGCAAGCCGCGCTGCACGAAGCGGATGCCGACCGGCCCGCCCAGGCGGGCGAGCTGTACCGTGCAGTCCTCGCCCTCCAACCGGAAAGTGCCCAGGCCCATTTCGGGCTGGGCCTGCTCGAACGCCGGGCCGGCGACGCGGGCGCGGCGATCCCCCATTTCGCCAGTGCACTGCAGGCGGCGCCCGGCGAAGCCGCTTACTGGCTGGCCTACATCGACACCTTGATGGAAGCACGCCAGTTCGGCACCGCGGCCGAACTGATCGGGCTCGGCCGCCAGCACGGACTGGAAGGCCCGGAGATCGACGCCTTGGAGCGCCAGCTCGACGCCGGCGGCGAGCCGGATCCTGGCGAAGTCGAGGCCGCCGCTGCCCTGTATGCGCAAGGACAACTGGAAGCGGCCGGCGACGCGGCGCGCGCACTGACCGAACGCTTTCCCCAGCACGGTTTCGGCTGGAAGCTGCTTGCCGCCGTGCTGTACAAGAAGCGCGACCTGGACGATGCCATGCAGGCGATGCGACGGGCGGTGCACTATGCGCCGGACGATGCTGAAACGCTGTGCAACTTCGGCCTGCTGCTCAAGCGCTCCGGGCAGTACCAGGAAGCGAAGAGCGTGCTGGAACAGTCGATCGCGCTGCTTCCGGAGAACGCCGATGCGCACACCCGCCTCGCCGGCACCCTGGCCGACCTCGGGCTGCTGGACGAGGCGCATGCCAGCATCAGGACAGCGCTGGAACTCAGCCCGGACTCGCTCGACGCGTGGCACTTGCTTGCCGTGATTTATGAACTGGAAGGCAAGACCGACGAGGCGGTCGCCACCTACCGCCGCGTACTGGCGAGGAAACCTGATCATCTCGACACACGCTGCAACCTGTTGTTCTGCCTGAGCCATACGGTGGGCGTCCCGCCTGCGGAGCTGTTCCATGAACACCGCCGTTACGGCCAACTGCTGGAGGCGCAGGCCGCCACCCTGGGCGTTCCGCCAGCGTGGGCCAATCCGCGGGAGGCTGGACGCTGCCTGCGGATCGGCTTCGTGTCGGGTGACTTCCGCCACCACGCAGTGGCCAGCTTCATCAAGCCCGTACTCGAGCAGCTTGCCGGGCGCCCGGGACTGAGCCTGTACGCCTACTATAATTTTCCGGCGCACGACCACATCACGGCGCAGCTGCGCGCCCTGGTGCCGCAATGGCGCGACATCGCCGAGCTCGACGACATCGCGGTCGAGCGCCTGATCCGCGCCGACGGCATCGATATCCTGATCGACCTGTCCGGTCCGACCGCTTTCAACCGCCTGCCGGTATTCGCACGAAGGGCGGCGCCGCTGCAGGCCACCTGGATCGGCTACCCGGGCACGACCGGCCTGGCCACGATGGATTACCTGCTGACCGACCGGCACCTGGCGCCGCCTGGACGCTTCGACGAGCAGTTCACGGAAAAGCTGGTGTCACTGCCCATGGCGTTTGCGTTCGGACCAGCCCCGAACGCGCCCGCGCCCGTGCCGCCGCCCGCGCTGAAGAACGGTTTCATGACTTTCGGCAGCTTCAACCGGCTCAGCAAGTTCAGCCCTGAAGTCGTCGCCGTGTGGGGGAGGCTGTTGCGCGCGCTGCCCGATGCGCGCCTGATCCTGGCCGGCATGCCCGAGGGCGGCAGCGGGCACGAACGACTGCGCGGCTGGCTGCGGGACGAAGGCGTCGACATGGACCGCGTCCGCTTTCATCCTCGCGCCGGGATGGGCGACTACCTCGCCATGTACAACGCGATCGACCTGTGCCTCGACACCTTCCCGTATTCAGGCGGCACCACCAGCATCCACGCACTGTACATGGGCGTGCCCACGCTGACGCTGGCCGGCAATACGATGGTCGGACGGCAGACTGTATCCGTCCTCGAGCACAGCGGCCTGGCGCAATTTGTCGCCGAGGATGGCGACGACTTCGTCCGCAAAGGCATCGCGGCGAGCCGGGACCTGGCAGCGCTGGCCGAGCTGCGCGCCGGACTGCGCACCAGTTCGCCGCTGTGGCAGGCGGACACCGTGCCGCGCATCGTCGATGGTCTCGAGCACGCGCTGCGCCTGATGTGGGAGCGCTGGTGCGCTGGTCTGCCGGCCGCGGCGCTCGACCTCATGCCAGCGACAGCGCCTCCCTCGGGCGCGCCACCGGCATCCTCCTAAGACCTGGTAGCGGCCCTTGGACAAGGGCCGGCTCATCCATTCGTGCGCGCTTATCTTTTTGTCCATATTACGATGCAGATGTTACTTACCCAAGAAAGCGTCACATGAACAAATCGTTCCTCCGCCTCGCCGCTGCCTCGCTGATGCTGGGCGCATCGTTCTCCGCGTCGGCCAAATCCTTCGTTACGAAACCCCTGGTCATCGCCGGCGTCGTGCAGGAGGTGGTCGGCCCATCGCTACGCTGCGCCTCAAAGATGGGCGGCACGATCACCGGGCACGGCGGCGATCCGGCGATTGGACCCGTTGTCTTCATCGGTACCGATTGCATCACGCCCAGCGGCCCGCTGTTCAACTTTACCGACGGTCGCATCACCATCGTCACCAAGACTGGTGAACTTATCTTCGCAAACTACGCCGGACAGTTTGTGCCCACTGGCGAAGGAACCAAATACGTGTTCAGTAATGCGAGCTTCCAGATCACCGGCGGCACCGGACGCTATTTCAGGGCGTCGGGCGGCGGCGGCTTTACCGGCGGCGAGGACATGGCAACTGGTGCCGGCACGATCAAATTAAACGGAAAAATTACCTATTTCGAGTAAGCGGCACATTCGGGTTTGCCAACAGGAAGCACCCAATGATAATGTTGCCGTTCTCTACAGATCGGAGAACATCATGAAACGGGTCACTGGCATCGGCGGCATCTTCTTCCACGCGCAAGACCCGGTGTCGCTGCGCGCCTGGTATGCGCGCCACCTCGGCGTCGACGTGCAGGACTGGGGCGGCGCCGCACTCACGTGGTCGGACGAGGCGCGCAAGCCGGATGGGGGCGTCACCGTCTGGTCGATCGGCCAGGCCGGCAACGGGCACTTTTCCCCGGGCACGGCGAACTTCATGATCAACTACCGGGTCGCCGACCTGGACGCCCTGCTGCAGGCCTTGCGCGATGAAGGCTGCCATGTGCTGGAGAAAGCCGACGATTCCGAATTCGGCAAGTTCGGCTGGGTAATCGACCCCGAGGGCAACAAGGTCGAGCTGTGGGAGCCGCCCGCGGGGCAGTGAGCCGCTGCGGGCGCGAAGCGCAAACGCTCAGCCTGCCAGCGCCGCGCGCTGGCGCTCTTCCTGCTCGCGCAGTTCCGGGCTCAATGCGTCGCCGAAGTCTTCCAAGTCGAAGATCTGGCGGATCTCGATCTCGGCTTCGCCGCCGAGCATCGGCATCGGCACCCGCTTGACCCAGTCGATCGCCTCTTCCTTCGATGCCACCTGCCAGATCCAGAAGCCGGCCAGCAGTTCCTTGGTCTCGGCGAAGGGGCCGTCGACCACGCGCACCGCGCCGTCCTTGCCGAAGTGCACGCGCGCGCCGCGTGAGGAGGGATGCAGGCCCTCGCCCGACACCATCACGCCGGCCTTGATCAGCTCGTCATTGAATTTGCCCATGTCCGTGAGCAGCTTTTCGTCGGGCATCTCGCCGGCTTCACTGTGTTTGTCCGCTTTCAGCAAAATCATGAATCGCATTGCATCCTCCGTGGTGTGTGGTCAGGAATGGCAGCGTGTGCCGCCGTTTGATACGACGACGATCGGCGCAAGGTGGAATCGACACCGCGCGCCGGCTTTTTTTAATGTTTTTTCAGCGGTGCGGACAGCAAAATGGCGTCGAACGCCGCGCAGGCCCCGGCGCAGGCCTCGGCGATCTCCTGCGGGGTGGTGACGCGCTCGCGCAAGGCCAGCATGAAGGCGCGCCAGCGCGGGCCCGGGCCGCCCTCCTCGCCGTGCAGGTAGCGCAGCGGGTGCGGCGCCAGCGGCGTGGAAAGCCTGGCGTACAGGACGGCACCGCCCAGCTGCGAACCTTCGATCACGTAGGCGACGCCCCAGCGGTAGGCGGCGCTGGCTTCCAGCGGCCAGTCGACCGCAGGACGCAGGGGCGCCGGCTCCGGCATGCCGGGCTCGGCAAGGTCGGCCTGAATCAGGCCCAGGCGCGCCGTGGCCGGCAGCGTGGGCTCGGCCTGGGGGCCGTCGGTGAAACCGGCCTGCCAGCGCTCGAGCGGCGCCAGCCAGTCGCGCAGCATGACCAGGTGCGCGGCGTAATCGTCGAGGGAAGGATGGGCTGCGGACAAGGGCAGGCCGCTGTCGAGCCGCTCGTGCCGCGAGGCAGTGGCAGTCCGCAGCGCGGCCAGGACATCGGTGTCGCGCACTGCGTCGTTGGAACGGTTCATGAAGGCATTAGTCCGTGATGGGTTCCGGATAATCGACGGACAGTATCTCCAGCTCGTCCGTACCGAGCGGGGTCTGCAAGCTGATGACATCCCCTTCGCGCCCCTTGGTCAGGGCGCGCGCCACCGGCGAGACCCAGCTGATCTTGCCGCGCAGCGGGTCGAGCTCGTCGATGCCGACGATGGTCACGGTATGTTCCTCGCCCGCCTTGTTGAGGTAGGCCACGGTGGCGCCGAAGAAGACCTGGTCGTTGCCGTAATGCACGCTCGGATCGACCACGAAGGCCGAATCCATGCGCTTGGTGAGAAAGCGGATGCGGCGGTCGATCTCGCGCAGGCGGCGCTTGCCGTAGATATAGTCGCCGTTTTCCGAACGGTCGCCGTTCGAGGCGGCCCAGTGCACCACTTTCACGACCTCGGGGCGGTCGACGTCGATCAGCTGCAGCAGCTCGTCCTTGATGGCCTTGTAGCCGGCGGGCGTGATGTAGTTCTTGGCGCCGGCGGGAATGGCCTGGGCCAGCGCCAACGCCTCCGCGTCGTCGTCGTCATTGTCCGATTCTTTAACGAATGCCTTGTTCATGCCCCTATTGTAACGGCAGCGGCGCCCCCATCGCATCGCTTGCCGTATCATGCTCAGCATGAGCCGAGCAAATCCGCCAATCCCCCCGATCCTGGTGCGCGCGCTGCGCGCCGCCTTCGCGTCCGGGCGCCGCGGCCTGCGCGTGCTGCTGCGCCGCCTGGGGCGCCAGCCCGGCCACCTGGTCCGCGTGCTCGGACGGCTCACGATACGCTCGCGGGCGCGCCGCCAGGGCCAGTCTGAAACAGAAAACCCATGAGCCCGACACCTTTCCTGGCCGCCGAAATGCAGGCGGCCGCTTCGGAAATCTATTTGCTGGATGGCGCCACCCTGGCGGTGATCGACGCCAACCAGGCTGCGCGCCTGAACCTCGGCATGGATGCCGTCCAGCTTGCGGCAATGGACATCCATGTCCTCGCACCCAGCCTCGACCGCGCGGCGCTGGCCGGCCTGCTGGACGGGCTGGGCGACGACATCGGCGCCCAGGTCAGCCTGCGCACCCGCCTGCGGCGCGCCGACGGCAGCAGCTATCCGGTGCGGCTGTGTTTCCTGCGCATCGTGCGCGACGGGCGTTCGCTGCTGCTGGCGATCGCCGACGATCTCAGCCTGGAACAAGCCTCGGCGCAGGCGCTGGCCCAGTCGCAGGCGCGCTTCGACGCCATCGTGCGCAATACCCCCGGGCTGGTGTACCAATTCGTGCTGCACCCCGACGGGCAGTCGGATTTTCCCTGGCTGAGCGAAGGCTGCTCGGCGCTGCTCGGGCTGTCGGTCCTGGAGCTGCAGCATGACGCCACCCTGTTCGAGCGCCTGATCCTGCCGGAGGACCGCAAGGGCTACCTGGAATCGATGGCGGCGTCGCGCGCCGCCATGTCGGGCTGGAACTGGGAAGGCCGGATCTGGATCGACGCCTGGAAGGACGTCAAGTGGATCAACCTGCGCGCCACCCCGCACCCCATCGACGGCGGCGCGGTGCAGTGGGACGGCATCATGACCAACATCACCGCCAGCAAGGGCGAGCAGCAGGAAGTGGTGCGCTCGCGCGCGCGCCTGGCCGAGCTGACCGACCACATCGAACAGGTCAAGGAACAGGAACGGGCGCGCATCGCGCGCGAGATCCACGACGACCTCGGCGGCAACCTCACGGCCATCAAGATGGCCCTCGCCATGCTGGCCGCGCGCCTGCCGGACAGCCAGCCGGCCGTGCTGGAAAAGGCGCATTATCTCGACGACCTGGTCGACCGCACGATCGAGGCGGTGCACCGCATCTCGCTCGACCTGCGCCCGACCATGCTCGACCTCGGCATCGTGGCGGCGCTCGAATGGCAGGCCAGGGAATTCGAGAAGCAGATGGGCATTGCCTGCATCTTCCGCTGTCCAGAGACCGACATCGTGCTCGACGACGACCATGCCACCGCCCTGTTCCGCATCTTCCAGGAAGCGCTGACCAATATCGCCAAGCACGCCGGCGCCACCCGGGTCACGGTGGCATTGCGGCGCCAGCGCGCCCACCTGACCCTGAACATCTGCGACAACGGGCGCGGCATCGTTCCGGGCGACCGCCTCAAGCCGCACTCGTTCGGCCTGCGCGGCATGAGCGAGCGCGCCAAGGCGCTCGGCGGAACGCTGGCCTTGTCGTCCGCGCCCGGAGGTGGCACGATGGTGACCATCAAGACCAGGCTGGCACACCCTGCCAAACCAGACCAGAATGAGTGACAAAGCAACAATCCGGGTATTCATCGCCGACGACCATGCGATCGTGCGCGAGGGCCTGAAGCAGATCCTGGCCGAGCAGCGCGACATCATCGTCGCGGGCGAAGCCGAGACCGGCATCGATGCCGTCAAGCTGGTCGGCAAGGCGCGGCCGCACGTAATGCTGCTCGACATCTCCCTGCCCGACCGCAATGGCATCGAGGTACTCAAGCAGATCAAGAAGGACAAGCCGGACCTGGCGGTGCTGATGCTGTCGATGCACCGCGAAGACCAGTACGCGATCCGTTCGCTGAAGGCCGGCGCGGCCGGCTACATGACCAAGCAGAGCGCCCCGCGCGAACTCGTGACCGCGATCCGCCAGGTGGCGGCCGGCCAGAAGTACGTCAGCGCCGCACTGGCCCAGACCCTGGCGGCCCAGGTCGGCGAAGACCACGAGGCGCCGCCGCACGACGCCTTGTCCGACCGCGAATACCAGACCCTGACCATGATCGCCTCCGGGATGTCGGTCAGCGACATCGCGCGCGAACTGTCGCTGTCGGTGAAGACGGTGAGCGAATACCGGGCGCGGCTGCTGGCCAAGATGAAGCTCAAGAACAGCGCGGAACTGACGCATTACGCGATCCGCAACCAGCTCGTGGGGTGATCGTTTGTAGATACCGTCTCGGGTGTCAAGCAGCCTGGGCGTGATCCGGGGTATACCTCGTTCTCGTCTTCACCACACCGAAGCAGAGGTGTACAAGCTTGCGCATAGCGGCACCGACGATCGCCATCGGCGTCTTGCCTTTGGCGGTCAACCGCTCCTTGAGTGCTCGTATATGTGGATTCCACTTCAAGGCCGTAATAGCGGGCATGTACAGGGCGGCGCGTATTGTCTTTGGTCCGGCCTTGGAGAGTTTGGGTCGAGCGTGAAGGCTAGTACCCGATTGGCGCTCCACGGGCACCAAGCCAAGATAGGCAGCTAGTTGTTCGGCTGAGCGAAATTGATGCGTATGCATTACTGACAGCATATGGTGCCCTGTTTCCGATCCGACGCCAGGAATGCTGGTCAAGAGCTTCATGTCGTCTTTGAGATCGGGATGGCGGTCGATATGTGCCTTGAT
Organism: Telluria sp. PB2R4; assembly: GCF_059685695.1. Taxonomy (NCBI): domain Bacteria; kingdom Pseudomonadati; phylum Pseudomonadota; class Betaproteobacteria; order Burkholderiales; family Oxalobacteraceae; genus Telluria; species Telluria sp. PB2R4. Next base: position 112 of record NZ_JCASIC010000004.1, on the reverse strand, counting down.
CTTCTTCCGGATCGCTTTTAACTGGATGTTGAGAAATTCAATCGTTTCATCAATCGACACGAGCACATCGCTTGGCGCTCGACCGATGACAGATTTCTCCCTGCGGTTCTGC